>NZ_JBWKXT010000017.1:0-103837 GCF_059423245.1 Pseudomonas sp. GW460-LB5
CCCCCCCCCCCCCCCCCCCCCCCCCCCCCCCCCGCTCCTGCAGGGATCGTATGGCGGCTGAAAGTTTAGCAAGGGCATATGTGAAGGTTGCCATTCACTGCTTTAATCAACCTTACGCCGCATGTGAGTATCAAAGGCATGACTCCCGTCCAGCCCATCGCGCCACCGTCTTCCCGCCCTTCGCTCCCGAAGGCCCGGAGCCGTGCCGGGGAAAATCCGCTGGTCCACATCATCCTCGCCTTCTGGGCCCTGTGGCACTGCCGCCACGCGCGCCCACCGGACACTTCGCTCACGCCATTGTGAACAAACCCGGCCAGCGTCTGGCCATTTGACTCAACTGGGCCGCCTGCTTGTGCGGTGGCCCTGTGCGTACGTGAGCGAATCAATCATGCACTTTGCACCCGCAGAGCAGGCTGCCCGTTTTCTGGCCGACAACCCCGATATCGAGCTGTTCGAACTGTTCATCCTTGACGCCAACGGCGTGCCGCGCGGCAAGCTGTTGCACCGCGAGGAACTGCTGGCCGTGTACCAGACCGGCCGGCCGCTGCCCAGCACCATCCTCGGTCTGACCCTGAACGGCGACGACGTAGAAAACTCGGGCCTGGTATGGGACGTGGGCGACATCGACTGCCGCGCCTACCCGCTCGAAGGCAGCCTGGTGCGCTTGCCCTGGCGCCGGGTGCCCACTGCTGCGGTGCAGGTCAGCATGCACCCGAGCGAAGGCCTGCCGGCCAGCGTCGCCGACCCGCGTCATGTGCTGCTGCGCACCATCGAAGCGCTGAAAGCCGACGGCTATCACCCGGTGATGGCCTGCGAGCTGGAGTTCTACCTGCTCGACCAGCAACGCGACGCCCAGGGCCGCCCGCAACCGGCGCTGGACAACGATGGTGGCCGCCCGCGCACCACCCAGGTCTATGGCCTGCGTGAACTGGAGCAGATCGAACCGTTCCTCGCCGACCTGTACGCGGCCTGCAAGGCCCAGGGCATTCCGGCGCGTACCGCTATTTCGGAATACGCACCCGGCCAGGTGGAAATCACCCTGGAGCACGGCGACGCCCTGCAGGCGATGGACCAAGCCGTGCGCTACAAGCGGCTGGTGAAAGGCGTGGCCCACGCCCACGGCATGCAGGCCTGCTTCATGGCCAAACCGTTTGCCAACCTGGCCGGTACCGGCATGCACATGCACCTGAGCCTGGCGGACAGCGCGGGCAACAACCTGTTCGCCAGTGAAGACAAAGCCGGCACCCCGCTGCTGCGTCAGGCCGTGGCCGGCATGCTGCGCCACCTGCGCGATTCGCTGCTGCTGTTCTGCCCCAACGCCAACTCGTTCCGCCGCTTCCAGGCCAACAGCTATGCGCCGCTGGCGCCGACCTGGGGCGTGGACAACCGCACCGTGAGCCTGCGTGTACCCGGCGGCCCGGCCAACAGCCGGCATGTGGAGCACCGCATTTGCGGCGCCGACGCCAACCCCTACCTGGCCGCAGCGGCTATTTTCGCCGCCAGCCACCGGGGCATCCGCGAACAGCTGGACCCGGGCGCACCGGTGGAAGGCAACGGCTATGCCCAGGCCACCGAACACCTGCCCACCGACTGGCTGACTGCCCTCGACGCCCTGCAACATTCCCATTGGGCCCGCGAAGCATTGGGCGAAGACTTCCTTGGCGTGTACCTGAAGGTCAAACGCGCCGAGTACCGCCAGTTCATGGCCGAAGTCAGCGAGCAGGACTGGCGCTGGTACCTGCACCAGGCCTGAGCCCCTACATAACAAGGAACACCCATGAACGCAGCATTGAACAAAGGCCCGGCGCAACGTGCGCCGTCCTACTACAGCGCCACGCTCAACGACCACACCGAGTACCCGCAGCTCAAGGGCACGGTACAGGTGGACGTGGCCATCATCGGTGGCGGCTTCACCGGCGTCGCCACGGCGGTGGAACTGGCCGAGCGTGGCCTGAAGGTCGCCATCGTCGAAACCAACCGCATCGGCTGGGGCGCCAGCGGGCGCAATGGCGGCCAGGTCACCGGCAGCCTGTCGGGCGACGAGGCCATGCGCACGCAGATGCGTAGCCACCTGGGCGCCGAAGTCGACGATTTCATCTGGCACCTGCGTTGGCGCGGGCACCAGGTGATCGAACAGCGCGTGGCGCGCTATGGCATCGACTGCGACCTCAAGCACGGCCACCTGCACGCGGCGATGAAGCCCTCGCACATGAACGAGCTGCGCGCATTCGAGGCCGAGGCCCAGCGCCGGGGCATGGGCGAGCAGGTGCAATTGCTCGACCGCGCCGCAGTGGCCGAGCACCTGCAGAGCCCGCTGTACCTGGGCGCGTTGAAGAACCTGCGCAACCTGCACCTGCACCCGCTCAACCTGTGCCTGGGTGAGGCGCGCGCTGCCCACAGCCTGGGTGCATTGATCTTCGAAAACTCCGAGGTGCTGGACATCGTCCACGGCCCGCGCCCGGCGGTGGTCACCGCCCACGGCCGGGTCGAGGCACGCCAGGTGATGCTGGCCGGCGATGTGTACCACAAACTGGAAAAGCGCCAACTCAAGGGCAAGATCTTTCCGGCCATGGGCGGTATCGTCACCACCGCGCCGCTGGGTGAACTGGCCGAGCAGATCAACCCGCAGGACCTGGCGGTGTACGACTGCCGCTTCGTGCTCGACTATTACCGCCTGACCGCCGACAAGCGCCTGCTGTTCGGCGGTGGCGCCAACTATTCCGGCCGTGACTCACGGGATATCGAAAGTGAACTGCGCCCGTGCATCGAGCGCACCTTCCCGGCATTGAAAGGCGTGCCGATCGAGTTCCAGTGGAGCTGCGCCATGGGCATCGTGGTCAACCGCATC
Organism: Pseudomonas sp. GW460-LB5; assembly: GCF_059423245.1. Classification (NCBI taxonomy): domain Bacteria; kingdom Pseudomonadati; phylum Pseudomonadota; class Gammaproteobacteria; order Pseudomonadales; family Pseudomonadaceae; genus Pseudomonas; species Pseudomonas sp. GW460-LB5. Next base: position 2,849 of record NZ_JBWKXT010000017.1, read on the forward strand.
CCGCAGTTGGGCAAGCTGTCGGACAACGTGTGGTACTGCCAGGGTTATTCGGGGCACGGCATTGCCACCAGCCACATCATGGGCGAAATCATGGCCGAGGCATTGACCGGGACGCTGGAGAAGTTCGACACCTTTGCCCAGTGCAAGCATGTGCGGGTGCCGATGGGGGATTTGCTGGGCAACCCGCTGCTGGCGGCGGGGATGTGGTACTACCAGATGCTGGAAAAACTGCGCTGAGCCTGAAGCGGTGCAACCTCGGCAGGAGCGGCCTTGTGCCGCGAAAGGGCCGCAAAGCGGCCCCAGGTTCTCAGCCGTAATGCTGAAATTGCTGGGGCCGCTTTGCGGCCCTTGCGCAGCACACGGCTGCTCCTGCAGGGACCGCGCTGGCGGGGCGTCAGGCGATCTTCTTCAAGCCCTGCTTCTTGAGTTCTTCATCGCGCAGCTCGCGGCGCAGGATCTTGCCCACGTTGGTGGTCGGCAGCGCATCACGGAACTCGATCAGGCGCGGTACCTTGTAGCCGGTAACGTTGGCACGCATGTGCTCCATCACCTGCTCCTTGGTCACGGTCATGCCCGGCTTGACCACGATAAACACCTTGATCACTTCACCTGACTTCTCGTCAGGCACACCAATGGCTGCACACTGCAGCACGCCCGGCAAGGCCGCCAGCACATCTTCCAGCTCGTTGGGGTACACGTTGAAGCCCGAGACCAGAATCATGTCCTTCTTGCGGTCGACGATGCGCATGTAACCGTCCGGCTGGATCAGGGCGATGTCACCGGTCTTCAGCCAGCCTTCGCTGTCCAAAATCTCGGCGGTGGCGTCTTCGCGCTGCCAATAGCCCTTCATCACCTGCGGGCCCTTGACGCACAGTTCGCCCACCTCGCCCAACGGTAGCTCGTGGCCGGCGTCATCGATGATCTTGCACAGGGTGGACGGCACCGGAATACCGATGGTACCCACCTGGTTGGCTTCTGCCGGGTTCACCGCCGCCACCGGGCTGGTTTCGGTCATGCCGTAGCCTTCGCAGATGGCGCAACCCGTAACGGCCTTCCAGCGCTCGGCCACGCTCAGTTGCAGGGCCATGCCGCCCGACAGGGTAATTTTCAGCGCCGAGAAGTCCAGTGCACGGAACGCCTCGCTGTTGCACAGGGCAACGAACAGCGTGTTGAGGCCGACAAAGCCGCTGAACTTCCACTTGCCCAGTTCCTTGACCATGGCAGGCAGGTCACGGGGGTTGCTGATCAGCACGTTGTGGTTGCCGATGAGCATCATTGCCATGCAATGGAAGGTAAAGGCGTAGATGTGGTACAGCGGCAGCGGGGTGATGAGGATTTCGCAGCCTTCGTGCAGGTTCGCGCCCATCAGCGCTCGGCACTGCAGCATGTTGGCCACCAGGTTACGGTGGGTCAGCATGGCGCCTTTGGCCACACCGGTGGTGCCACCGGTGTACTGCAGCACGGCCACGTCGTTGGCCTGCGGGTTGGCCTCGGTCACCGGCTGGCCCTTGCCCAACGCCAGCGCGTCGTTGAAGCGCACGGCCTGCGGCAGGCTGTAGGCCGGCACCATCTTCTTCACGTACTTGATCACGCTGTTGATCAGCAGGCGCTTGAGCGGGGGCAGCAGGTCGGCCACTTCGGTGACGATGACGTGCCTGACCTGGGTCTTGGGTACCACCTTCTCGGCCAGGTGGGCCATGTTGGCCAGGCACACCAAAGCCTTGGCGCCGGAGTCGTTGAACTGGTGTTCCATCTCCCGCGCGGTGTACAGCGGGTTGGTGTTGACCACGATCAGCCCAGCACGCATGGCGCCGAAGACCGCGACCGGGTATTGCAGGACATTGGGGAGCTGCACGGCAATGCGGTCACCCGGCTTGAGGTCGGTATGCTGCTGCAGCCAGGCGGCAAACGCCCCCGACAGCGCATACAGCTCGCCATAAGTGATAGTCTTGCCCAGGTTGCTAAAGGCCGGTTTGTCGGCAAAGCGTTGGCAGGATTGCTTGAGTACTGCCTGGATATTGGGGAATTCGTCAGGATTGATTTCCGCCGTAACCCCGGCTGGGTACTTATCCTTCCAAAAATTTTCGATCATGGAAGCCCACTCCTTCAGCAACAGCGAAGTTCGATTGGCGCGTCGATGCGCTTATTATTGATATGAGACGGCGGTTCGTTGCAAACCGGATCGTCTGAAAGCGGGCCGAGAGTAACAGCTTTGCCTGGGGTCGCCTAGAGGCCAAAACAGGCCTTGCAGTCACAAAAATGACTCAATGAACAATACAGGTCATTTTTAGAGTTTTTAACCAAAATGTCGCAGATCAGGCTGAAACAGGCCTGTTAGACCACCTTGAACGCATTCGCGGGTGAACCCGCTGCCACAGGGGACCGCACAAAGCTTGGAGGCTGTGCAGTACCTGTGGGAGCGGGTTCACCCGCGAAACAGCCAACACAGACTCAAGCTATGTCGCGCAGCTCCCGCCGCAAGATCTTGCCCACCGGCGTCATCGGCAACGACTCGCGCAGCACGATGTGCTTGGGTACCTTGTAGCCGGTGAAGTTGGCCTTGCAGTAGGCCTTGAGCTCTTCCACGCTCAGCCCGCCCTCGCGCGGCACCACGAACAGCTTCACTGCCTCGCCAGAACGCTCGTCCGGCACGCCGATGGCGGCACAGTTGGCAACCTTGGGGTGGCCCATCACCACGTCCTCGATCTCGTTGGGGTACACGTTGAAGCCCGAGACGATGATCATGTCCTTCTTGCGGTCGACGATGCGGGTGAAACCGTCCGGGTCGATCACCGCGATATCACCCGTCTTGAACCAGCCGTCCGCATCCAGGGCCTGGGCAGTGGCCTCAGGCTGCTGCCAGTAACCCTTCATCACCTGTGGCCCCTTGATGCACAACTCGCCCCGCTCGCCCAGGGGCAATTCGTTGCCATCGTCGTCAATTACCTTGAAGGCGGTACCCGCTACCGGGATGCCCACCGTACCCAGGCGCGCCAGCTGGCCATAGGGGTTGGTGCTGGCCACCGGCGAGGTTTCTGTCAGGCCGTAGCCTTCGACAATGCGGCACCCGGTAAGCGCCTCCCAGCGCTCGGCGGTGGCCTTGACCAGCGCCGTGCCGCCAGAGTTGGTGACCTTCAGCGCCGAGAAATCCAGCTGGCGGAAACCGGGATGGTCCATCAATGCGACAAACAGGGTGTTCAGCCCCAACAGCGCCGAGAAACGCCACTTGCCCAGCTCCTTGATGAAGCCGGGGATGTCACGCGGGTTGGTGATCAGGACGTTGTGGTTGCCGGTGACCATCATGCACATGCAATTCGCGGTAAAGGCATAGATATGGTAAAGCGGCAGGGGTGCGATCATCACCTCCTGGCCGTCCTTGAGCAGCTTCTGCCCGTCGGGGCCGTGCTGCGAGAAGCAGGCCAGCACCTGCAACATGTTGGCCACCAGGTTGCCGTGGGTGAGCATGGCGCCCTTGGCCAGGCCGGTGGTGCCGCCGGTGTACTGCAGCACGGCGATGTCGTCCAGGCTCAATGGCACCGGTTTGGGCGAGTGCTCGCGGCCCTCGCGCAGCACCTGTTTGAACGATATCGCCTGGGGTAGCTGGTAAGCGGGCACCATCTTCTTCAGCTTGTCGACCACCGTGTTGACCAGCCAGCCCTTGGCGGCAGGTAACAGGTCGCCCATCTTCGCCTCGATCAGGTACTCGATGCCGGTATCGGGCAGCACTTCCTGCACCCGCTTGCCGAACATGTTCAGGTACACCAGCGCACGTGCGCCACTGTCCTTGAACTGGTGGCGCATTTCGCGCTCGGTGTACAGCGGGTTGGTGTTGACCACAATCAGGCCGGCACGCATGGCACCAAAGACCGCGATCGGGTATTGCAGCACGTTGGGCATCTGCACCGCGATGCGGTCACCCGGCTTGAGGCCGGTGTGCTGCTGCAACCAGGCGGCGAAGGCTGCCGAGTGGCGCTCCAGCTCCCCGTAGGTCAGGGTCACGCCCAGGTTGCTGAACGCCGGGCGGTCGGCAAAGCGCTTGCAGGAGCGCTCGAATACCTCGACGACCGAGGTGTAGGCATTGATGTCGATGGTGGAAGGCACGCCCGCCGGGCGCTTGTCATTCCAGAAGTCGGCTTGCATTTATTATTGTTCCTCTGCCTGGACCTGCACTGCGTCCTTTAGTCCTTTACCTGATTGCCTGCCGGCAAAAAGGCGTTGCTCCGACGTTAGCAGGTAAGCCCAAGGCGGCATATACGCCAAGTGCCGCCATTAACATTGTGAATCTTATTTGTGCCCTTCCTGCAATCCGGCCGGTTGTGCATACACTGTTCGGGTACCCGCGCGCACAAGGACCCGCCATGCCCCACGACGCCTTCTGGCTCCCCGCCAGCGAGCACTGCAGCCTGTATGTACATCAATGGCTGCCGGCCACACCGGTAAAGGCCGTGGTGCTGCTGGCCCATGGCATGGCCGAGCATGCCGGGCGCTACCAGCGCCTGGGGCATGCCCTGAACGAGGCCGGCTTTGCCCTGTTCGCTGCCGACCAGCGCGGCCACGGGCGCAGCGCCGAGCTGGGCAGCCGCGGCCTGTTCGCCCGCCATCATGGCTGGAATGCCGTAGTCAATGACGTTGGGTTGCTGGCCCAGCACATCGGCCAGCAGTACCCGTGCACGCCGCTGTTTCTGTTCGGCCACAGCATGGGCAGCTACATTGCCCAGGCTTACCTGCTGCACCACAGCGCCAGCCTGCACGGGGCGATTCTCAGTGGCTCCAACTACCAACCGGCGGCGCTGTACCGCCTGGCGCGGCTGATTGCCCGGCTGGAGAGCTGGCGCCAAGGGCCGCAAGGCAAGAGTGCGTTGATCGAATGGTTGTCGTTCGGGTCGTTCAATAAAGCGTTCAAACCCAACCGCACGGCGTTCGACTGGCTTAGCCGCGACCCAGCCGAGGTCGACCTGTACGTCAACGACCCGTTGTGCGGCTTTCGCTGCAGCAACCAGCTGTGGCTCGACCTGCTGCAAGGCTTGGCGCAGATCAGCCAGCCGGGTAACCTCGCGCAGATCGATCCGAACCTGCCCATGCTGGTAATCGGTGGCGAATGTGATCCGGTCAGTGCCGGCAAGCGTCTAACCCATCTGGCCGACGCCCTGCGCGCGACCGGCAATCGACATGTACAGCTGCGCGTCTATCCTGAGGCGCGGCATGAAGTACTCAACGAAACCAACCGTGACGAGGTCACCGCCGATATTCTCGGCTGGCTTGAGCAGGCGCTGGCCCTTGGCCGCCCCGTGCGCAGTGAATGATAGCCGCCCTCGCCTAACGCTTAAGGAAGCACCGATGTCCCAGGTCACCAACACGCCTTACGAAGCCCTCGAAGTTGGCCAGACGGCCGAGTACAAGAAGTCCGTTGAAGAACGCGACATCCAGCTGTTCGCTGCCATGTCCGGTGACCACAACCCGGTTCACCTGGATGCCGAGTTCGCCGCCAAGAGCATGTTCCGCGAGCGTATTGCCCATGGCATGTTCAGCGGCGCGCTGATCAGTGCTGCGGTGGCCTGCACCCTGCCAGGCCCTGGCACCATCTACCTGGGCCAGCAGATGAGCTTCCAGAAGCCGGTGAAGATTGGCGACACCCTGACCGTGCGCCTGGAGATTCTCGAGAAGTTGCCCAAGTTCAAGGTGCGCATTGCCACCAACGTGTACAACCAGAACGATGAGCTGGTGGTCCAGGGTGAGGCCGAAATCCTGGCGCCGCGCAAGCAGCAGACAGTCGAGCTGGTGTCGCCGCCGAATTTCGTGGCTAGCTGAAGATTGATGTAGACCGCACCGGCCTCTTCGCGGGTAAACCCGCTCCCACAGGTACAGCACCATGCTCAAGTCTGTGGTGATCCTGCTGGGAGCGGGTTTACCCGCGAAGAGGCCAGCGCAGCCAACATCACTCGATGACTTTCAGCCGCTGCTCGATATGCCGCCGCTCCGGCGCCTGCCGGGTCAGCGCCAGCGCCTGGCGCCAGGCCGCACGCGCCTCCTCCACCTGCCCCAACTGGTAATGCAGCTCGGCCCGCGCCGCGTGCGCCAGGTGATAGTCCAGCAGATCACCGCGCGCCAGAATCCCTTCGACTTCCCGCAGGCCCACTTGCGGCCCATCGCGCTTCGCCAGCGCCACCGCCCGGTTCAGTTCCACCACCGCTGACGGCCAATGCCGCTGCAACACATCATACAGCCCGACGATTTCCACCCAGTCCGTTTCTTCTGCGGTTGCCGCTTCAGCGTGCACAGCGGCGATCGCTGCCTGCACCGTGTAGGCACCGAACGCCCGGCTTTGCAGGGCCTGGCGCACCAGCTCGCAGCCCTCGTCAATGCGTTGCCGGTCCCACAGGCTGCGGTCCTGTTGTTCCAGCAGCACAAGGTTGCCCTGGGCATCGGTGCGCGCCTGCTGCCGCGATGCCTGAAGCAGCATCAAGGCCAGCAGGCCGTTGGCCTCCGCGTCAGGCAACAATTGCACCAGCAGCCGCGCCAGGCGAATGGCTTCATCGCTCAGCTCCTGCTGCAGCAGTGACTCGCCCGACGACGCCGAATAGCCTTCGTTGAACACCAGGTATATCACCCGTAACACGCTCTCCAGGCGCTCGGGCAGTTCGCTCAACGCTGGTACCTGGTAGGGGATGCCGGCATCGCGGATCTTGGCTTTGGCGCGCACGATGCGCTGGGCGATGGTAGTCGGGCTTTGCAGGAAGGCGCGGGCAATCTGCTCGGTGGTCAAGTCGCAGACTGCGCGCAGGGTCAGCGGTACCTGGGCATCGGCCGACAGCGCCGGGTGGCAACAGGTGAAAATCAGCCGCAGGCGGTCATCCGCCAACAACTCTTCTTCGCTGGGGTCCTGCCCCTGGCCGTCGAGCAGCATGCTCAAGTCTGCCTGGGAGCGATCGAAACGTGCGCGTCGGCGCAGTGCATCGATGGCCTTGAAGCGCCCGGTGGAGACCAGCCACGCCCGTGGGTTCTCGGGGATGCCATCACGCTGCCAGCGCTCGACGGCGATGAAGAAGGCATCATGCATGGCCTCCTCGGCCAGGTCGAAATCACCCAGCAGGCGGATCAATGTCGCCAGGATGCGCCGCGACTCCCGCCGGTACACCGACTCGACTTCGGCGCGCACCTGCGCCAGGGCTGTCATCAGTCGGGCATCCGCTGGGTCACCACCTCCACCAGGCGGTCCAGGCTTTCTCCCCAGCCCTGATAAAAACCCATTTCTTCATGGGCCCGGCAGTCAGCAGCATTCCAGTGCCAGGCGCGGGCGGTGTAGCGGGTTTTGCCCTGCTCCTCGTCAAAGCTGATCACGGCGGTCATGAAGGCCTTTTCTGACGGCACCCAACCGGGGCCAAAGGCATCGGTGAACACCAACCGTCGCGGCGCGGCAATGTCAAGAAACACGCCCTGGGTCGGGTATTCGCTACCATCCGGCGCTCGCATCAGGGTGCGGAATACCCCCCCGATCCACAACTGCATCTCGCACTCCGGGGTGGTCATGCCATGCGGCCCCCACCACTGCATCAGCCAATGGGGTTCGCTCCAGGCGCGAAACACCTTGGCCGGCGGTGCGTCAATCAGGCGGCTGATGGACAACTCGTGTTGCGCTTGCGCGGGGTGTGCAAGGCTCATGCTGATGGTTCTCCGTAGCTGTCAGGGTTGCAGTTCACGCACCGGTCGCACCTCGACACTGCCGACCCGTGCCGCAGGGATGCCCTTGGCGATATTCAGCGCTTCGTTCAGGTCGCGGGCCTCCACCAGGTAAAAGCCGGCGAGTTGCTCCTTGGTTTCGGCATACGGGCCGTCGGTCAGGCTCATGTGCCCGTTACGCACACGTACCGTGGTGGCGGTCTGCACAGGCTTGAGCGCCTCGGCCGCCAGCATTCGCCCCGAGCCATGTACAGCTTCGGCGTAGGCCAGGCATTCGGCGTCTTCCGGGCTGTCGGGCAAGCTATGCAGCAGCCCCTCGTCACAATAGACCAGGCACAGGTATTTCATGGTCGCCTCCAGGGCATCGGCAAAGTGCGTTTGGCGATAACGGCTCAGGGCTTGAGATCGAACAGGGCTTTTTGCGTCTCCATGTCGAAGGGTGCCGACCAGTGTTCGTGGATCACCCGCCACTGGCCACCTTGACGACGATAGCCCACGGTCGCGCGCATGAAGCCGCACTGGCTTTCGTCGTCGCCTGGGCCGCAGCGGTTCAGCCAGTGGGCCAGGGCCAGGTCGCCATCGGCGTGGACGGTAAGCTGGGCAAGTTCGAAGACCATGGGCCCGGTGCACATGCCCATGCACATTTCCCAGTGCGCCGTGTAGGCGGCCTTGCCTTTGAATTGCAGGGCCTGGATGGCATCGAAGGCAACGATGTCATCGGCATAGGGGGCGGTGATGCTGGGGATGTCGCGATCGCGCACGGCCTGCATCCAGCGCTCGATCAGTTGGCGGATCTCGGTTTCGGCTGCGGTGCTCATCGGGGTGCCTCCGACAGTACGTAGGGTTTTGACACGCAGTGCGGCGTGCCTTCACCTATGGTCGAACGGAGAGCAGAGTAATCGACAACGCTTGAAAATATTCTGAATGCTGATCGCCCCATCGCCGGCAAGTCAGCTGCCACAGGGGTAGCACAACATGCAAATGCTGCGACAACCTTGTGGGCGCTGGCTTGCCGGCGATGAGGCCATCAGCAACTACATTGGATACCTGTCGGTCAACCTTGCTGGCAACCTTCACCCATAGCCCGGTACTGGATGGTATGCACCTGGCCCTGGTGGTCTTCGTAGGTCATGGTCGCAGGTACCACTTCGCAGACATTGGGGATGGTCGACAGGTTGATCACCCGCTTGATGTCCAGGTTCATGGAGTAGTCGTACTGCTGGGCCACAGGCTCGCTGGAGACGGGTTTGACCTCATCGGCAAGGGCGAACGAGGACATACCGACCAATGCAAGAATCAGTAATGGTTTCATGTGAGTGTGCCTTTTGAGCATTCAAGCTGATCGATTGACTTCTATTGCCGTACCCGGCGCGGAGAAGTTGCCATCTACGGTGAAGATGGCACGAAGTACCGATCCCGCTTCGTACTGCCAGGGGGGATGAGTAAAATTCTACTCCCGGTTGCCAATAGTTGAACCCTGAACTCGGATATTCACCGTTGCCCGATTTGCAACAATCTGCGTCAAAATGGCCGCAACATCTCAGGCCAGAGCCTTTGGCCAGCTTTCAGGGAAGGACGCGTCATCTCATTAAAAAATATTCACTGCTCGACACTTGCGGCCACAGAACGCCGGCTGCTGGAGCATTTTTACCGCCAACACGGCTCGCGCATGCGTGCTGCAAGCGACGCTGAACTGTGGGTGGCACGCGCCCCAGGCATCATTGCGGGCTTGAGCCTCAGTGCGGTAGGCGAAGGATTATGGCTGACGGGGCTGTTCGTCGACCCGCAACTGCGCGGCCAAGGGGTGGCCGGGCGGTTGATCGACGCGGCGCTGCAACACGCGGGCGGACCAACCTGGCTGTTCTGCCACCCGGACCTGGCGCCCTTCTATCAGCGCCTGGGTTTCCACATAGCCGGGCAACTGCCCGAAACCCTGGCCAGCCGCTTGCAGCGCTACCAGCGCAGCAAACGCCTGGTAGCCCTGCAGCGGGGTCAATCGTCGCTGACCTCGAGCCCGGGGAATAGCACCTCGGTGTAGCCGAACTTGGCAAAGTCCTGGATACGCGATGGGTACAGCCGGCCGATCAGGTGGTCACACTCGTGCTGCACCACCCGCGCATGGAAACCGTCGGCAAAGCGGTTGATCGGGTTGCCTTGGGGGTCGACCCCTTCGTAGCAGATATGCTTGAAGCGTGGCACCACACCGCGCAGGCCCGGTACCGACAGGCAACCTTCCCAGCCGTCCTCCACTTCAGTGGACATCGGCGTGATGACCGGGTTGATCAAAATGGTCTGCGGCACCGCTTCGGCATCCGGGTAGCGCTCGCTGCGCTCGAAGCCGAAAATCACCAACTGCAGGTCGATACCAATCTGTGGCGCGGCCAAGCCTACGCCGCCCACATGGCGCATGGTTTCGAACATGTCGTCGATCAGTTGCTGCAGTTCGACAGTGCCGAGCATGTGCTCGGGCACGGGCGGGGCGATGCGCAGCAGGCGTTCGTCGCCCATCTTTAGAATGTCACGGATCATCTGGGGTTCGGCTCGGAAGGTTGGTGCTCGCTGGGTTGCGGGTGCTCATGGCCCAGCACGGTGATGGTTTGCGGAGCCTTGTGCCCTTCGAAATCTTTCTCACCAGGGTTTTTACCCTCGCTCGACATGTGCTCGATCACCGCGTTCATCTCCGCGCCCAGCAGCAATACGGCAGCGGAAATATAGAAATACAGCAACAGCACGATGATTGCACCAATGCTGCCGTACATCGCGTTGTAGTCGGCAAATGTTTTCACGTAATAAGCAAAGCCCAGGGAAGCCACGATCCACACCACCACTGCCAGCACCGAACCGGGTGTAATGAAGCGAAACTTTTGTTTCACGTCAGGCATGACGTAGTAGATCAGGGCCACTGCCACCATCAGCAAGATGATGATCACTGGCCAGCGCAGGATGGTCCAGAGTGTGACGATGAACTCCTGCATACCAATCTGGGCGGCGATCCATTCCATCACCTGCGGGCCCAGTACCATCAGTGCTGCGGCCGCCAGCAACATGCCGGCCAGGCCGATGGTGTAGAAAATGGAAAGCGGGATACGCTTCCAAACCGGGCGGCCTTCGGGCACATCGTAAGCAGCGTTCATCGCGCTCATCATCAGGCGTACGCCGGCCGATGCGGTCCACAAGGCAATCACGATACCCACCGACAACAGCCCGCCCTTGGACTGCTGCAACTGGTCGATCACCGGGTTGACCTGTTCCAGCGCCTGCGGTGGCAGTACCAGTTCCGACTGCAGCCGCAGCCAGGAAAAGAAGTCCGGCAAATGCAGAAAACCAATCAGGGCAATGAGGAACAGCAAGAAAGGGAACAGCGAAAACAGTGCTTGGTAAGCCAGCGCAGAGGCATAGGTGGACATTTCGTCATCAAGGAATTCCTTGACGGTGCGCACCAGCACGCGGTGCAAGGGCAGGCCCTGCAGGGCGGAAAAAATCATAGCGTCTCCTTTCGCCGCTCGATCGATTCAACAGACAAGTCTAATAGACCATACCGCTGCTGTGCTGCTCCCGGCCAATGCATCAGAAAAGGTTCAAGCCCTTATAGGCCTCTTCGCGGGCCTGCCCGCGAAGAGGCCGGTACAGGTTGCTCAAATCAAGGCTTTTTCACCGCGTCCTTTACATCGCCCTTGATCTGCTGCGCCTCGCCTTTGACTTCCTGCGCCTTGCCCTCTGCACGCAGCTTGTCGTTGCCGGTTACCTTGCCAACACCCTGTTTCACGTTGCCGATTGCTTCGTTGGCCAGACCTTTCGCTTTGTCTTTAGTACCGCTCATGGCAAAACTCCTGCAAATGGAGACACGTGAACCGTGTCGACAGAAGGTGGACCCAACACCCTCGCCAGGAGTTTCAACGAATTTTCCATTCGCAAGCCGAACGGTAAAACTGCGGGCGAATACCGCACCAAATCACCCCGGCGCACCTACGCAGCCAGCACAGCTGCCCTAGAATGCCCGCAAACGTCCGCCCACAGCAGGCTGGCACTCGATAAGAACAATGTTTTCCGGATACCCGCACCCATGCGTCTGATGCCTGCACTGGTGGCCTTGCTGCCACTGCTCCCCCTGCCCGCCCTGGCCGCTGCACCGGCCAACTCCGAAACCTTGCGTGTCGAGCGTTACGCCGACGACGGCCAACCCGGTTCGCTGCGCTGGGCCATCGAAACCAGCAACCAGAACCCCAGCCACTACAGCATCGACATTGCCGCTGTCGGCAAACCGCCTTACATCATTCGCCCCAGCCGTGCGCTCCCAGACATCAAGGGCCCAGTGCGCATCACCGGCCTGCCTTGGGCGCGCGATGGCCAGTACATCGCCATCGACGGTTCGGCCTACATCAAGGACCAGGGCGTACGCACCTGCCCCGGCGCCCTGCCCGGCCAGTTCGGCACCAACGTGCGCACCACCACCAACCCCGGGCTGGTGCTGCGCGACACCCAGGGCGTGCACCTGAGCGGCCTGGAAGTGCGCAACTTTTGCATCGGCATCCTGGTCAACCGCGCCAGTGGCAACGTGATCGAAGACAACCGCATCATCGCCAACAAGGGCGGCGCTGGCATCATGCTGACCGGTGACGACGGCGCGGGTAACCCCACCGCTACCACCACGAACAACAACAAGGTGCTGCGCAACCAGCTGATCGACAATGGCGACGGCCTGGAGCTGACCCGCGGCGCGGCATTCAACCTGGTGGCCGATAACCTGTTCCGCTCCACCTCGGCCAACCCCGAGCCATCGCAGGGTATCGAGATTCTGTTGGGCAACGACAACAGCGTGGTGCGCAACCGCTTCGAAAACTACTCCGACGGCCTGCAGATCAACTGGGGCAAGCGCAACTACCTGGCTGCCAACACGTTCACTGGTAACTCGATCGGCGTCAGCGTTACCGGCGATGGCAACATCCTCGACGGCAACCTGATCCACGGCAACCGCATCGGCGTGGCACTGCGCCCGGAGCCGGAGGCCACCGCCACACGCCTGAGCGGCAATCGCATCTGGGGTAACAGCCAGGATATCCGCCGCTGCGAAGCTGGCGGTTCGTGCGTGCCGGGCCAGCGCACAGGCGCCATCGTGTTTGGCGTACCGGCCCAGGCGCATGCGCTGTATGTGGGCTCGCGCGGCGTGGGGGCCGACTTGCCGAAGAAAGACCAGGCAATCATCTGCGATGCCAACGGCGAGCCCAAGCCTTGCCAACCGCTGCCCAACCATAACCAGCAAGCGCCACACCTGATTGCGCTGCAAGGCAATGTGTTGCGTGGTGAAGTGCAGGGGCCGGCGTCGAGCCTGCTGCGGGTGGAGTTGTTTGGCAATGCCGAGGCGGATGGCACCGAGGCGCAGCAGTACCTCGGGGAGGTGCTGGTGAACAGTGACAAGCAGGGCCAGGCGCGGTTTGCGCAGGTGCTGGAGGGCATCGGCGGGCTGCGCAGTTTTACTGCGACCGTGACGACAGCTGACGGGGCAACATCCGAGTTGAGCCTGCCGGTTCGGCGTTAACGCTACCGGCCTGTTCGCGGGCTTGCCCCGCCCGGTGCCACCCCTCACAATGCAGGCCTTCATAGCGTCAACCCGCAGGAACCTGCATGAAACTCGACAAACCCGCCGCCATCGCCCGGCGCAACGAAGCACTGGCCAAGCCGGTGCTGAACAGCAGCAATACGCTGTTCGCCATCCTGGACAACAAACGCAACCTGTGGTGGTTCGAAGTGCCTGTGGCGCTGCTGGGCAAGGGCCAGGCCGACTGGGTCAACCTGCTGCTGCACACGCCAGAAAGCGATGAGCTGCAGCACCTGAAGGTGCCCACCAACTTCCTCAAGGCTCACCTGGAGCAGATGGAAGTGCGCAAGCCCGGCAAGCGCCGTTCCACCATCAGCCTTGCGCTCAGCGCCGACCGCGATTCGCTGCTGCGCGACACCCGCCCGGGTGGCGAGCAGCTGGACTTCCGCAACTTCGTGCAGGCTTAAGGCGGTCAGACCTTCTCGATACGGTCGTCATGGATGACGATCAGGCCCTGCTTGAACAACGCGCCGATGGCCTTCTTGAAGTTGCCCTTGCTGACGTTGAACAGCTTGCTGATCAGCGCCGGGTCGCTCTTGTCGCACACGCCCAACACCCCACCTTCAGCCTCCAGACGCGCCATGATCTGCTCTTGCAGGCTGTCAGCCAGGGCCGCACCCACCGGTTGCAGGCTCAGGGCGATCTTGCCGTCGTGGCGCACTTCCTTGATGAAGCCCTTTTCGTGCATGCCCGAACGCAGGAACTTGAACACCTCATTCTTGTGGATCAGGCCCCAGTGGCGGTTATTGATGATGGCCTTGAAGCCCATCGGCGTTTCGCCGGCCACCAGCAACTCGACCGGTTGCCCGACTTTGTAGTCGGCCGGGGTGACGTCGAGGTAACGGTCCAGGCGCGACGTAGCGGTGATGCGGCGGGTGCGCTTGTCGAGGTAGACGTGCACCACGCAGTAATCGCCGATCTTCAGCTGCCGAGCCTCTTCCGAGTACGGCATCAGCAGGTCCTTGGGCAGGCCCCAGTCCAGGAAGATACCGGCCCCGTTGATGTCCTTGACCTTGAGGCTGGCAAACTCACCCACCTGAACCTTGGGCTTTTCAGTGGTAGCGATCAGCTGGTCTTCGCTGTCCAGATAGATGAACACGTTCAGCCAGTCATCCACCTCGGTTTCGGCGTTTTTCGGGATGTAGCGCCCCGGCAGCAGGATTTCGCCATCGGCGCCGCCGTCCAGGTACAGGCCGAAGTCCACGTGTTTCACGATTTGCAAACTGTTGTAACGCCCAAGCAGAGCCATTTCCGATGATCCTCAAGACAAGGCGGCTATTCTACACCTGAAGCCACCGCATGGCCCGACCACTGATACAGTTGAACCGCCAGCCCGCCCTTGCGTCTACCCTCTGGCCAGACTGAGGAAGGAACAGCACATGCCGCTACGCCTGCTCAAAGCCTTGCTTGTCGCCGTCGGCTTCGCACTGGCCCTGGCCGCCTGCAGCCGCATCGACCTGGCCTACCGCAACCTCGACCGCCTGGTGCCGTGGTCGCTGGGCGATTACCTGGACATGAACAGCGAGCAGAAGGCCTTGCTCGACGACCGCTTGCGCGAGCACCTGGCCTGGCATTGCAAGACCCAGCTGCCCGGCTACCTCGACTGGCTGGACCGGGTACGCGGCATGGTCGCCGATGGCCAAGTGACCGACCAGGCCCTGCAGCAACGTACCCGTGAGGCCCGTGAGGCGATTGGCCGGGTGGCAGAGGAAATCACCCCATCGGCCACTGAACTGTTGCGCGGCATGAGCGATACCCAAGTGGCGCAGATGCGCGAAGCGTTCCGCGATGACATCAGCGAACGGCAGAAAAAGTACGTGGATACGCCGCTGCCCAAACAGATCGCCCGCCGTAGCGAACGCATGGAGAAACGCCTGACCCCGTGGTTCGGCGAGTTGTCGGCAGCACAGAAGCAACGGGTCCAGGCCTGGTCCACAGCGTTGGGCGACCAGAACCGCGAATGGATCGCCAACCGCGCCCACTGGCAGCAGCAATTGTTGCTGGCGATGAACCAGCGCAATGACGCCAGCTTTGAACCACGCCTGGCGACACTGTTGCAGCGCAAGGAAAGTCTGTGGACGCCTGAATACCGCTCAGCGTTTCAAAATACCGAACAACAGGCGCGCAGCCTGCTGGTGGACCTGGTGCAGCTGAGCACCCCGCAACAGCGGCGGTTCTTGCAAGAAAAGCTGGGCAAGGTGCGGACTGATTTCGGTGAATTGAAGTGTTTGAAGGGGTGAAGTCACTGGTTGCCTGCCTTGGCCCTATCGCCGGCAAGCCAGCGCCCACAGGTCCCCGAGAACGCTCAGCCCTGTGGTAATCCTGTGGGAGCTGGCTTGCCGGCGATAGGGCCAAGACAGGCCAAGCATTTACCGGGCCTTGCGCCGGTAGGGAAACACATCAATCACCTTCCCCTCACGAATCGCTGCCTGCAGCCCCTTCCAGTAATCCGCGTCATACAACTCCCCGTGCAAGCGGCTGAACAACCGCCGCTGGCCAATATCGGCAAACAGGAACGGCGGAAACTCTTCGGGGAACACGTCATGCGGCCCGATCGAGTACCACGGCTCGCCCGACATCTCGTCTTCGGGGTAACGCGGTGGCGGAATGTGGCGGAAGTTCACTTCGGTCAGGAAGCTGATCTCGTCATAGTCGTAAAACACCACCCGGCCATGGCGGGTAACGCCAAAGTTCTTCAGCAACATGTCGCCGGGGAAAATGTTAGCCGCCGCCAGTTGCTTGATGGCCAGGCCGTAATCCTCCAGCGCCTCCAGCACCTGGCCTTCGCTGGCATGCTCCAGGTACAGGTTCAACGGCGTCATGCGCCGCTCGGTCCAGCAGTGGCGGATCAGTACCGTGTCACCCTCCAAAACCACCGTCGACGGTGCTACCTCCAGCAGTTCGGCCAGGCACTCGGGCGCGAACTTGCCCCGTGGGAAGCGAAAATCGGCAAACTCCTGGGTATCGGCCAGGCGCCCCACGCGGTCGACGCTTTTCACCAGCCGGTACTTGTCGATCACCGTGGCGCGGTCGACGGTTTTAGACGGCGAGAAGCGGTCCTTGATGATCTTGAACACGGTGTTGAAGCCCGGCAGGGTAAACACGCTCATGACCATGCCGCGCACCCCAGGCGCCATGACGAAGCGGTCTTCGCTGCCGGCCAGGTGGTTGATCAGCGCCCGGTAGAACTCCGACTTGCCGTGCTTGTAGAAACCGATGGAGGTGTACAGCTCGGCAATGTGCTTGCCCGGCAAGATGCGCTTGAGGAAGTTGACGAACTCTGCCGGTACCGGCACATCGACCATGAAATAGGAGCGGGTGAAGGAAAAGATGATCGACACCTCGGCCTCGTCGGTGATCAGCCCATCGGCCTCGATACCATGCCCTTCGCGGTGCAGCAGCGGTATCACCAGCGGCCACTGCTCATCGCTGTTGTACAACCGGCCGACCAGGTAGGCACCCTTGTTGCGGTACAGCACCGGCGAAAACAGCTCCACTGCCAGCATCGGGTCTTTGCACACCCAATCCGGCAGGCATTCGCGCAGTTGCTCCTCAAGGCGTGACACGTCGCTTTCAAGGTCGCCGTAGGCGAATGCATAGTCGGAAAGAATCGCCCGTAGCAGGCCCTGCAGATTGCCATCGGGGCGATAGGTGCAGGTTTGCGTGGCGCGCTGGTGGCTGCGGATGGACGGCCGGGTGGTGTGGATGAACATGCAGCCGTCGCTGATCTGGTCATGGCTGAACAGGCTGCAGAACAATGAGTTGTACCAGGTCTCTGACAGCTCATCGTCCAGGCGCGGGTCGATCAGGCGTATGTAGGCACTTTTAACCAGAGGCCACTGCTCGACCTCCAGCAGCACCTCGTCTTCGAACGCATCACGCAACCAGCCGTTGACCTCACCGACCTTCTGTTCGTACAGGTTGATACGGGCAGCGGCTGCCCGCTGGCTATCTTGCCAACGCGCCTGCTCGAAGCGCTCGCGGGCGCCTAGGGTGATGCGGCGAAAATGCTCGCGATAGTCGTCGAAGCCATCGAGGATCATCCGGGCGATCTCGCCGGCAGGCCAGTGCTGGGTCATGCGGTGGGCCTCGGTGCAAAGATTGAGTACTGAGCTTAGCCGCCCTTGTGGTGCAGGGTTAATGCCACACCTCGAAGGCCTGCATGGCCCTTGCAGGCCGCAATGGATTGCACCGCAAGAAAGCACAAGAATCCCCCCGCCCCCTGGCGTACACTCGCGCCCTGCCCTGTACCCGGAGACCGCCGTGAGCCCCATCGCCCTAGCCCGCCTGCTGACCCTTGCTGCCGTCTGGGGGGCGAGTTTCCTGTTCATGCGCATCATCGCCCCC
This sequence comes from Pseudomonas sp. GW460-LB5, assembly GCF_059423245.1. Classification (NCBI taxonomy): domain Bacteria; kingdom Pseudomonadati; phylum Pseudomonadota; class Gammaproteobacteria; order Pseudomonadales; family Pseudomonadaceae; genus Pseudomonas; species Pseudomonas sp. GW460-LB5. The sequence goes on from NZ_JBWKXT010000017.1 coordinate 20,469, forward strand.
GAGCTGGGCACGGTGCCGACCGCGTTCTTCCGGGTATCCATTGCCTGCCTGGGCTTGATCGGCATCGTCGCGGTCGCCCGCGTGCGTTGGGACTTCCAGGGCAAGCTGGGTGCCTGCCTGGTGCTGGGCATGATCAACTCCGGTATCCCCGCCACCTTCTATTCCGTTGCCGCTCAGGTATTGCCAGCCGGCTACTCGGCGATCTTCAACGCCACCACGCCACTGATGGGCGTGCTGATCGGCATGCTGTTCTTCCGCGAGCCCATGACCCTGCCCAAGTTGTGCGGCATCTTCCTGGGCCTGTTTGGCGTCGGCATCCTCAGCGGCGCCGGCCCGGTCGCGTTGGACATGGCCCTGCTGCAAGGCGCCCTCGCTTGCCTGGCGGCCACCACCTGCTACGGCTTTGCCGGCTTCCTTGCCCGCCGCTGGATCAGCGGCCTGGACAGCCGCCTTTCGGCGCTGGGCAGCATGCTCGGCGCTACCTTGCTGCTAAGCCCAGTGTTCGCCTGGAGCGCGCTGAGCCAGCCACCCGCCAGCTGGGGCGGCTGGCAGGTGTGGCTGTCGCTGCTGGGCCTGGGGCTGTTGTGCACGGCGTTCGCCTACATCCTTTACTTCCGCCTGCTGGAAGAAATCGGACCGGTAAAGGCCAGCACCGTGACCTTCCTCATTCCGGTGTTCGGTGTACTGTGGGGCGCCTGGCTGCTGGATGAGTCACTGTCGATGGGCCACCTGTATGGCGGTTTGCTGATTGGCATGGCACTGTGGCTGGTGCTGCGCCCGGCGCGCAGCTGAAGTGGGGCACATGATGAACGGCGCGTACAAGAAGGTCCTGTTCCGCCTGGAACAGGACGAGAACGGCTACCCACCGGCCTCGGTCGAAGGCCTATGGGCCAAAGCCGTGGAAGGCGGCTATGCCGTCGACAACATCCCCTTCCATGTCTACGGCATTGCCCCGGGTGATGTGATAACCACCCGTGAAGAAAACGGCGAAACCTGGTTCGACGCACTGCGCTGCGGCAGCGGCAGCTCGGTATTCCGGGTGCTGGTAAAGCCACCGGAAACCCTGGACCAGGTATGCACGGCCTTGCAGGACTTCGGCTGCAAGTGCGAAACCGAGCAGGCCGTGAGAATGCTGGCCGTCGAAGTCCCGCCAGCGCGTTCACTCGACACCCTGCTCTACTACCTGCTCACCCAGCGCGAGGCCGGCCTGCTGGACTTCGAGGAAGGCGTATTGCGCCACGCCATCCCCGAAGAGTTCCGCTAGGACTTACGCCTCGGCCAGGCGCGCGGCGGGCTTGCGAAACACGAACAGCAGGCCCACCACGATCAACCCCATGCCCAGCAGGCTGAGCGGTGCCAGTCGGTTGCCGAAGATCAGGAAGTCCATCACTGCGGTCACCGCCGGCACCAGGTAGAACAGGCTGGTGACATTGACCAGGTTACCCTTGGCGATCAGCCGATACAGCAGCAACGTCGCCAGCAATGAAACCACCAGGCCCATCCACAGCAACGCGCCGACAAAGCCGCCGGCCCACTCGACATGCAGTGGTTGCAACGGTGCGAACAGCGCGCACATGGCAAAGCCGGCCAGGTACTGCAGCGGCAACGTGCCCATGGGGTTATCGGTGATGCGCTTTTGCAGGATCGAGCCCAGGGTCATGCTGGCCAGCGCCAGCAGGGCAAACAGCATCCCCGCCAGCGACACCCCTCCCAGGTTGATACCCTGGTACACCACCATGATCAGGCCAGCCAACCCCAGCCCCAGGCCGAACAAACGGCTCCATGAGCGCTGACGCTCCATCAGCACCACGGTAAGGATTGGTTGTACCCCCATGACCGTGGCCATGACGCCAGGGGTGACATGGGTGTTGAGCGCCAGCAAGTAGAAGATCTGGTAGGCGCCGAGCAGCACGCACCCAGTACCCAAGGCGCGCAGAATCGCCCCTCGGCTGCGCGGCCAGCGCAGCCCCAGCAGCGGGCCGATCAGCAGCAGGCCCGCGAGGGCCAACGACGAGCGCAACAGCAGGAAGGCGAACGGGCTGGCGTGCGCCAGGCCCAGCTTGGAGACAATCGCCCCGCTGCTCCACAGCAGGACGAACAGGCTGGTCGTGGCCGCCGAGGCCACGGATGCTTTGGTAAAGACAGACATATATTGCCACCTGATAGTAGGCAGAAAAGCCAAACGGACGGCGTGCGCTTCAGCGGGGAAGTAGCCGACCGTGTTCAGTAGGTTGCGTGTGCGTAGGGGTTCGGCAACAAGCCGATCAGCCCAGCACGACCACGCAAGGAGGCGGAGCTACGCCGCCTACAACGCCACTGACAGGTGGTGGGTAATGACTGATCATGACCGGCTGCTGGCTGCCACGCACGACCCTGCCCGCGACTGGCGCGAAGGCAAAGCTTGTGGTGGAAGGGGTGGCTGGCATGAACGGGCTCTTTGAGGAGGTGAATGCCTGGAATATAGCGTGGGATTCTTCGCGGGACAAGCCCGCTCCCACAAGAGCGCCATCGTCCTCGAAGGATGAGGAGAACCTGTGGGAGCGGGCTTGTCCCGCGAAGAGGACGGGTCAGACAACAAAAAATCAGAACAACCAGTGATACAGCAGGTACACCACCACCACCGCCAGCACCGGCCGCAGGATGCGGTAGGCCTTGGGGTTGGCGCGTTTGAACTGCTTCACACGGGTGCTGATTTTATTGCTGAAGCGCTTGCTCCAGGCATACGCCTGGTTGATCCCGCCCACGCGCTCGTCGTCGGTGTTCTGCGGCGCGGTGGCGCGGCCGAGGAAGGCACTGACCTTGCGGTTGATGCGGGTCATCAGCGGGCTGCTCAGCGGGCGCTCGATGTCGCAGAACAGGATCACCCGGGTGAAGTCGGTTTCGTTCTTCACCCAGTGCACGTAGGTTTCGTCGAACATCACGTCTTCGCCATCACGCCAGGCGTATTCCTGGCCATCGACGTAGATGCGGCAAGCATCGGAGTTCGGCGTGGACAGGCCCAGGTGGTAGCGCAGCGAGCCTGCAAACGGGTCGCGGTGCGGGTTCAGGTGGCTGCCGCCGGGCAACAGGGCAAACATTGCGCCCTTCACGTTGGGAATGCTGCTGACCAGCTCGACGGTGCGCGGGCACAGGGCTTCGGCCGAAGGCAACGGCTTGTCGTACCACTTCAGGTAAAACCGCTTCCAACCCTTCTTGAAGAACGAACCGAAGCCGGCATCGTTGTCCTTTTCGGCGGCGCGAATGTAGCCTTCATCGAACAGGCGCATGGCCTCTTCGCGGATTTCCTGCCAGTTGTCTTTCAGCACGTCCAGTTCAGGGAAGCGCTGACGGTCCAGGTAGGGCTTGGACGGCACGCCGGAGAACAGGTACATCAACGCGTTGTAGGGAGCGAACAGCGCCGAATGGTTGACGAACTGGCGCAACACCGGCAGGCGGGCCTTGCCGCGCAGGTGCACGAACAACACGCTGCCGAAAAACACCAGCAAGACACCCGCCTTGGCTGCAAAGGAAAAGGTCATGCTTTCACTCCTTGGGGAAGAGCCAGGGCTGCACCACCTGCTCTTCTGAAAATCATCCTGCCATCATAAACCGATCCCGCCGAGGTACAAACAACCCGGGCGGGATCGCATTCATGAAGATTGTGCAATAAACCACTCCGGCGATTATTGCGCCGGGTCAGCGGCAAGGTCGATTACTGCTGGTTTTCCTGCTCGCTGAACATGTCGCTGAACAACATGCTCGACAGGTAACGCTCGCCCGAATCAGGCAGGATTACGACGATGGTCTTACCCTGCATCTCCGGTTTTTCGGCCAGGCGTACGGCGGCGGCCATGGCTGCACCACAGGAAATCCCGCAGAGAATGCCCTCTTCCTGCATCAGGCGGATGGCCATGGCCTTGGACTCTTCATCGGTCACTGTCGCCACCTGATCGACAATCGACAGGTCGAGATTTTTCGGCACGAAGCCGGCGCCAATGCCCTGGATCTTGTGCGGGCTGGGCTTGAGTTCTTCGCCCGCCAGGGTCTGGGTGATCAACGGCGATGCCAAGGGCTCGACCGCCACCGACAGGATTGCCTTGCCCTGGGTGTGCTTGATGTAGCGCGACACACCGGTAATGGTGCCGCCCGTCCCCACGCCCGCCACCAGCACGTCGACGGCGCCATCGGTGTCGTTCCAGATTTCCGGCCCGGTGGTTTTTTCGTGGATGGCCGGGTTGGCCGGGTTTTCGAACTGACCCGGCAGGAAGTACTGGGCCGGGTCGGAGGCGACGATTTCGTTGGCCTTCTCGATCGCGCCTTTCATGCCTTTGGCCGGGTCGGTCAGCACCAGTTCGGCACCCAGCGCCTTCAACACCTTGCGGCGCTCCAGGCTCATGGAGGCAGGCATGGTCAGCATCAGCTTGTAGCCACGGGCGGCGGCGACGAAAGCCAGGCCGATACCGGTGTTGCCCGAGGTGGGCTCGACGATGGTCATGCCCGGCTTGAGCTTGCCGCTGCTCTCTGCGTCCCAGACCATGTTCGCGCCAATGCGGCATTTGACCGAATAACCCGGGTTGCGCCCTTCGATCTTGGCCAGAATAGTCACGCCACGCGGGGCGATGCGGTTGATCTGCACCAGCGGCGTGTTACCGATGGAATGGGCATTGTCTGCAAAGATACGGCTCATGGCAGGAGTCCTTGGCATGAAAAACAGCACGGAAAGACCTCAAGGGTAAGCCCCGGCCGGTGGCCCGTAAAGCCTGTTCGAACTCGGCCGGGCGTGTTGCGGTCAACCGCACATCCCGCCTTGGAGACGCCCTGATGAGAGCCCGTTATCGCTGGCCGCTGATCGGCCTGGGCTGCCTGGTCGTGTTGCTGGCAGCCTTGCACTTTGCCCTGCCCTACCTGGTGCGCAACTACCTGAACGAAAAACTGGCCGACATGGGCGATTACCGCGGCCAGGTGGCCGACGTCGACCTGGCCTGGTGGCGCGGCGCTTACCAGATCAACGGCCTGAAGATCGTCAAGACCAGCGGCAAGGTGCCGGTACCGTTCCTCGACGCGCCACTGATCGACCTTTCGGTGAGTTGGCATTCGCTGTGGTACGACAAGGCCGTGGTGGCCGAAGTGACCTTTGTACGCCCAGAACTGAACTTCGTCGACGGTGGCAGCAAACAGGCGTCGCAGACCGGTCGGGGTACCGACTGGCGCCAGCAACTGGAAAAACTGCTGCCCATCACCCTCAATGACGTGCGCATCGACAACGGCGTACTGACGTTCCGCAACTTCAACTCCAAGCCACCGGTCGACCTCAAGGCCACTCAGTTGAACGCCAACATCCGCAACCTGACCAATGTTCGTGACCCCAAGGGCCGTCGCGATGCGAGTTTCGAAGGTACTGCACTCATCGCAGGCGATGCCAAGGTGGAAAGCCGTGCGACGTTCGACCCGTTCAGTGATTTCGATGACTTCGAATTCAGGCTTCGTGCTACCGGCATCGAACTGCGCAAGCTGAACGACTTCGCCAGCGCCTATGGCAAATTCGACTTCAACGCCGGGCACGGGGACGTAGTCATCGAGGCGCAGGCGGAAAACGGTCGGCTGAACGGCTACATAAAGCCGCTGCTGCGCGATGTCGATGTATTCGACTGGCAACAGGACGTCGAGGAAAAGGACAAGGGCTTCTTCCGCTCGGTGTGGGAGGCAGTGGTGGGGGCGACCGAAACGGTGCTGAAGAACCAGCCAAAAAACCAGTTCGCTACCCGGGTGGAACTCAGTGGCAGCGTGCGCAAGCAGGATGTCAGCGCGTTTGAGGCATTCCTGCAGATCCTGCGTAACGGGTTTATCCAGGCGTTCAATGCCCGCTACGAGCGCGGCGCGCCGGATTCCGACTGAGATTGCGTGACGGGGCATTCAGGGACTGAATACCCGGTCTGCGTTTCCAGCCGCGCAACCCCGCGTTATAGTCGGTAACAAATCAAATCATGTGTTGCCTGTGCCGGCCTATTCGCGGGTAAACCCGCTCCCACAGAGACCCACAAAGCTCTGGCCATGTGGGGTTCCTGTGGGAGCGGGTTCACCCGCGAAAGGGCCAGTACAGGCTTACAGCAGAGGACAGACCCATGAAGTTCGAAGGCACCCGCGACTACGTCGCCACAGACGACCTGAAACTGGCGGTAAACGCGGCCATCACCCTCGAACGCCCACTGCTGGTCAAGGGCGAGCCCGGCACCGGCAAGACCATGCTCGCCGAGCAGCTGGCGGCCTCGTTCGGTGCGCGGCTGATCACCTGGCACATCAAGTCCACCACCAAGGCCCACCAGGGCCTGTACGAGTACGATGCGGTCAGCCGTCTGCGTGACTCGCAGCTGGGCGTAGACAAGGTGCACGATGTGCGCAACTACCTGAAAAAAGGCAAGCTGTGGGAAGCTTTCGAGGCCGATGAGCGGGTCATCCTGCTGATCGACGAAATCGACAAGGCCGACATCGAATTCCCCAACGACCTGCTGCAAGAGTTGGACAAGATGGAGTTCTACGTCTATGAAATCGACGAGACCATCAAGGCCAGGCAGCGCCCGATCATCATCATTACCTCCAACAACGAAAAAGAGCTGCCGGACGCCTTCCTGCGCCGCTGCTTCTTCCATTACATCGCCTTCCCCGACCGCACCACGCTGCAGCAGATTGTCGACGTGCATTACCCGAACATCAGCCAGTCGCTGGTCAGCGAGGCGCTGGATGTGTTCTTCGACGTGCGCAAAGTGCCGGGCCTGAAGAAAAAACCGTCCACCTCCGAACTGGTCGACTGGCTCAAGCTGCTGATGGCCGACAACATTGGTGAAGCCGTACTGCGCGAACGCGACCCGACCAAGGCCATCCCGCCGCTGGCCGGCGCGCTGGTGAAAAATGAGCAGGACGTGCAACTGCTGGAACGCCTGGCCTTCATGAGCCGGCGCGGCAACCGCTGACAGGAGCCGGGCCATGCTGCTCAACCTGTTCAATGAAATGCGCGCGGCCAAGGTGCCGGTGTCGGTACGTGAGTTGCTGGACCTGCACCAGGCCCTGCAAAAGCACGTGGTGTTCGCCGACATGGACGCGTTCTACTACCTCGCCCGCGCCATCCTGGTGAAGGACGAACGCCATTTCGACAAGTTCGACCGGGCCTTCGCCGCCTACTTCAAGGGCCTGGAAAACCTCGACCGGCACATCGAGGCGCTAATCCCCGAAGACTGGCTGCGCAAGGAGTTCGAGCGTTCGCTCACGGATGAAGAGCGTGCGCAGATCCAGTCCCTGGGTGGCCTGGACAAGCTGATCGAGGAATTCAAGAAACGCCTTGAGGAGCAAAAGGAACGCCACGCCGGCGGCAACAAGTGGATCGGTACCGGCGGTACCAGCCCGTTTGGCTCGGGCGGTTTCAACCCCGAAGGCATCCGCGTGGGTGAGGCCGGTAAACGCCAGGGCAAGGCGGTAAAGGTGTGGGACCAGCGCGAGTACAAGAACCTCGACGACCAGGTGGAGCTCGGCACGCGCAACATCAAGCTGGCCCTGCGCCGGCTGCGCAAGTTTGCCCGCGAAGGCGCCGCCGAAGAGCTGGATATCGACGGCACCATCGACCATACCGCGCGGGACGCCGGCTTGCTGAACATCCAGATGCGCCCTGAACGGCGCAACACGGTAAAGCTGCTGTTGTTGTTCGACATCGGCGGCTCGATGGACGCCCACATCAAGGTCTGCGAAGAGCTGTTTTCGGCCTGCAAGACCGAGTTCAAGCACCTGGAGTACTACTACTTCCACAACTGCGTGTACGAGTCGGTGTGGAAGAACAACCTGCGTCGCACCTCTGAGCGCTATTCCACCTTCGACCTGCTGCACAAGTATGGCGACGACTACAAAGTGGTATTTGTCGGCGATGCGGCCATGGCGCCCTATGAAATCACCCAGCCGGGTGGCAGCGTGGAGCACTGGAACGAAGAGGCCGGGTATGTGTGGCTGCAGCGCTTCATGGAGAAATTCAAGAAGATCATCTGGATCAACCCGTACCCCAAGCAGGCCTGGGACTACACCGCCTCGACCCACCTGGTGCGGGACCTGATCGAAGACAAGATGTACCCGCTGACCTTGCAGGGGCTGGAAGAAGGGATGCGCTACCTGTCCAAGTGATGTTGCCTGTGCCGGCCCTTCGCGGGCTCGCCCGCTCCCACAGGTACCCCACAGATCCTGAGGTGTGTGGAATACCTGTGTGCGGGCAAGCCCGCGAAGGGGCCGGCAGTGTCACCGCCAACGGTCCAGGTATAGCTCCTGCTCCCGCCAGGCCTCATCCTGCACCACCGCCCTGAAGCGCACCACCGCCCCCGGCATGCACTGCGCCAGTTGCGCCAGCGCCAACGGCGTCAACGCCCCAAGCCGCGGATACCCGCCTATGGTCTGCCGATCATTGAGCAACACAATCGGCTGCCCATCCGGCGGCACCTGCACCGCCCCCAGCGGTATCCCTTCAGAAATCATCGGCGCCCCCTGGTAAACCAGCTGCGGCCCCAACAGGCGGATGCCCATGCGGTCAGCTCGGCTGTCCAGCGTCCACTCCCGGTTGAAGGCTTCGAACAGGCTGGTACCACTGAAATCACCGATCTGTGCGCCTATCACCAGGTCGAGCACTGGCTTTTCTGCGTACTGCGGGCGCAGCGCTTGTGGCACCTCGCGCAGGGTTGCATGGCTAGCGGTGAACGCCAGTGCCTGGGCCTCAACCAGCGCAGCACCCTGACCATCGATGCCACCCAGCGCTTCACGTACCACGGTGGCACAGCTGCCCAGTACATCCTCACCCTGAAACCCGCCCGGTGCCGCCAGGTAAGCCCGCACACCCTGCTTTGGCTGCTTCAGGGTCAAGCGCTGCCCTTTGCTCAAGGCAAAGCTGCGCCAGGGCACGACGGGCTGATCATCGACGCGCGCGTCCAGGTCGGCACCGGCCAGGGCCAGCACACAATCCTGTTCGGCCACCACGCAAAAGCCCCCCAACGCCACCTCGACCACCGGCGCCTCCAACGGGTTGCCCAGCAACCAGTTGGCCCAGCGCATCGCCACCCAGTCCAGTGCCCCGCCCTGGGTCACGCCCAAGTGACGCACGCCAAAACGGCCAGCATCCTGCAACTGGCACAGCGGCGTGCTGGCCTCGATCTTCAATTGCTTCATCCTTGTGCCTCCACATCGCCGCCCAACGCCAGGAACTCGCTGCGCGAAACCGGCACGAAACGCACCCGGTCGCCGGGTTGCAACAGGCTGTAGCCGTCACGCTCACGGTCGAACAGGCGCACCGGCGTGCGCCCGATCAGGTTCCAGCCACCTGGGGATACTGCCGGATACGCCGCCGTCTGGCGCTCGGCGATGCCCACGCTACCCGCCGCCACCCGCTTGCGCGGGGTGCTCAGACGCGGACTAGCCAGGCGTTCGTCGACCAGGCCCATAAAGCCGAAACCGGGGGCGAAGCCCAAGGCGAACACAGGATAATCACGTGCGCAATGCAAGCGCACAACCTCGGCTTCACTCATGCCGCTGCGCGCCGCCAGCACAGGCAGTTCAGGGCCCACGCTGGGGTCGTACCACACCGGGATCTCGTGGCGCCGGCCGCCTCTGCCGGTGTCTGGCTGCAAACCCTCCAGCGCCTGCGTGATCAGCGCCCTCGCCTCGCCTGGCGGCAGGTCGAACTGCACCATCAGCGTGGTGTAGGACGGCACCAGATCCAGCAGGTGCTCGCCGAACACGGCGCTCAGGCGCTGGCTGGCGGCGAGCATCCACGGCATGTTGGCCTCGTCGATACGGTCGAACAGGCGCACCATCAGGCTGTCGATGGCGACCACTTCAATACGCGCCTTCATTGCGACTCCAGAGCATCGAGGGCTTGGCGTATCTGCCTCACCGCTGCCACCGAACTGTCGTTGTCGCCATGTACGCAAAGCGTGCTGGCCTGCAGGCGCAGGGCACTGCCATCGTCCGCCATCAGCGCGTCGCCACGGGCCAGGCGCACTGCCTGCTCCACCACCCGCGCCGGGTCGTGATGCACTGCCCCAGGCAAGCGGCGCGACACCAGGTGGCCGCTGGCGGTGTAGGCGCGGTCGGCGAAGGCCTCGAACCACAACGGCACGCCAATTTCATCGCCCAGGGCCTGGGCGGCGCGGTTGTCAGCGGTGGCCATCAACATCAATGGCAAGGTGCTGTCGTAGGCCGCCACGGCCTCCAGCACGGTACGCAGCTTTAGCGGGTCGGCCATCATGTCGTTGTACAGCGCGCCATGGGGCTTCACATAGGCCACGCGGCCACCCAGCACTTTGCAGATGCCGTCCAGCGCGCCGATCTGGTAATGCAGCAGGTCGCGGATTTCCTCGGGGCTGCAGGCCATGGAGCGGCGGCCGAAGCCGACCAGGTCCGGGTAGGCCGGGTGCGCGCCAATGGTCACCCCATGCGCCAGCGCCAGCGCCACGGTGCGGCGCATGATGCCGGGGTCGCCGGCGTGGTAGCCACAGGCGATGTTGGCGCAGTCGATGTAGGGCATTACCTCGGCGTCCAGGCCCATGCGCCAGCTGCCGAAACTCTCACCCATGTCGCAATTGAGTAGCAGGCGTTCCACCACGCGGTCTCCCTTGTTGTTGTTCACAGGCTTACCTTACCGCGCCTGCAGCTGTTTGCCGCGTGTTTCCGGCAGGCTCAAGGCCGCCACGATCACAATTCCGTAGGACACGGCAGCGAACATGCCGATACCCAGGCCCAGTGGCACGTTCTGGCCGAGCATACCGATCAGCAACGGGAACAGAGCCGCAATGACCTTACCGATGTTGTAGCAAAAGCCCTGCCCCGAACCGCGAATGCGCGTAGGAAACAGCTCGGTCAGAAACGCGCCCATGCCGCTGAAGATGCCCGAGGCGAAGAAGCCCAACGGGAAGCCCAGCCACAGCATCACGCCATCGCTGACCGGCAGCTGCGTGTACAGCAGCACGATCACGAACGAGCCCACGGCGAACAGGATGAAGTTCTTCTTGCGCCCCAGCAGGTCGGACAAGTACGCGCTGACCACATAGCCCACGTACGAACCCACGATCACCATGGCCAGGTAGCCACCCGTGCCCAGCACGCTGAGGCCGCGCTCGTTCTTGAGGAAGGTCGGCAGCCACGAGGTGATGGCGTAGTAACCGCCCAATGCGCCAGTGGTCAACAGGGACGCACGCACAGTGGTCCACAGCATGCCCGGGGCGAAGATTTCGTAGAAGTGCGAAGGTGCCTCGGCGGTCTCCACTGCCTTGGCCTGGCGATACACTTCAGGGTCTTTGACCAGGCGCCGAACGAAGATCACGAATATCGCCGGCACCAGCCCCAACAGGAACAGTGCACGCCAGGCCTGCTCTGGCGGCAGCCAGGAGAACAGCAGTGCGTAGAGAATCGCCGTGAGGCCCCAGCCGATGGCCCAGCCGGACTGCACCATGCCCACTGCCTTGCCGCGGTCCTGTGCGCGGATTACCTCGCCAATCAGCACTGCACCAGCGGTCCATTCACCGCCGAAGCCAAAGCCCATCAGCGTGCGGGCGATAAGCAGCTGTTCGTAGTTCTGGGCGAAGCCGCACAGGAAGGTGAAAAAGGCGAACCACAATACCGTCAGTTGCAAGGTGCGCACCCGGCCGATGCGGTCGGAGAGGATACCGGCGACCCAGCCCCCCACGGCCGAGGCGATCAAGGTGCTGGTATGGATCAATCCGGCTTCGGTGGTGGTGATGCCCCACAGCATGATCAGCGTGGGGATGACAAAACTGAGCATCTGCGTGTCCATGCCGTCCAGGCCATAGCCGATCTTGCAGCTCCAGAAGGTGCGCCGTTGCTGTTTGTCGATGTCGCGGTACCAGGCGAAAGGCCCGGACGAAGAAGGTGAGCTGACCTGCTGCTGCACGCCGGTGGGGTTCATGGATGCCTCGGCTTGTTGGTATTGTTTTATGGGCGACATGAAGCGTCGCGGCCTGGGCACCATTGTTCAAAGGCCACGCCGCCTGCGTCCAACGAGAAAAACCGCCGGTCTGGAACAAGAAAAACTGATCATGAACCTTCGCTTCCTCGAAACCTTCGTCTGGGTCGCCCGGCTCAAAAGCTTCCGCCTGACGGCAGAAAAGCTGTTCACCACCCAAGCCTCGGTATCCAGCCGCATTGCCGCGCTGGAGGCAGACCTGGGCGTGAAGCTGTTGCTGCGTGACTCACGTGGGGTCAGCCTGACCCCGGAAGGCGGCAAGGTGCTGGAGTATGCCGAGCGCATGCTGGATACCGCCAAAGCCATGAAGCAGTCGCTGGACAGCGACCGGGCCAAGATCGGGCGCATTCGCATCGGCGTGATGGACACGGTGATCCACACCTGGATGAGTGCGCTGGTGGCAGAGCTGACCGAGCGCTACCCGCAGGTCGAAATCGAGCTGGTGGCCGACACCGCGCTGAACTTGCGCGAGCAGTTGCAGAAAGGCTTTCTCGACGTGATTTTGCAGACCGACCTGCTGCGCGAGCAGTCGATTCGCAGCCTCGACCTGGCGCGCTACCCCATGGGCTGGGTGGTGGCGGCTGGCTCGCACCAGCACCGGGACTATGCGTCGCTGGCCGAGCTTGGGCGCGAGCGCATCATCACCTTCTCGAAGAATTCACGGCCGCACCAGGAGGTGCTGAGCTTGCTGCAGGCTGCGGGGGCGCAGACGCCGCGGTTGAATTGCGTGAACTCGGTGGCGGCGATCACCCGGCTGTTGCGCGACGGTTTTGGCATTGGCGCATTGCCGCCGGCGCTGGTGGATGCCGAGTTGGGTCGGGGCGAGCTGGTGTTGCTGCAAGGCCTGCAACCGCCACCAAGCCTGGAACTGGTGGTGGCGTGGCAGACAGGGGTGGCGTTGGTCGATGAAGTGGTCGGGGTGTGCCGACAGGTGCTGGAGCGGTATGCGCGGGATGTGGGTGGGCAGCGGATAGCACTCATCTGACCGGCTAACGCGGTCTTTGTGGGAGCAGCCTAGCGCCAGCTTTCTTTCACCGCCCTGCGCCGCCCGCCCAGGATCACCCAGCCAATCCCCAGCAACAGGCTTTCGACCACAAAGGCCAGCACAAACCCTGCGCCAACACCCCAGCCAATTGCCTCGGGCACCAGCAGAATCTGGTAGCTGTAGGCATTGAGGGTTTCCTCGCGCAGTTGTGGGTCGGCCTGCACCAGCACATGCCAGGTACGCTGGGCCCACGGCCCTTGCAACGCCTGCCATTCTTTTTCCAGCAGTTCGTTGCGGATCATCAGGCTTTCGATGCTGTTGGCATCACTGTTGAACACCGGGTCGTCACTGCTGCGGTAATGCTGCAGCAGCGCCTGCAAATCGCCTTTGAAAAATCGCTCGGCCGTTTGCCGGAACCCATCCAGCGCCTCGCGCGACTCGAACAGGTGCGCCTCGACCCGCTGGCTATAGTCCTTGACCAGCCCAGGGACCTGGATACCGGCCAGCAGGCCGAAGGTGAACAGCAGCAACCGCAGGTAACTTCTGAACATGCAGCGTCCTTAGCTCTGGCCGTGTGCCACGCACTCGCCGTGCCGCCACAGGGCCCATTGACCGGGCTCGTAGCGATGCCAGGTCTCGTTCTCGGTCAGGGCCTCGGTGGCAATCACCGTGACCACGTCGTTGGGGGTGGTTTCGGTATGAAAATCGACGATCAGGTCGACATCTTTCAACCGCGCGGCACCAAACGGCGCACGGCGGGTAATGTGCACCAGCTTGGTCGAACAGAAGCAGAACAGCCAGTCGCCATCGCTGAGCATGCAGTTGAACACACCCCGGCCACGGTAGCCGGCACAGGCTTCCACCAGCACCGGCAGCAGCTGTTCTACCGGCACCGGCTCGGGGAAAGCACTGCGGATGCGGTTGAGCAAGTCGCAAAAAGCCGCTTCGCTGTCGGTGTCGCCCACCGGCCGGTAGAAGCTGGCCTGCCCTTTGAAATCGCCCAGTTGCCCATTGTGCGCAAAGCACCAGTTGCGGCCCCACATTTCCCGCATGAACGGGTGGGTGTTGGACAGGCACACCCGGCCGACGTTGGCCTGACGGATATGCCCGATCACCACCTCGCTCTTGATCGGGTAACGCTGCACCAGGTTGGCCACTTCCGACTCGCTGCTCGCGGCCGGGTCCTGGAACAGGCGCAGCCCGCGGCCTTCATAGAAGCCGATACCCCAGCCGTCACGGTGCGGGCCGGTACGGCCCCCGCGCTGCATCAGGCCGGTAAAGCTGAAAACGATGTCGGTGGGGACGTTGGCACTCATGCCCAGCAGTTCGCACACAGGCGTGTCTCCTCCGCTTACAGACGGGGCTCGACCCGGCCATTGCCGCGGGGAACGGCAGGGCGTGGGTCGTCGCGGTAACGGTCGCCGCGCTCGGCGGCCAAGGGGGCTTGCCCGGCGACCTGGTCATCTTCATCCGCCTGGCGCTTGGCGGCCGCCTCGGCTTGCACACGCCGCTCACTGGCGCGTTTTTCCAGCGGCCAGCGCACCAGCACGAAGAGAAAATACAGGCCGAAGGCAATCATGCCGTACATGGCGAAGTCGGACACCGCACGCCAGGCGTTGTTGCCCACCTTGAAGGCAAGGTCCAGGGCAGTGATGGCGATGGCCGGGGCGAAGCTGTCCTTGACCGGGTCGACGACAGTCGGGGTCAGCAGCAGCACTGCCAGCACCACCCGCAGCGGTTCGCGCAGCCAGCGCCACATCCAGCCGGTAAGCTTGAAGGCCACCAGCAGGCAGCCCAAGGCGGCCACGGCGTACAGGCCCCAGGCAAAGGTGTAGTCGTTCTCGGTCATGGTGTTCGTGCAAGCCAGGCAAAGAGATGCCTATGATAAACACTTTTCCGGGCGCAGACAGTGTTTGCCTGTACCGGCCTCTTCGCGGGCGTGCCCGCCAAGAGGCCGGTACAGGCAAACCCAACGAAGAGACCCTCAATGCAAACCAAGCCCCAACCTCCCATCGCCCACGCCGATAACGCCGCCGACCCGTACGCCTGGCTGCAACAGCGCGACACCCCCGAGGTACTCGCCTACCTGCAAGACGAAAACGCCTACCAGGAAGCCTGCCTGGCCGACCAGGCACCGTTGCGTGAGCAATTGTTCGAAGAGATCAAGGGCCGCATCCTGGAAACCGACCTGTCACTGCCGGCCCCCTGGGGCCCCTACCTGTACTACACCCGCACCACCGCAGGCGACGAGTACCCACGGCACTACCGCTGCCCGCGCCCGGCAGACGACTCGAACACCGTCGATGAAAGCCAGGAGCAACTGCTGCTCGACCCCAACGCCCTGGCCAATGGCGGCTTTTTGTCGCTGGGTGGGTTCAACGTCAGCCCCGACCACCGCCTGCTTGCCTACAGCCTCGACACCAGCGGCGATGAAATCTACACCCTGTACGTCAAGGACCTGGCCACCGGCAGCATCACCGCCCTGCCCTTCGACGACTGCGACGGCAGCCTGACCTGGGCCAATGACAGCCAGACGCTGTTCTTCGCTGAACTGGACGACACCCACCGCCCTTGGCGCCTGCGCCGTCATACCCTCGGCAGCGACGCTGCGCAGACCGTGTTCGAAGAGCCCGACGGGCGCTTCTTCCTGCACTGCTACCGCACCAGCTCCGAGCGCCAACTGGTGCTGCTGCTGAACAGCAAGACCACCAGCGAGGCCTGGGTACTGGACGCCGAAACGCCGCAGGCGCCGTTCACCTGCCTGGCGCCGCGTGTCGAAGGCCATGAGTACTTCCCCGACCATGGCCAGCTCGATGGCGAGTGGCGCTGGTTCATCCGCACCAACCAGGACGGTATCAACTTCGCGCTGTACCAGGCCCCGGCCACACCGGTGCCCAGCCGTGCACACTGGCAGGTGCTGGTGGCACACCGCGATGCGATCATGCTCGAAGGCCTCAGCCTGAATGCCGGCGCGCTGACCCTGAGCCTGCGCGAAGGCGGTTTGCCGATCATCGAAGTACGCCCGCAAGGCCTGCCATGCTACCGTGTGGAACTCCCCGACGCCGCCTACAGCCTGTACGTGCAAGACAGCCTGGAGTTTGCCAGCACACGCGTACGCCTGCGTTACGAAGCGCTCAACCGCCCAGCCCAGGTGCGCCAGCTGGAGCTGGCCAGCGGCGCCCAGGCCGTGCTCAAGCAAACCCCGGTGCTGGGTGCGTTCGATGCTGATGACTACGTGAGCGAGCGCCGGTGGGCAACCGCAGCGGATGGCACCCAGGTGCCGATCAGCCTGGTGCGTCGCCGCCAGGACCTGGGCCAACCCGTGCCGCTGTACCTGTACGGTTACGGCGCCTATGGCGAAAGCCTGGACCCTTGGTTCTCCCATGCGCGGCTGAGCCTGCTGGAACGCGGCGTGGCTTTTGCCATCGCCCATGTGCGCGGCGGTGGCGAACTGGGCGAAGCCTGGTACCGCGCCGGCAAGCAGGAGCACAAACCCAATACCTTCAACGACTTCATCGCCTGCGCCGAACACCTGATCGCCGAGGGTGTGACCACTGCCGAGCAGTTGGCCATCAGCGGCGGCAGCGCTGGCGGCCTGCTGATCGGTGCAGTGCTCAACCTGCGGCCCGAGCTGTTCCGCTGTGCGATTGCCGAAGTACCGTTCGTCGACGTGCTCAATACCATGCTCGACCCCGAGCTGCCGCTGACCGTGACCGAGTACGACGAATGGGGCAACCCTGAGGAGCCGCAGGTGTATGAACGGATCAAGGCTTATGCGCCGTACGAGAATGTAAAAGCGCAGGCCTACCCGGCGATGCTGGTGGTAGCGGGCTACAACGACAGCCGCGTGCAGTACTGGGAAGCAGCCAAATGGGTGGCGCGCTTGCGCACGCACAAGACCGACAGCAACCTGCTGCTGCTCAAGACCGAGATGGGAGCTGGGCATGGTGGGATGAGCGGGCGGTACCAGGGGTTGAAAGATGTGGCCCTGGAGTATGCGTTCGTGTTTGGCGAATTAGGTATCGCCTGAAGGGAGGTTTGAGCACCTGCGCGATATCTGTGGGAGCGGGCATGCCCGCGAAGCAGTCAACGCGGTGCCTGGCACCGGCTACGCCGGTGTTCGCGGGCATGCCCGCTCCCACAGGACCGGCGCAGGCCGCTCATGCTCAATCATCCTGCACCGCCGGCTTCGGTGGGTCCTGGCGCAACCCCGGCAATGGCTGGTCCTTCGGCGGCCCGGGCACTGGCATTGGCGGCAACAAGGGCGCCCCCGGCTGGCTGTCGTAGGCTTTGGGCGGTGTACTCGGGGTGATCTGCGGGTATGGCGTGGGTGTGGGGGTGCCCGGTGCACCCGGCACTGGCGTAGTGAGGCGAGGTGGCGTGCTGGCAGCTTCGGCCAGGGGCAGGCCAGCCATCAGCAGCGCGGTCAGGATCGCGTGAAACATCAGCAACCTCCTGTCGGGAACCTTTCTACAGGCTACGCCTAAATCACCGCTTTCGCCTGTCCGCCTGCCCTGCAAGCGCGCTAGACTCAATACCATAACCGTCATTTGCCTGATCAGAACAAAGGAAACACCATGAGCTCCACCTCTTCCGCCGCCGCCACCGCGCGCCTTGATCGCATCCTGGCCGATGCCAAGCGTGACAAGGAAATGGGCTACCGCGACAAGGCCCTGAGAATGTACCCGCACGTCTGCGGCCGTTGCGCCCGCGAATTCGCTGGCAAGCGCCTGAGCGAGCTGACTGTGCACCACCGTGACCACAATCACGACAACAACCCGCAGGACGGCTCCAACTGGGAGCTGCTGTGCCTGTACTGCCACGACAACGAGCACTCGCGCTACACCGACCAGCAGTACTTCAGCGAAGGTTCCACCAGCACACCGAGCATCGCCAAGGCTACCCACAACCCGTTCGCCGCGCTGGCGGGCATGTTGAAGAAAGACTGACCATCGATTCGGCCCCCACTGCTACCGGGCAGCCCGTATAATCGCGCTTTTTTTCGCGAAGGGCCCCGGTACGTGGCAAACAAACGATACAGCTGCATCGGCCTGTTCAACCCCAAGTCCCCAGAAAACGTGGGCTCGGTGATGCGCGCTGCGGGTTGCTATGGCGTCAATTCGGTGTTCTACACCGGCAAACGCTACGAACGTGCGCGTGACTTTGTCACTGACACCAAGCGCGTGCACTACGACATTCCGCTGATCGGCATCGATGACCTGCAGCGCATCGTTCCGCTGGGCTGTACCCCGGTGGCGGTCGAGCTGGTGGAAGGTGCGCGGCCACTGCCGGAATATACCCACCCGGACCGGGCCATCTACATCTTCGGGCCGGAAGACGGCAGCCTCAGCCCCGAGGTGCGGGCATGGTGTGAAGAGACCATCTACATCCCCACCGAGGGTTGCATGAACCTGGCCGCGACCGTGAATGTAGTGCTGTATGACCGTTTGGCCAAAGGGCTGAATACCCGCTCTGGGCCCAAGTTCAAATAAAGTTGCCGGTGAGCGCCCCGAGTGAACGCGGCTGACACCCTGCTGGTCAGCTGCTTACATTTCACACGGAGGTCTTGCCATGTTCGATATCCATTCTGCTGCGTCTTCGCAGCACAATGTCCATGGCCTGGAACGGGTCAGTTCGCTGGCTGGAGGAGCACTGATGGTGAGCAAAGGGCTGCGCCAGGGTGGCTTTATCGGCTTGCTGCAGCTCGTGGTCGGAGGTATTGCGGTGGCACGCGGGGTCAGCGGGCATTGCTCGACCAAGGCGTGGTGGCAGCGACATCGGCAGGAGTACCACCGGTTGCGTTCGGATATAGAACGCAGTGCGGTGGAGCTGGAGGCGTTGAAGGCCAGTGCCAAGGCGGCGACACGGGGAGTGACGGTGACCGGGAAGGATCCGTTGGCAGACAGCTGATCTTTGTATCGTCTGGGCTGGCCTCTTCGCGGGGCAAGCCCGCTCCCACAAGTACCGCACAGGGTTCGAGGTACAGGCCCCAGGGATGTCTAGCGCAACACCTTGCTCTGCAGCACCTCGGACTTGCGCCCCATGACGTTCTCGCTGATTTGCACAAAGTCTTCAGTGCTTACGCTGGGCAAGCGCATCAGCCCGCGTACCACATCGTCCAGCGAACGCTTGGCCTGTGTGTGGATGCGGATTTCCTTGTCCAGTGCCTGCAGCAAGATCACCCCACGGGCCACCTGAGCGGGGCTGGCGCGTTCGCCCTTGAGCCGGGTGACCTTGGCGCCCTGCTTGCTCAGGCGTGCCTGCCAGGCCTGATAGCGGTCGTCGCTCACCCCGCCTGAACGGCGCAGCAACTCGCTGGCGTAGTAGTCGGTCAGGCTTTCCACCAGCCAGTCACTGCCGTCACGCCCATGGATCTGCGCGAACAGCTGCACCATTTCGCGCAGCAACGGGCTGCTGCCGTTCTCGCTGATCATCGGCCGGGCGCTGTGCAGGTACAGCGAACCCTGCGCTGCCATTGCCCCGCGCCACATGCCGTCACGGGCACCGACCAGCAGCAGCTTTGGCGGGTTGCGCGGGAACACGGCCTGCAACTGCGGCCAGACATAGGTCAGCAAGGTCAGGCTGTCCATGCGCCGCATGCCCTGCCCGACCGGTGCGGCCACAGTGACCTCGGTATCGCCCAGGCGGGCACGGCGGCTACCCAGGTCGCCGGCCAGCATCCAGCCAGTCGGGCGGTCGAACAGGCGCGAAACATTGTCGATGCGGAACTTGTCCTTGCCAATGCGTGGCCAGGACGTCTCGATACTCTTCCAGCCCTCGGGCAAGTCGAACGCCAGGCGTGCCACAAGCTCCGTGCCATCTTGCTGGTCAAGCCGCGCAGGCGGTACCAGCTGGTCGCCGAGGAACAACGCCCAGTGAGGGGTAACACGCGAGGAATAGGCACCGCTGGCGAGCTTCTGGTCCAACTGCACGCGGTAGCTGAGGCTGGTCTTGCCGGCCGCCGGCTGCCACACGCCACGCTGGCCCTTGAGTTGCCATTGGCCATCGGTCTGGAAGCCGCTGAAGGCCGCCGCCTTGCCCAGGTCGAAGTCGAGGCTGCGCACGGCACTGCCTTCAGCCAGGGTCAGGCGGACTTCCGCTTGGCCACTGGCGGGCAACAGGCGCACCTGGTAGTCAAGGTCGACCTTTTTCGCCCAGGCTGGCGAACTGGCCATCAGGCCCAACAGCAACAACAGCTGGCAACGCATACAGAAACTCCTTGTTTCCCCGTGGCAGCGGGCCGCGCCGGTCAGCTGGCGCGGAAGATCAGGTGGTCTTCCCAGTCGTCTTCGTGCACATCCTGCTCCCTGAGCATACGCCCCGACTGGGAAATGCGCTGTTCATGGACCTGCTGGCGATCGCCACAGACAAGGTGGTGCCAGGCCGGCAGGTCCTTGCCCTCGCTGACCAGGCGATAACCGCAGGTGCTTGGCAGCCACGTGAACTGGTCGGCCTTGCCCGGGGTGAGCTGGATGCAGTCCGGTACATGCGCGAAGCGGTTGGGGTAGTCGCTGCACTGGCAGGTATCCATGTCCAGCAATTTGCAGGCGATACGCGTGTAATAGACGCTGTTGTCGTCTTCGTCCTCAAGCTTTTGCAGGCAGCACAGGCCGCAGCCGTCGCACAGCGACTCCCATTCTTGCGGGCTGAGTTGCTCGAGGGTCTTGCGCCGCCAGAACGGCGCGTTTTCAGCGATCATCACACGGTTTCCTGCATTCATCTTTAGGGCCACGGCGCGCGGCGGCGCCAGTCTAGAGCCTGGCCATCGGCAAAGCCAGACCGCTTGTCAGTCGCGACGGGACGCAGTAGCGTGCGGGTTTCCCGTCCGTTTGCAGGAGCTGTCATGAGCGCCAACCCCCGCATTGCCGATTACGCCATCAACGAACAGTTCATCAACCGCTGGTCGCCACGCGCCTTCACCGCCGAACCGATCAGCGAACAGACCCTGCTGAGCTTCCTGGAAGCCGCACGCTGGGCACCGTCGGCGTACAACTCGCAACCTTGGCGCTTCCTGTATGCCCGCCGCGACACGCCAAACTGGGAGCGCTACCTGAACCTGCTGGTGCCGTTCAACCGCAGCTGGGCGCAACAGGCCTCGGCGCTGGTACTGATCATTTCCAAGACCACCTTTGCAGCCCCGGGCGCCACGGAAGAAAAACCGGCGCTGTGGCACACCTTCGACACCGGCTCCGCCTGGGGCCACCTGGCCCTGCAGGCCAGCATCAGCGGCTGGCATACCCATGGCATGGCTGGTTTCGACCAGGACTTGGCGCGTCAGGAACTGAAGATTCCCGAGGGCTACGTGCTGCATGCCATGGTGGCGATCGGCAAGCTGGGTGACAAGGCCAGCCTGGATGAAGCGCTGCAGTCGCGTGAAGTACCGAGCCCGCGAAGAGGCCGGCACAGGCAACATCAATCAGTAGCCCCGGGCAAAGTCCACTTCCCCACGCAACCCCTGCCCCGCTTCATAAGCCCGCACATTCTCGACAAACAACCGCACCATCGCTGCCGGCGAGGTGGGTGCCGAGCTGTGCCCGGTCAACAATAGCCCCCAGGCGGTCCAGAACGGGTGCTGCCGGGGCAACGGCTCCTGCCGGCAGACATCGATCACCGCTCCGGCCAGATGGCCCTGCTTCAGTGCCTCTACCAGGTCGGCATCGACCACGGCCGCGCCACGCCCGGCATTGATGAACAACGCCGTGGCCTGGAAGCACTTGAACAGCGCCGCGTCATACAGGTCGTGGGTAGCAGGGGTGTCCGGCAGCAGGTTGAGCACGTAGTCGGCCTGGCCCACCATGCGTGGCAAGTCGGCCAGCGCAGCCACCTCGACGAACGGTGCCTGTTCCCGGGCGCTGCTGGCTACGCCGTACAGCACCACACCAAACGGCTGCAGGAACTCGGCCACCCGCTGGCCAATGTCGCCGGTGCCGACAATCAGCACCTTGCGCCCTTCCAGCGTGCGCCCCGGGCGGTCATCCCAGCGCCGCTCGACCTGGCTCACCAGGCGCGACAGCACCTCGCGCTCATGGCCGAGCATGTAGGTCAGCATGTACTCGGCCATCACCTGGCCGAATATGCCCACCGCACGGGTCAGGCGATAGTCACGCGGCAGGCCATCGGCCAGCAACGGCGTGATACCGGCCCACGTCGATTGCATCCATTCCGGTTTGAGGCCCTGGCGTAGCAAGCTCGCCAGCAAGTCCGGCTGGCCCAGCCACACCGTGCACTGCGCTGCCTGACGGGCCAGCTCGGCGGAGTCACCGCTGGTCAGGATTTCCACGTTCGGCGCTGTTTCGCGCAAAAGCCCGGCGTAACGAGCATGGTCATGCTCAGCAATCAGTACACGCATGGTCAGACCGGGTCGTTACGGCGCAACAGCTCTTCGGGCAGGTGCTCGATGTACTCATCTTCCAGCGGCGGCATCTGCAGGTGGTAGCCCTGGTTATCGAGGTTTTCCAGCACCTTGGTGATGTCCTCGCGGGCCAGCTTGCGCTCGGGGCTAAGCACCAGGTCAAACGCGTGCATGGGGGTGCCAAAGGCCGGCAACAGGCCTTCGGGCACACGCTCCAGGCCGTCGGCCTTGAGCACGTACAGGTACATTTCGTTCTTGCGGGGGCTCTTGTAGATCGAGCAAATGCGTTTCATCGGGTTTCTCCGGCAGCTGCCAGGTTGTCCAGCAGGGCCTGGCCCATGCGCTCACGGCGCCAGCCGCGCAGCGAATCGGGCAGTTGATAAGGGCCATGGGGGTAGCCGGTCTTGAGCAGCGCTTCCAGGGCTTTCTTGCGCAGCATCAGCTCGGGGGCAATGCCCAGGCGCTCGCCTTCGGCCTGGCCGATGGCACGCAGTTGCTTGAGAATGCCCGCAGCCTCGATCGGCAGTGGTTCAGGCAACGGCGCTGGCCACTGCTCGGCAGGCAGGCTGCCGGCGCGCTTGATCAGCTGCACGAGAAACTCACCGTCCTGACGAATGGTGCGCGGGTGCATCTCGTCGATCTTGGCCAGCGCCGACAGGTTGTTCGGCTGGCTCTTGGCCATGGGCCACAGCGAGTGTTCCTTGAGGATGCGGTTGCGCGGCACATCACGGTTGCGCGCTTCGCGCTCGCGCCAGGCGCACAGTTCGCGCAGCACCGCCAGTTGCTGGGGGGCCAGCTTCCAGGCGAGCTTGACGTCGCGGTACAGGCTTTCGGGCTCGACTTCACGGCGCAATGCGGCCACCAGCTCGGCGCCGTCTTCCAGCACCCAGGCGTACTTGTCGTCGGACAAACGCGGGCGCAGCACCGTGAACAGCTCGGCCAGGTGCACGGCATCCTCGGCCGCATAACTGATCTGGGTTTCAGAGAGCGGGCGCTGCAGCCAGTCGGAGCGGGTCTCACCCTTGGGCAGCTCGATACCCAGCACCTCCTGCACCAGGCGCGAATAGCCCATGGAGAAGCCCAGGTTCAGGTAACCGGCAGCCAGCTGGGTGTCGAACAGCGGCTGCGGCAGCTTGCCGGTCAGGCGCAGCAGCACTTCAAGGTCTTCGCTGCAGGCGTGCAGCACCTTGACCACACCGCAGTCTTCCAGCAGATCGGCCAAGGGTTGCCAGTTGCCGATCAGCAGCGGGTCGATCAGGAAGGCCCGCTGGCCGTCACCGATCTGAATCAGCCCGGCTTTCGGGTAGAAGGTGTCGACCCGCATGAATTCGGTGTCGACGGCGACGAAGGGCAGTTGGTGCCAGTCGCGGCAGTGTTCGGCCAGGCTCTGGTCGTCACGGATCCAGTGAATTTCGATGGCCACGAGGCTCTCCCACTAACATTGGCGCGCAGTATATACGGCGCGGGCACTGCTGGTGAAACCCGGGCCATCCTTGATATCGATCAGTGGTGCTGTTTGTGAGTGAAGGAACGGCATTTCAGCGCTTGGCCGCCAGCCAAGGCCGGCAGCTGGCGAACATGTCCAGCGACTGCTGGTAGACCTCGGTGCGCACCTGCAACAGGCCGAGCATGGAGTGGAACAGGTTGTCCTGCGACAGCGGGGCATCGCTGAGCTTGGCCAGGCAGTCGGTGTCGAGGCCGAAGTCCTCCTTGTAGCTGTCGGAGAACCAGGTCAGCAGCGGCACGTGCTTTTGCTGCTCAGGGGCGATGGGGTAAGGCGTGCCATGCAGGAACAGGTTGTACTCGCCCAGCGACTCGCCGTGGTCGGACAGGTAGATCATGGCCGTGTCGACCTTGTCCTGTTTGCTGCGCAAGGTGTCGATCAGCGAAGCCAGCACCTTGTCGGTATAGGCCAGGGTGTTGTCATAGCCGTTGATGATCTCCTGCTCGCTGCACTGGTTAAGTGCGTTGCTCTGGCATACCGGCGTGAAGCGCTCGCCGCCACTGGGGTAGCGCTTGAAGTATTCCGGCCCGTGGCTGCCCATCTGGTGCAGCACCAGCACGGTGTCCCTGTCGAGGTTGTCGATCAGCTCGTCCAGACCTTGCAGCAGGATCTGGTCATGGCATTCGCCATTGGCGCACAGTTGGGGGTCCTTGAGGTTGCTGACATCAATGAACTGCACGCGGTCGCAGGTACCCTTGCAGCCCGACTGGTTGTCACGCCACTGCACGGCCAGGCCGGCACGCTGGAGAACGTCCAGCAACCCTTCGCGGTTCTTCGCCACGCGGGCATCGTAATCCTTGCGCTTCATGCCCGAGAACATGCACGGCACCGAGACTGCGGTTTCCGTGCCGCACGAGTGCACATCGGAAAACGCCAGCAGGCCTTGTTCCTTGGCCAGGTTCGGCGTGGTATCGCGCTCGTAGCCCAGCACGCCGAAATGGTCTGCCCGGGCACTTTCGCCGACGACCAGCACCGTCAGCGACTTGCGCTCGTGTTTTTGCCAGGCGGCATCTCGCTTGGCATCTTCGCCATAAGACTGGAATGGGCGCGAGGCAGTACCGACCCGCTCGCTGACATAACCGATGGAGGCCCCAACGATATTGCTCGGGGTCAGCATCAGGCGCAGTTCGTGGTGGTTGCGAAACAGCGACGACAACCCTTGATAATTGACCAGCGCTACCGAGCCAAGGGCCACGACACAGGCACCACTGACCACCAGCTTGCCCAGCAGCTCGCGGTGCCAGGGGCGGTAAGCGATTTGCACCTTCCACAACAACACTGACGGCAAGACACCCAATAACAGGATATAGGCAGCAAACTTCAGCGACATCAGATCGCGCACTTCTGCAACATTGGTCTCAGCCATATTGCGGAACATGCCGGCATCAATCAGTACACCGTACTGGTTCATGAAGTAAGCCGCGCCCGCGCCACTCATGAACAACACGATGAGTACCGGCTTCAATACATAACGGAAGGCAACCAGGGTGAGAATGAGGTTGAAGGCGAACAGCATCAGCACCGCAAACGCCAGGCTCAGCCAAAGCCCTGACAGGCCGGCGGGCACCACCTCTTGCAAGTGCTCCCAGAGAAACATGTTCAAGCCAATCAGCAGGTAAAGGCTGGCCAGCAGCGTGACCCATTCAGTCCGCAGGGATTTAAGGTTGAGCATCAGCGTTCGCAATCAAGAGTGATTATCAGCCCCCAGGCCGGATGGCACCGTGGGAAAGTTGGGCGAACTCTAGAAAGCGCATCATCAATTTTTTGTGAAAAAGACGGTAACAATTTCGTGAAGCGTGGTCTTTTATCAATTTCGTGAAAGTCATTCAGCTGCCATTCAGCGTGGCCGCCCTCACAAGCCTGCGCAAACGCGGCTATCCTCAGTGGTCAGGACCTTACCGACAACCCTGACAGAGGTGAAGAAATGCCAGTTCCGCATGATCTGCTCGCTGACCTGCACGTTACCGCTGATGCATTCCAGGCGCTCATTGACAAGGACCAGGCGCTGCACGCGCTGCACAAGGAATACAACGCCAAGGACAAGGAGGTGGTCGCCGCCGAAGGCAACGGTACCAACGACGACGCCGTCAACCGGCTGCGCAAGGAACGGTTGCTGATCAAGGACAAGATCGAACGGATCATCCATCCGCCCAAATCCTGATTGATTTCACAGGCCTGAACGCGCCATGTGGGAGCGGCCTTGCGCCGCGAAAGGGCTGCGTAGCGGCCCCAAGGTTTCAGCAATAACGCATAGATTGCCGGGGCCGCGCTGCGGCCCTTTCGCGGCACAAGGCCGCTCCCACAAGACCGCGTTTATATCAGCCCGCCGCTGATGCCTTCAAAGCACCATCCAGGTCCTCGATCAGGTCGCGGTAATCCTCGATCCCCATCGACAACCGCAGCAGGTTCTCGCTGATCCCCATTACGCCTTTCTGCTCCGGGCTCAGCGAGCAATGCGACATGGTCCACGAGTGGTTGATCATGCTCTCCACCCCGCCCAGCGAGTCGGCCAGCACAAAGATCTGCAACGCCTCCACCAGGCGGTTGAGCGCGGCGCGGTCGCCCTTCACCTTCATCGCCACCACCGCCCCGCCACTGCGCATCTGGCGTTT
Organism: Pseudomonas sp. GW460-LB5; assembly: GCF_059423245.1. Lineage (NCBI taxonomy): Bacteria > Pseudomonadati > Pseudomonadota > Gammaproteobacteria > Pseudomonadales > Pseudomonadaceae > Pseudomonas > Pseudomonas sp. GW460-LB5. The sequence goes on from NZ_JBWKXT010000017.1 coordinate 46,902, forward strand.
GCACAGTTCATGCTGGGGGTGGCTTTCCAGCCCCGGGTAATACACCTGCTCGATCTGCGCATGCCCTTCGAGAAAGCGTGCCACCTGCAGGGCGTTGGCACACTGGCGCTCCATGCGCACATCCAGGGTCTTCAGGCCGCGCAGGGCGAGGTAACAGTCAAATGGCCCCTGCACCGCGCCAATCGCCATGCTGAAGCGGCGCAGGCGTGCCAGCAGTGCATCATTGGCCGCCACTACCACGCCACCGGTCAGGTCGGAGTGGCCGCCGATGTATTTGCTGGCGGAGTGCATCACCAGGTCCACGCCCAAGGTGATCGGGCGCTGGTTCCACGGTGAGCAGAAGGTGTTGTCGATGCAGGTCAGGATGCCCCGCGCCTTGGCCAGGTCGCACACCGCCTTGATGTCGACCAGGTGCAGCAACGGGTTGGTCGGCGACTCGATCCAGATCAGCTGGGTTTGCGGCTTGATGGCGGCGGCCACAGCCTCAAGGTCGTTGAGGTCGACATAGGTGGTGGTCAGGCCCGAGGTACGGCTGCGGTAGTCCTCCAGAATGCGGAAGGTGCCGCCATACACGCCGTTCATCACCACCACGTGGGCATCCTTGGGCAGCAGCTCAAGCACGGTTGCGGTGGCATTGACGCCCGAGGCACAGGCCACAGCGCCCACGCCTTCTTCAAGGGCAGCGACACAGGTTTCGTAGGCATGCCGGGTAGGGTTGCCGACGCGGCTGTAGGAGTATTCCGGCTTGTCGTCCAGGCTGCGCTTGGTGAAAGAGCTGGCGGTGACGATAGCCGGGAAAATGGCGTTTTCGGCAACGCTGAACTGCTCCCCGGCGTGAATGGTACGGGTGGCGAAATTGCGCGGCTTGTCGGACATGGTCAGGCCCATTGGCAGAGTGAAGGCTGCAACTATCGCACAACCCAAATCGTCTGGCCTTGGGGTAATCTGTGAAAAATTTTTCTACACGGCCCGCGCGCGATATGGACAGTTTCGACCAGCACATACTTACCCTGCTTCAGCGCGATGCCTCGATCGCGCTCAAGGACCTGGCCGAGGCCGTCAACCTGTCCACCACGCCGTGCTGGAAGCGGGTCAAGCGCCTGGAAGAAGAAGGCTACATACTCGGCCGTGTCGCCCTGCTGGACCCCGAACGCCTGGGGCTGGGGCTGACGGTGTTCGTCCAGCTCAAGACCCAGCGCCATGACAGCGCCTGGCTGGAGCAGTTTGCCGCGACCGTGACCGGGTTTGAGGAAGTGATGGAGTTCTATCGCATGTCGGGGGACTGGGACTACATGCTGCGGGTGGTGGTGGGGGATATTGCGGCGTATGACCGGTTCTACAAAAAGCTGATTACCCGCACCGATGGGCTGTCGAACATCACCTCCAGTTTTGCCATGGAGCAGATGAAGTACACCACGGCTTATCCGGTGCATCGTTCCTGATTCTGTATGGCTGCACCGGCCCTATCGCCGGCAGGCCAGCTCCCACAGGTTTATCACAGGTTCTGAAAGCTGTGCAGTCCCTGTGGGAGCTGGCTTGCCGGCGATAGGGCCCTTGCAGGCAACCCGTCAATCCGCGGCCAACACCGCCGCAATGCGGTTCCCTGCCTTGGCTTTCTCGACCTTGATCGCCACAAATTTCGAGGTAGGGGTGTAGGTCCCCTCGCCATAACTTTCCAGCGGCACCAGTGGGTTGGTCTCCGGGTAATAAGCCGCCGCCTGCCCCTCAGGCACGTCATACGCCACCAGGCGGAACCCAGAAACGCGCCGTTCCACGCCGTCCTCCCACAGCGACACCAGGTCCACCTGCTCACCCGGCTCAAAGCCCATGCGGCGGATGTCGGCCTCGTTGACGAACACCACTTCACGCAGGCCAAACACCCCGCGGTAGCGGTCATCCAGGCCATACAGGGTGGTGTTGTACTGGTCATGCGAGCGCAGCGTCTGCAGGATCAGGTCGGGCTTGTCACCCCGGGCCAATACCTTGGCGTTGATCAACTCTTCCGGCAGTGCGTGGGGCATGAAGCGAGCCTTGCCCGTGGTCGTGCGGAAGTTGCGATCGGCGGCATTGTTGCCCAGGTGGAAACCGCCCGGGCTATGCAGGCGTTCGTTGAAGCCGGTGAAACCTGGGATCACGTCGGCGATCATGTCACGAATGCGGTTGTAGTCGGCCACCGCATACTCCCAGTCGATCGGCTGGTTGCCCAGCGTGGCCTTGGCCATGCCGGCGATGATCCACGGCTCCGAGCGCATGTGCGGCGAGCGTGGGCGCAACTGGCCGTTGGAGAGGTGCACCATGCTGAAGGTGTCCTCCACGGTCACGCCTTGCGGCCCTTCGGCCTGCAGGTCGATTTCGGTACGGCCCAGGCACGGCAGGATCAGTGCATCGCGGCCGGTGACCAGGTGCGAGCGGTTGAGCTTGGTGGAAATCTGCACGGTCAACGCGCAGTTCTGCAATGCCGCGTGGGTGCGCGGGGTGTCCGGGGTGGCTTGGGCGAAGTTGCCGCCCAGGGCGATGAACACCTTGGCCCGCCCCTCCTCCATGGCTTTGATCGCCAGCACCGCGTTGTGCCCGTGGGCACGCGGCACACGGAACTGGAAGCGTTTTTCGATGGCGTCGAGCAACGCCGGCTTGGGCTTCTCGTCAATGCCCATGGTGCGGTCGCCCTGCACGTTGCTGTGGCCGCGCACCGGCGACAGGCCGGCCCCAGGCTTGCCAACGTTGCCGCGCAGCAACTGCAGGTTGACGATTTCCTGCACGGTAGGCACCGAATGGCGGTGCTGGGTGACGCCCATGGCCCAGCACATGATCACCCGCTCGGCCTTGCGGTACATGCGTGCGGCCAGCTCGATCTCGGCCAGGGTCAGGCCCGACTGTTTGACGATGTGTTCCCAAGAGGTGGCGTCCACCGCTGCCAGGTAGTCATCGACGCCGCTGGTGTGCTCGGCGATGAAGGCATGGTCGAACACCGCCGGCTCGCCCTTGGCCTGGGCTTCGCGCTCCCACTGCAACAGGAACTTGGCAATGCCGCGCATGGCTGCCATGTCCCCCCCCAAGGCCGGGCGGAAGTAGGCGCTGGACGTCGGCTCGGAGCCGTTGCTGAGCATTTCGAACGGGTGCTGCGGGTGCTGGAAGCGCTCCAGACCACGCTCTTTGAGCGGGTTGAAGCAGACCACCTGTGCCCCACGCTTGACAGCTTCACGCAGCGGTTCGAGCATGCGCGGGTGGTTGGTGCCGGGGTTCTGGCCGATGACAAAGATGGCGTCGGCCAGCTCCAGGTCGTGGAACACCACGGTGCCCTTGCCCACCCCGAGGGTTTCCGACATGCCTGCGCCGCTGGCTTCGTGGCACATGTTCGAGCAATCGGGGAAGTTGTTGGTGCCGTAAGCGCGCACGAACAGCTGGTAGAGGAACGCCGCCTCGTTGCTGGCCCGGCCCGAGGTGTAGAACTCGGCCTCATCTGGCGACTGCAGCGCACGCAGGTGCCTGGCGACCAGCTCGAAGGCCTCCTGCCAGGTGGTTTCGACATAGTGATCGATGGCAGCGTCGTAACGCATCGGGTGTGTGAGGCGGCCTTGGTATTCGAGCCAGTAGTCGGTCTGCTCCCTCAGCGCGCTGACGCTGTATTTGGCGAAGAAAGCCGGGTCGACCGAGCGACCGGTCGCCTCCCAGTTAACCGCCTTGGCGCCGTTTTCGCAGAACTTGACCATGTCGCTTTCCGGCGACTCGCCCCACGCACAGCCGGGGCAGTCGAAGCCGCCGTTCTGGTTGGTCTTGAGCATGGCCCGCAGGTTCTTGAAGGCATTTTCGCTGCCCAGCCAGCTTTTGGTGACGCTCTTGAGCGCCCCCCAACCGGCGGCGGCGCCCTTGTAGTCCCTGATGTGTTCGTCCTGGCTCATGCGATGAATCCTCACGCTTCGATGCTTTTTTCCAGCCTATTGAGCGTGAGGCAGGGGCGTCCAATCGAAAGATCTTACGGTGTGATAAGCGGTTTCGATCATGGGCCGGGAATGTGGTTGCAGCCATGATAGAGGCCGTCGATCAAGCAGTCGGACAAAGCAATTTGACGCCCCTGCGGCCAGGTTATAGCTTGGAGATGTGTCCCAACCCATTCGAGCGCGAACGTGGAACAGAACAGCCGGGCCCTGATTGACGGCTTCAACCGGAAAATCGACTACCTGCGGATGTCGGTCACCGACCGCTGTGACTTCCGTTGCGTCTACTGCATGGCCGAAGACATGCAGTTTCTGCCGCGCCAGCAGATCCTCAGCCTCGAAGAACTGTTCCAGGTGGCCGAGCGCTTCGTCGCCCTGGGCACCCGTAAGATCCGCCTGACCGGCGGCGAACCACTGGTACGCCAGGGCATCGTCGACCTGTGCGGGCGCATCGCAGCCCTGCCCGGCCTGCGCGAACTGTGCCTGACCAGTAACGGCTCGCAACTCGGGCGCCTGGCACAGCCACTGTTCGACGCGGGGGTCTCGCGCCTGAACATCAGCCTCGACAGCCTGGATGCCGACCGTTTCAAGCAACTGACCCGCACCGGCGACCTGCATCAGGTCATCGCTGGCATCGACGCCGCGCGCCAAGCCGGCTTCAAGCGCACCAAGCTCAACTGCGTGGTGCTCAAAGGGCGCAACGACCATGAACTGGTCGACCTGGTGCGCTTTGCCATCGATCGCGAACTGGACATCACCTTCATCGAAGAAATGCCGCTAGGGGTGATCAGCGAACACGAGCGCGGCGAGTCGTTCTGCTCCAGCGACGAAGTACGCGCGCGCCTGGCCGAGCAGTTCACCCTGATCGAATCCACCGAGTCGTCCCAGGGCCCCGCCCGTTACTGGCGTCTGGCAGAAGCGAACACCCGGGTAGGCTTCATTTCGCCGCACAGCCACAACTTCTGCGCCACCTGCAACCGCGTACGGCTGACGGTCGAAGGCCGGCTGCTGCTGTGCCTGGGCAATGAACACTCGGTGGACCTCAAGCACGTGCTACGCGCCCACCCCGGCAACGCCGAACGCCTGGAAAAGGCCATCCGCGATTCGCTGCACCTCAAGCCGTACCGCCATCACTTCGAAGTCGGTGGCGACGTGCAGATCCTGCGCTTCATGAACATGACCGGCGGCTAAGCGGCCGTCTCTGGATATCCATGATCGTCCACCCAACCCCTGATGTGCTGCGTGTGCTGTTCACCCTCAAGGGTTCGATCGTCAAGCGCATTGCCCTGCGCTGCCTGATGGTGACCCTGCTGGCAGCGCTGATCGTGCTGATCGAGCGCCATTACCCGGCGTTTTTCTACCCGGTGAGCGCCACGCCGTTCACCTTGCTTGGCCTGTCGCTGTCGATCTTCATGAGCTTTCGCAACAACGCCTGCTATGACCGCTGGTGGGAGGGCCGCAAGGCCTGGGGCAAGCTGATCATCGAAACCCGCTCGTTCGTGCGCGAAAGCGTGGTGATTGCTGACGACCACCTGCGTACGGAGCTGCTGCGCAGCCTGTGCGGTTTTGCCCATGCACTGAATGCACGGCTTCGTAACGAGGATGATCTGGCAGCCGCTCGGCCGTGGCTGGCCCGGCCTGAGAGGATCAGCCCGCACAACGTGTGCGACGGCATCCTGCGTGAGATTGGCGAACACTGTTCGCAGTTGGCCGCACAACAGCAGATCAGCGACTGGCGCTACAGCCTGCTGGAGCAACGGCTGGTGGGGCTGACCGAAGTACAGGCCACCTGTGAGCGGATCAAGGGCACCCCGTTGCCGTTCCCCTATACGCTGCTGCTGCACCGCACCATCTACATCTTCTGCCTGCTGTTACCGTTTGCCCTGGCCGAGCCGCTGGGCTGGCTGGCACCCCTGTTCACCACCATCGTGGGGTACACGTTCTTCGGACTGGATGCCATTGGCAACGAGCTGGAAGACCCGTTCGGGCGCGATGAGAACGACTTGCCTACTGATGCCATGGTGCGGACTGTGGAGCGCGATGTGCTTGGGGCTCTTGGAGTCGAGCCGCTGCCGCCGTTGCTCCTACCTGTGGACTATGTATTGCGCTGAGTAATTAAAAAGCCTGCTCGCATAGAATCCAGCCTTAAAGCCACTAGCATTTTTACCAGTTTACAGTATCCAGAGACGAGTTAAGGTGAGGTTATTTCTACGGAAGCGCCACCATGAAAAGCCCAAGTCCTCAACGCGTATTTTACAACGGAAACAAATTAAGCTTACTTATTCAAGGCAAAGAACACACTGCTATCATGCACGGCGGAAAATTGCCACTTGCTGAAAAGGTACTAGCAGGCGGGGACGCAATAGCCCACACCCGCATGCTAAGCACTGACCGCCTAGGTTCTACAATAGTTAGCTCGATAAACGCTGAGCAGCACGAATTAGCATTCACCCCATACGGGTATATCGATCCACTTCTAATCAAATCACTACTGGGCTTTACCGGCCAACTGCGGCAAGCCGGGACAGGATGCTATCTATTAGGCAGCCGCCGAGCCTTCAACCCGATAACAATGAGATTCAACAGTTATGACGACCGAAGCCCTTTTGCAGAAGGTAATATCAATGGGTATGCTTATTGTGGGTGCGACCCTATAAATTACACTGACCCTTCCGGGAGATCGCGATGGGGTTGGTTCAAGAAACATATACTCCGAACCCCTAATACAAAAAAATATGATGTCGCTTTTGAGCATGGCCGACAACAAGGCTACAACGAGGGAAGCGCTGCCGCCAGTAGTGAATATCACAAAGGATTCAATGCCGGCCGCAAGACTGGGTATGACGAAGGACTCAATGCCGGCCGCAAGACTGGGTATGACGAAGGACTCAATGCCGGCCGCAGGGCTGGGTATGAAGAAGGACTCATTAAAGGACATGAAATCGGAAAGCAGGATGGCATGAAATTCGGCTCCGTTTGGGGATTTGCCGAAGGAAAAATATCGGGAAGCAAACGACTCGATCGCCCTCTTCTAACTGCCGCCGAACGATTTGAGCAACTCCCAACATTACCATTGCCTCTCGATTCGGTAACCAGCAAGTACTACAATGCCGATCAAAATAAAACACTCAGAACCCTGGCCGACCTTCTACACCAGGAGGGCGGGATGGAGCCCCTATACCATGGTCGCACTTACAAGCTAGACTCAAGTGTCGATAGCCAACGCTACATGATTTCAATTCGGCAAGGGCGTATATTATCACGCTTCAACCCTAGCGGCCGCTGACCGTCTATCAGCTCACTGAGGCTTTGCGCCTTAAATGTATATCTGATGATGGCAGTCGTTACTACGCCCCGACATCACTCTTACCGGGGTCAGGTGCTTCACGAAATTACAAGGCCGATGCCGGGCATCCAGCTGCTCGGCCAGAATCCCCTCCCACCCCGTGCGGCAGGCGCCGGTCGAACCCGGCAGGCAGCACACCAACGTGCGGTTGGACAACCCGGCCAATGCCCGGCTCTGGACGGTCGAGGTGCCGATATCCAGAATTGACAACGCCCGGAACAGCTCGCCAAAACCGTCGATGCGCTTGTCCAGCAGGCACTCAACTGCCTCCGGCGTGCTGTCTCGCCCGGTAAAGCCGGTGCCGCCGGTAATCAGCACCACCTGCACCTGCTCGTCGGCAATCCAGGTCGCCACCTGCGCGCGAATCTTGTACAGGTCGTCCTTGAGCAACGCCCGCGCCACCAGCCGGTGGCCGACCTCTACCGAACGGCTGGCCAGCAGTTCACCGGAGGTGTCATTGTCATAGGTACGGGTGTCGCTGACGGTCAGCACGGCGATGTTCAGCGGTACGAAGACCGCATCGGGTTGGACGCGCACGGTAAAACTCCTTGAATGGCATTGTCGACACGCTAGAGGCACGGCCCGAGGGCGTCCAATCGATATGGCGTACCGGGCGATCAATGACATCTATCGCAGACGTGGGTTAAGGTCTGCATAACCAGACGCCAGGCACTTTCATGGACATCAAGCAGCTCAAGTTCCTCATCGCCCTCGACCAGACCCGCCACTTCGGCCAGGCGGCGGCGCTGTGCCATATCACCCAGCCAACGCTGTCCATGCGCCTGCGTAACCTGGAGGACGAACTGGAGCTGGTGCTGGTCAAGCGCGGCCAGCGCTTCGAAGGTTTTACCGAGGCCGGCGAGCGCATCCTGGCCTGGGCCCGCACCTTGCTCGCAGCCCACGATGGCCTGCAAGCCGAGGCCGCCAGCTGCCGCGGCCAAGTGGTCGGTAGCCTGCGCCTGGGTACGGTGCCGCTGGCCAGCTTCAACCCCATGCACCTGCTGCTGCCACTGCGCGAAAAATACCCCGAACTGCACTTTCAGCTCAGCTCGCTAAGCTCGGAACAAGTCATCGACGGGCTCAGCCGCAACCAGCTCGACCTGGGTATCTGCTACCTGGACCAGGTCAACACCAGCTTTTTCGAAGTGATCGAACTGGGCACCACCACCATGGGCCTGTTGCACGACACCCGGCACTTTCAATTCGCCGACGCCCCGCTGCGCTGGGATGCCCTCAGTGACATACCACTGGGCTTGCTGAGCAAGGGCATGCACTACCGTCAATCGCTGGACCTGAGCTTCCGCAGCCGCGGTCTGGAGCCGAATGCGGTGCTGGAAAGCGACTCGACCTTCCAGCTGATCCAGGCCATCAATACCGGCATGTGCTGCGCGATCATGCCGCTGGACTGCGGCCTGGAAGACCTCAGCGAGCACCTGCGCATCCTGCCGGTGGCCGACGCCGCCATTCACAGCCCGGTCGGCCTGCTGCTGCGCCGCAGCGAGCCGCGCTCGGCGATTGCCGAACAGTGCTTTGCCGAGGCCCGGGTGCTGTTTCAAGCCACCTGATCGCTGGTTGCCTGGCGGTACTGGCGCGGGGTAAAGCCGGTCAGTTGCTTGAACTGGCGGCTGAAGGCGCTGTGGTCGGTATAGCCGCAGCACATTGCCACTTCGGTGATGGGCAGGTCCGAATGCAACAGGCGGTGGGCGTGCTCCAGGCGCGCCTTGTGGATCATCTGCCGGGGCGTGAGGTGGAACACCCGCTTGCAGTAGCGCTCCAGCTGGGCCACGGAAATATTGGCGATACGGGTGAGCTCGCCCATGCTGATCGGCTGGTGAAAATGCTGGCGAATGTGCTCGTCCACCGCGGCCAGGCGTTGATAGGCAGGGTGACTGTCGGCGGCTGATTGCAGGTCGACCGAAATGCCAACCAGGCCGATGATCTCACCCGCCTGGTTGTACAACGGGCGCTTGTGGGTCAGGCACCAACCAGGCTCGCGGCTGCCGTACAGGTGCAGCTCCAGCTGGTCCTCCAGCACCCTGCCTTCCTTGAGCACCCGGCGGTCCTGTTCGGTGTAGCCGGGCCCCAGCTGCGCCGGGAACACTTCGGCGCTGGTCTTGCCCAGCAGCGGTTGCAGGCGCTTGAGGCCGCAACGCTGGACCAGGGTGTTGTTGGCCAGCACATAGCGGGCGGCCGGGTCCTTGATGAAGATCGCAGCGTTGGGGATGGCGTCGAGGATCGGCAGCAGCAGCGATACACCGGCGAGCAGGGCCTCGAGGGTGGCGGGGCGGTGCTGGTCGAGGGACTGGTAGAGGGTTGCCAGGGGGGTATTGGTCATCTTCTCTATCTCGGTTTGCTGGGCCCGCCTCTTCGCAGCGCACGGCTGCTCCTGCAGCGACCGCAGAAGGCTTGATAGCCATGCGGTTCTTGTAGGAGCCGCCTTGTGCTGCGAAGAGGCCAGCACTGGCAATGTCTCTCTCAAACCCTTATCCGGTATGGCCTACAGCCTATCCACCAGCACACCCTGGCCGCCAGCATTTTTTGCAACTGTGCCGATTTCGTCATCCCCCCTGCAGAAAACCATCAAGAACCGTCGCCCCGACCGGTTCACTCTATGCCCCACGCAAGCCGCCCAAGTCCTACAAGAGCGCGGCCCAAAAAGCCGCATCTCGTGACATCAGACCTGCCTATCCAATAACCAACAAAAAGGCGAACCCATGTCAGGCAAATTCAAAAAACAGTTATCACTGCTGGACCTCACCTTCATCGGCCTGGGTGCCATCTTCGGCTCCGGCTGGCTGTTTGCCGCCAGCCACGTGTCGGCCATCGCAGGCCCGGCCGGCATCCTCTCCTGGTTCCTCGGCGGTTTTGCCGTACTGCTGCTGGGCATCATCTACTGCGAGCTGGGCGCTGCCCTGCCCCGCGCCGGTGGCGTGGTGCGCTACCCCGTTTACTCACACGGCCCACTGCTCGGCTACCTGATGGGTTTCATCACCCTGATCGCCTTTTCCAGCCTGATCGCCATCGAAGTGGTCGCCTCACGCCAATACGCCGCCGCCTGGTTCCCCGGGCTCACCAAGGCCGGCTCCAGCGACCCGACCGTGCTCGGCTGGTTGGTGCAGTTTGCCTTGCTGGGGCTGTTCTTCTTCCTCAACTACCGCAGCGTGAAAACCTTCGCCAAGGCCAACAACCTGGTCAGCGTGTTCAAGTTCATCGTGCCGCTGCTGGTGATCGGCGTACTGTTCACCTTCTTCAAGCCAGAAAACTTCGAGGTCCAGGGCTTTGCCCCGTTCGGCCTGTCCGGCGTGGAAATGGCCGTATCGGCCGGCGGCATCATCTTCGCCTACCTGGGCCTGACGCCGATCATTTCAGTGGCCAGCGAGGTGAAGAACCCACAGCGCACCATCCCTATTGCACTGATTTTGTCGGTGCTGCTGTCCACCGCGATATACGCCCTGCTGCAACTGGCCTTCCTCGGCAGCGTGCCGACCGAAATGCTGGCCAACGGCTGGGCCAGCGTGACCAAGGAACTGGCCCTGCCTTACCGTGACATCGCCCTGGCCCTGGGCGTCGGCTGGCTCGCTTACCTGGTGGTGGCCGACGCCGTGATCTCGCCCAGCGGCTGCGGCAACATCTACATGAACGCCACCCCGCGGGTGATCTATGGTTGGGCGCAGACTGGCACCTTCTTCAAGTACTTCACCCGCATCGATGCAGAATCCGGCATCCCGCGCCCGGCCCTGTGGCTGACGTTTGGCCTGTCGGTGTTCTGGACCCTGCCGTTCCCATCGTGGGAAGCGCTGATCAACGTGGTCTCCGCTGCCTTGGTCCTGAGCTACGCCGTCGCCCCGGTCACCGTCGCCGCCCTGCGCCGCAATGCGCCACAGATGCCGCGCCCGTTCCGGGTCAAGGGCATGGCCGTGCTCGGCCCGCTGTCGTTCATCATCGCCGGGCTGATCGTGTACTGGTCGGGCTGGAACACCGTGTCGTGGCTGCTGGCCCTGCAAATCGTGATGTTCGTGCTGTACCTGCTGTGTGGCCGTTTCGTACCCACCCAGCACCTGTCGCTGGCCCAGCAAGTTCGCTCCTCGGCATGGCTGATCGGTTTCTACGCGGTGACCATCCTGCTGTCGTGGCTGGGCAGCTTTGGCGGCCTGGGGGTAATCGGCCACCCGCTCGACACCGTGGCCGTGGCCGCCTGCGCGCTGGGCATCTACTACTGGGGCGCCGCGACGGGCGTGCCTGCCCACCTTGTGCGCCTGGAAGGTGAAGACGAAAGCGAAGCCAGCGCTGAAACCCACACCGGCCGCCCTGCTGCCGTCGCTTCCTGATCTTTTACGCAAGGGACAAGCCATGAAACAGATTCACGTCATCGACTCTCACACTGGCGGCGAGCCAACCCGCCTGGTGATGAAGGGCTTCCCGCAACTGCACGGCCGCAGCATGGCCGAACAGCGCGACGAGCTGCGCGAGCTGCACGACCCATGGCGCCGTGCCTGCCTGCTGGAGCCACGCGGCAACGATGTGCTGGTCGGCGCGCTGTACTGCCCGCCGGTGTCGGCTGATGCGACCTGCGGGGTGATCTTCTTCAACAACGCCGGCTACCTGAACATGTGCGGCCACGGCACCATCGGCCTGGTCGCCTCGTTACAGCACCTGGGCCTGATCACACCGGGCGTACACAAGATTGACACCCCGGTTGGCCAGGTCAGCGCCACCCTGCATGAAGACGGTGCCATCACCATCGGCAACGTGCCCTCCTACCGCTACCGCCAGCAGGTTGCGGTGGACGTGCCCGGCCATGGCGTGGTGCGCGGCGACATCGCCTGGGGCGGCAACTGGTTCTTCCTCGTTTCCGAACACGGCCAGCGTATCGAGTTGGCCAACCGTGAAGCGCTGACCGAGTACACCTGGGCCATGCTCAAAGCCCTCGAAACCCAGGGCATCACCGGCGAAAACGGCGCGCCTATCGACCACGTCGAGCTGTTTGCCGACGACGCCAACGCCGACAGCCGCAACTTCGTGATGTGCCCCGGCAAGGCCTACGACCGCTCCCCGTGCGGCACCGGCACCAGCGCCAAGCTGGCCTGCCTGGCCGCCGACGGCAAGCTTGCCGAGGGCCAGACCTGGGTACAGGCCAGTATCACCGGTAGCCAGTTCCATGGCCGCTACGAGCGCGACGGCGAGCACATTCGCCCGTTCATCACCGGCCGCGCCTACATGACCGCCGACAGCACCCTGCTGATCGACGAACAGGACCCGTTCGCCTGGGGCATCTGAGCCCCGGCTTTTCCGAAAACCCCATTTCGCCAGGAGTAACAACAATGACTGACAACCTCTTCACCGGCACCATGCCCGCCCTGATGACCCCGTGCACCGCCGCGCGCAAGCCGGACTTTGACGCGCTGGTGCGCAAGGGCCACCAGCTGATCGAGGCCGGCATGAGCGCCGTGGTGTACTGCGGTTCGATGGGCGACTGGCCACTGCTGACCGAGGCCGAGCGCCAGGAAGGCGTGGCGCGCCTGGTGGCCGCCGGCATCCCGACCATTGTCGGCACTGGCGCGGTGAACACCCGTGAAGCGGTATCCCATGCCGCCCACGCCGCCAAGGTCGGCGCCGCCGGCCTGATGGTCATCCCCCGCGTGCTCAGCCGCGGTGCCTCGCTGATCGCCCAGAAGCACCACTTCTCGGCCATCCTCGCCGCCGCGCCCAAGCTGCCAGCGGTGATCTACAACAGCCCCTATTACGGCTTCGCCACCCGCGCCGATCTGTTCTTCGAGCTGCGTCGCGAATTCCCCAACCTGATCGGCTTCAAGGAGTTCGGCGGTGGTGCCGACCTGCGTTATGCCGCCGAGCACATCACCTCCAAGGATGACGACGTGACCCTGATGGTGGGCGTGGATACCCAGGTGGTGCATGGCTTCGTCAACTGCAACGCCACCGGCGCCATCACCGGCATCGGCAATGCCCTTCCGCGTGAGGTGCTGCACCTGGTGAGCCTGAGCAAGCAGGCGGCCAAAGGCGATGCCAAGGCCCGTCGCCTGGCGCGCGAACTGGAAGCGGCGCTGGCGGTGCTGTCGTCGTTCGATGAGGGCTGCGACCTGGTGCTGTATTACAAGCACCTGATGGTGCTGAACGGCGACAGCGAGTACAGCCTGCATTTCAACGAAACCGACGTGCTGACCGACGCCCAGCGCAACTATGCCGAGCAGCAATACGCGCTGTTCCGCAGCTGGTACGCCAACTGGTCGGCCGAGCAGAACATCGCCTGATTACCAAGGCCCCGCCGCGTTCTCTGTGGGAGCGGGCTTGGCCCGCGAAGCAGGCGACGCGGTGCCTGGCACCGGCTTTGCCGGTGTTCGCGGCACAAGCCCGCTCCCCCAATGATCGCGCAAGCTTCCAGCTATTGAGCAAGACAGTTGCTCCCACAAGCCCTTGATACCCGAATTCGATTCACAAGGAGGCTACATGACCCTCACAGGCAACCTGCTGATTGGCCAGACGCCGGTAACCGGCAGCCGCGAAGCCATCCACGCCATCGACCCGGCCACCGGCCAGGCGCTGGAACCCGCCTACCTCGGCGGCACTGGCGAACAGGTGGCGCAAGCCTGCGCCCTGGCCTGGGCGGCGTTCGATGCCTACCGCGAAACCACGCTCGAACAACGGGCCCAGTTCCTCGAAACCATCGCCACGCAGGTCGAAGCGCTGGGCGATACCCTGATCGACCGCGCCGTGGCCGAAAGCGGCCTGCCCAAGGCTCGCATTCAGGGTGAGCGTGGCCGCACCTGCACCCAGCTGCGTACCTTCGCCCGGGTAGTGCGGGCCGGTGAATGGCTGGATGTGCGGGTGGACAACGCCCAGCCAGACCGCCAGCCCTTGCCGCGCGCCGACCTGCGCCAGCGCCAGGTTGCCCTGGGGCCGGTAGCCGTATTCGGCGCCAGCAATTTCCCGCTGGCCTTCTCGGTGGCCGGTGGCGACACCGCGTCGGCATTGGCTGCTGGCTGCCCAGTGGTGGTCAAGGCCCACAGCGCCCACCCGGGCACCAGCGAACTGGTCGGCCAGGCGGTGGCGCAAGCGGTGAAGCTGTGCGGCTTGCCGGCCGGGGTATTCTCGCTGCTGTACGGCTCCGGCCGTGAAGTCGGCATTGCGCTGGTCAGCGACCCGCGCATCAAGGCCGTTGGCTTCACCGGCTCACGCAGCGGGGGTATCGCGCTGTGCCAGGCGGCCCAGGCACGCCCGGAACCGATCCCGGTGTACGCCGAAATGAGCTCGATCAACCCGGTGTTCCTGTTCGAGGCGGCCCTGCGGGCCCGCGGCGATGCGCTGGCACAAGGCTTCGTCGCCTCGCTGACCCAAGGTGCCGGCCAGTTCTGCACCAACCCCGGCCTGGTGATCGCCCGCCAAGGCCCGGCGTTACAGCGGTTTATCGACGCCGCCTGCAAGCACGTTCGCCAGGCTGCCGCGCAGACCATGCTCACCCCTGGCATCTTCAGTGCTTACCAGGCCGGTGTCGGTGACCTGGCGGAAAACGCCAATGCCCGGGTGGCGGCCAGTGGCCAGGCCGGACAAGGCCCCAACCAATGCCAGGCGCACTTGTTCGTGACCGAGGCCGAAGCCTTCCTGGCCGACCCGACCTTGCAGGCCGAAGTGTTCGGCGCAGCGTCGCTGGTGGTGGCCTGCGCGAGCGATGAACAGGTACGCCGAGTGGCCGAGCATCTGGAGGGCCAGTTGACCGCGACCTTGCAACTGGACGATGCCGACATCGACAGCGCCCGCGCGCTGCTGCCAACCCTTGAACGCAAGGCCGGGCGCATTCTGGTCAACGGCTGGCCGACCGGTGTCGAGGTGTGCGATGCCATGGTCCACGGCGGGCCGTTCCCGGCCACCTCCGATGCCCGCACCACCTCGGTGGGCACGGCGGCGATCCTGCGTTTCCTGCGCCCGGTGTGCTACCAGGACTTCCCCGATGCGCTGCTGCCGCAGGCGCTGAAGCACGGCAACCCGCTGCAGCTGCGGCGCCTGCTTGACGGCAAACGGGAAGGCTGAGCATGGTCCAAACCCCTGAAGCCGATATCGCCGTGGTTGGCGCCGGCATTGTCGGCGTCGCCTGTGCCCTGCAACTGGCCCGCCAGGGCCGCCGGGTACTGCTGGTAGACCGTCAGGCACCCGGCCTGGGCGCGTCCTGGGGCAACGCCGGGCACCTGGCCACCGAGCAGGTGTTCCCGATTGCCGACCTGTCGATCCTCAAGCGCCTGCCGCGCATGTTGCTAGACCCGATGGGCCCGCTGCGCCTGGACTGGAAGTACCTGCCCAAGGCCTTGCCCTGGTTCACCCGCCTGCTGCTCAACCTGCGCCCGGCGCCGTTCCAGCGCAGTGTGGCCGGCATACGCACGCTGAACGAAGGCAGCCTGGGTGCCTGGCAGCGGCTGCTGGGCTCGATCGGGCGCAGCGAACTGTTTCAAGAGGATGGCTCACTGCTGGTGTTCGAGAAGCCTGAGTCACGCCAGGCACTGCAGGCGTTGCGCACCCGCATGCAACAGCAGGCGGTTCCGGTGGACTTCTGGTCGGCTGAAACCGTGCGCGAAGCAGCGCCGCAACTGAGCCCGTCACTGCTGGGCGGGCTGTTCTTTCCGCGCACCGGGCACTTCATCGACCCTTACCGGGTAGTGTGCGAACTGTTCGAGGCGGCCAAGGCCAGCGGCGTGCGCTTTGTCCAGGCGCAGGTCGATGGCGGGCAGTTGCACAGTGCCGGCGTGAGCCTGGCCAGCGACCAGGGCACGCTCAATGCCCGCCAGGTGCTTGTCAGCTGTGGTGCCCATTCTGCGAAACTGACCGCTGCGCTGACAGGCAAGCGGGTGCCGCTGGACACAGAACGTGGCTACCACCTGATGTTGCCGGGTGAGCACCAGCGCCTGCCGTTTGCAGTCACCTCGCTGGAGCGCAAGTTCATCATGACGCCCATAGCCGAAGGCTTGCGCCTGGCTGGCACGGTGGAGTTTGCCGGGCTGGAAGCACCGCCGAGCATGCAGCGGGCGTGGCAGTTGCACCGGTTGAGCAAGGGGTTGTTCCGGCACGACTTGAGCATCGACGGGGCAACGCCGTGGATGGGTTTCAGGCCTTCGTTGCCGGACTCGTTGCCGGTGATCGACAGGGTGTGCGATGGGCGGGTGCTGTTGGCGTTTGGGCATCAGCACCTGGGGTTGACCCAGGCGGCGGTGACGGCGGAATGGGTGGGGCGGTTGGCTGAGCGGGCCGCGGGGCCAGCGGTGGGAGCCTACCGGTTGGATCGGTTCTAGATTCGGGGGCCGCCGGGCGGCCCATTCGCGGCACAAGGCCGCTCCTACAAAGAGCTCGCGTTATCCTGTAGGAGCGGCCTTGTGCCGCGAATGGGCTGCATGGCAGCCCCTACAAGCCTCAGCGATAACGCTCAAGCCAGTGCGCATACGGCGCCGGCAAGGTCCAGGAAGCTTTCTCCACCCCCAGTTCCTTGGCCGCAAAGTACGCCCAGTGCGGGTCGGCCAGGTGTGCGCGCCCCACTGACACCAGGTCCAGCTGGTTGGCCTGCAGTGCCCCTTCCGCCAGTTGCGGCGTGCCAAAGCCCCACGCCGAAGTCACCGGCAGCTTCGCCTCACGGCGCACACGCTCGGCAATCGGCCCCATGAACGCCGGGCCCCACGGGATGTTGGTCTCGGGAATGGTGAAACCGACACTCACGCTCAGCAGGTCAAGGCCACCGGCCTTGAAGCGGCGCGCCAGTTCGATCGACTCTTCCAGGGTCTGCTCGTCACGGCCATCGTATTCCAGCACACCAAAACGCGCGGTCAAAGGCAGGTTCTCTGGCCACACTTCACGCACCGCAGCCAGGGTTTCCAGCAGGAAGCGGCTGCGGTTGTCGAAGCTGCCACCGTAGGCGTCGGTACGCTTGTTGGAGTGCTCGGAGAAGAAGCTCTGGCCCAGGTAACCGTGGGCAAAATGCAGCTCGATCCACTCGAAGCCGGCATCACGCGCTCGGCGGGCGGCATCGACGAAATCTTGCTTGACCCGGGCGATGTCGCCCAGCGTCATTTCGCGTGGCACTTTCGGCAGGTTCGCGCCAAAGGCGATGGCGGACGGAGCAATGGTCTCCCAGCCGCGGGCGTCGTCGGCAGCGATGTGGTCGTCACCTTCCCATGGGCGGTTGGCGCTGGCCTTGCGCCCGGCGTGGGCGATCTGGATGCCCGGCACGGCACCAGCAGCCTTGATGGCCTGCACCACGGGTACGAACGCCTGGGCGTGAGCATCGCTCCAGATACCGGCACACCCGGGGGTGATGCGCCCTTCTGGTGCCACCGCAGTGGCCTCGACCACCAGCAGGCCGGCCCCCCCACGGGCCAGGCCGGCCAGGTGCACGTGGTGCCAGTCGTTGATCATGCCGTCTTCGGCCATGTATTGGCACATCGGCGGAATGGCGATGCGGTTACGCAGGGTAACGTCTTTGAGGGTATAGGGTTCGAACAGTGCGGACATGGGAAACTCCGGGTTCATCTGAATACTGTTGTTCGATCATAATCGAACTATGGCAATTAGTGAAACCCCCGTTATCATGTCGGCCATGCGAGCCTATAAACATCCCAACGCTGAAGACCTGATTCTTGAACGCCTGCTCTATGCGCTCAGCGACCCCGTGCGCCTGGAAATCGTCCGCCATCTGGCCGGCGTCGCCGAAGCCAGCTGTGGCGAGCTGGACGGGGGGCGGCCCAAGTCGAGCATGTCCCACCATTTCCGCGTGCTACGTGATGCGGGGTTGGTACATACCCGCAATGTGGGGACCACCCACATGAATTCGCTACGCAGCGAAATGCTGGGCGAGCGGTTTCCCGGGCTGCTGGAATGCATCCTGCGCCAGCGATGATGTTTGCCGCACGCCCTGGCGGTTAGTGAAGCGCCAAAAAAAAACCACGAGGTCACCCCCGTGGCTTCTTTCACAACAATGGCCGATTACAGCGCCATGTCGTTCTCAGGCTTGCTTTCAACCGGCTGGCTTGCCGCGCCACCGAAGTCAACGCTGGCGTCGATCACCGGCGGTTTCTCCAGCTGCAACACTTCAGCGGTGTAGTTCCACTCTTTCTGGGTGGCCGCTGCCGAGTCGTTCAGCTTGGTGCCGTAGCTCGGCACGATCTGTTTGATCTTGGCCTGCCACTCTGGGGTAGCGACCTTCTCCTTGAACACGGTTTCCAGCACGGTGAGCATGATCGGCGCAGCAGTCGAAGCACCGGGCGAGGCGCCCAGCAGGCCGGCAATGGTACGGTCTTCGGACGCAACCACTTCGGTACCCAGCTTCAGCACGCCGCCCTTGTCGGCATCACGCTTGATGATCTGCACACGCTGGCCGGCCTGCCACAGGCGCCAGTCTTCCTTCTTGGCATTCGGGAAGTAGGTGCGCAGGGCTTCGAAACGGTCATCGTCAGACAGCATCAGCTGGCCAGCGAGGTATTCCACCAGCGGGTACTGGTCGATACCGACCTTGGTCATCGGCCACACGTTGTGGGTGGTGGTGCTGCTCAGCAGGTCCAGGTACGAGCCATTCTTCAGGAACTTGGTCGAGAACGTGGCGAATGGGCCAAACAGGATCACGCGCTTGCCGTCCAGCACGCGGGTGTCCAGGTGCGGTACCGACATGGGTGGCGCGCCGGTCGAGGCAATGCCGTAAGCCTTGGCCATGTGCTGCATGGCCACGGTCGGGTTCTCGGTCACCAGGAACGAGCCGCCCACCGGGAAGCCTGCGTATTCCTTGGCTTCAGGAATACCCGACTTCTGCAGCAGCTTCAGTGCGCCACCGCCGGCACCGATGAACAGGAACTTGGCATCGGTAGCCGATTCAGTACCGTCCTTCAGGTTCTTGTACTCGACGTGCCAGGAGCCGTCCTTGTTGCGGGTGATGTCTTGCACTTCGCTGGAAAGCTTCAGGTCAAAGTTGTCCTGGGTCTTCAGGTGGCCAACCATCTGGCGGGTGATCTCGCCAAAGTTGACGTCGGTGCCGATTGGCGTCCAGGTCACGGCCAGCTTCTGGTTCGGGTCGCGGCCTTCCATCATCAGCGGGACCCACTTGGCGATCTGCGCGTGGTCCTCGGAGTACTGCATCGGGCGGAACAGCGGGCTGGCCTGCAGCGCGTCGTAGCGCTTTTTCAGGAACTTGATGTTGTCATCGCCCCACACAAAGCTCATGTGCGGTGTGGTGTTGATGAACGAGTGCGGGTTCTTCAGCACGCCCTGACGGACCTGCCAGGCCCAGAACTGACGGGAAATCTGGAAGGCTTCGTTGATTTCGATGGCCTTGGAGATGTTGACGTTGCCGTCTTTGTCTTCCGGGGTGTAGTTCAGCTCGGCCAACGCGGAGTGGCCGGTACCGGCGTTGTTCCAGCCGTTGGAGCTTTCTTCAGCCACGCCGTCCAGGCGCTCGACCATTTCCATCGACCAGCTTGGCTCCAGCTCGTGCAGCCACACGGCCAGGGTGGAGCTCATGATGCCGCCGCCGACCAGCAGCACGTCTACTTTTTTGGTTTCTGCGGCGTGCGCTTGCATGAAGCTCGCAGCGACAGCCAGACCCAGCAAGGTCTTGCCAGCTTTCTTGAACATTGATCTATTCCAGTCAGGAGAACGGAGGGAGGGCCTGTGGCTGGCCCAGGTGTTCCGTGTTCTTCAGCGCAGGCTTGTTGTTGATCATTGTTCGGCAGCCAGAGAACCAGAAAACGACTCGGCCTTTTGTCGAATTGACCGACAGGGCTGAATCGTTTTTCTGATTGTATCCGAAATGCCAGCGCAAACAAATTGTCGGTCCTCGCGTCAAGGTGACGGGTTGTCCCAGGGGATGCCCGCAAGCTTTGCAGTGATTGCAGTATTTTTCTGGCGCCCCTAATATTGAGATCATTTCTCATTCGCACCAGTATGCGCTTGCGCCGGATGCCGCCGTGGTTTCGATCCCAGAGTTGAACACCTCGCTCCATAGCCTGTACCACAGCCACTCACGCTGGTTGCTCGGCTTTCTGTATCGCCGGCTGGGCAGCCGCTGCGATGCGGCCGACCTGGTGCAAGACACCTTCGTGCGCATCCTCAAGCGCCCACGGCAGTTCGACGGCGAACGTGGCGAACGCTCGTACCTGGCCACCATCGCCCGCGGCCTGTGCGTGGACCACTGGCGCCGGCAGAAGCTGGAACAAGCCTGGTTGCAGCAGTTGGCCTTGCAGCCCGAGGCCCTGCAGCCCTCCCCCGAACAGCGCGCGATCATTGTCGAGACCCTGCACGAGGTGGACGCAATGTTGCAGCGTTTGCCGGGCAAAGTGCGCCAGGCATTCCTGCTGGCGCAGATCGATGGCCTGGCCTACCGCGATATTGCCGCGCACGTCGGGGTAAGCGAACGCATGATCAAAAAGTACCTGGCCCAGGCGTTTGTGCATTGCGCGATTCTTGAAGCCGAACTCGACGGCTTGCTGGTGGAGTGACGCCATGACCTCGCCCGTGCACAAACTCAGCCACGCCAGCCTGCAGCAAGCCGCACACTGGTACGTGCAATTGCAGGACGAAAACGCCGCACCGCAGTTGCGCACGCAATGGCAACTCTGGTTTGACCAGCACGGCGACCATCAGGCGGCCTGGCACTATGTGCAACGGGTCGGCCAGCGTTTTGCCCCGTTGCAGGCCGAAGGTGCGGCTGCGGGCCGGGCACTGCGTGAGCACGATGCGCGTCGCTTCACCCGGCGCACCGGGCTCAAGTCGCTGCTGGTGCTTGGCGCAGGCTCCCTGCTTGGCTGGCGGGCGTCGCACGGCGCGCCGTTGTCGGGCTGGGGTGCCGACATGGCCACCGGCATTGGTGAAGTGCGCGAAACCCGTCTGGCCGATGGCAGCCAGTTGTGGCTAGGGGCGCAGAGTGCCGTGGACACGCAGTTCTCCACATTCAGCCGGGTACTGCGGCTGCGCTTTGGCGAGCTGCTGGTGGAAACCGCCCACGACCCGCGCCGCCCTTTCTTCGTCGACACTGCGCAAGGCCGCATGCAGGCCCTGGGAACACGCTTTGCAGTGTGCCAGCTGGGCGAAAATACCCGGCTGGATGTATACGCCGGCGCTGTTGAGGTATGCACGGCGCAAAGCGGCGAGCGCTGCATCGTGCCAGCGGGCCAGCAGGTGGACTTTAGCGCTCAGGCAATCAGCACCACCCGCCCGGCCCAAAGCGCCGGCGAGTCGTGGATTTATCACCGTCTCAATGCCGAAGACATGCCATTGGGGCATTTGCTGCAAACGCTGGGACGCTATCGCCACGGGCACCTGGGTTGGCACCCGGATGTCGCCAAGCTGTCGGTGATGGGTGCCTTCCCGCTCAACGATACCGATCGCGCACTGGCCTTGTTGCAAGCGGCATTACCGGTGCGGGTGCAGCGGCTGACGCCTTGGTGGGTCACAGTCGAGCCGGTTTGATACCGGTACATCGCGCTGGGTTCTTCGCGGGCATGCCCGCTCCCACAGATGCGGTGTGAACCCGCAGCCTGCGTAGTACCTGTGGGAGCGGGCAAGCCCGCGAAGCAGGCGACACGGTAGTTGGATCCCGCTGTGCCGGTGCTGGCAAATTCGTTGGAGCCGGTCAAAAAATCTTCCAACCCGGTTCCCTTTTTCCAATCTCGTTCGGTTAACCCGGCATAGCGCTTCCAACTCACCCTACCGATTCCAGAGACCAGCATGCCGACGCCCTTCCACCCCGCGTTCCGCCTGGCGCTTGCCGCGCCACTTTCGCTTTTTGCTGCCGCGCCACTGATGTTGCCGGCAACCCTGGCCCACGCCGAACAGGCGGCCAGCGCCGAAACCCGCTTCAACATCGCCCCCGGCTCGCTCACCAGCGCCCTCAACCAGTTCAGCAGCCAGGCCGGCATCTACCTGGCCGGCAGCAACGAACTGGCCGCCGGCAAGACCAGCCAGGGGCTGCAGGGCCGCTACAGCGTCGCCCAATGCCTGGCCCGGCTGCTGCAGGGTAGCGGCCTGCAAGCCGTGCCCCAAGGCAGCGCGGGCTATGTGCTGCAACCGCTTGCCGATGGCACCGCCCTGCAACTGGATGCCACGTCGATCAACGCCGCTACCCTGGTCGCCAGCGACGGCCAGGGCGACAGCGGTTACCGCGCCGTAGCCAGTGCCACTGCCAGCAAAACCAGCAGCGCCCTGGCCGACACCCCGCGCTCGGTTTCGGTGGTAACCCGCCAGCGCATGGATGACCAGCAATCGCAAACCCTCACCGAGGTGCTGGGCTATGTACCAGGCATTTTCTCGCCGCCGTTTGCCGGCGGTGATGGCCAGGCGGGTGACCTGTTCTTCATCCGCGGCCTCAATGCCACCGACTATGGCTACGGCCTGTTGCGCGATGGCCTGCGGGTGCAGGGCAACCGCTACGACACCAGCAGCGAGCCTTACGGCCTGGAGCGGGTGGAAGTGTTCCGCGGCCCCACTTCGATCCTGTATGGCGAAAACGCCCCAGGTGGCGTGGTCAACCTGGTCAGCAAGCGGCCTACTGCCGACGCGCGCGGCGAAGTGCAACTGAGCTACGGCTCGCACAACCGGCGCCAGTTGGGCGTCGACGTTTCCGGCCCGCTGACCGAT
Organism: Pseudomonas sp. GW460-LB5; assembly: GCF_059423245.1. Lineage (NCBI taxonomy): Bacteria > Pseudomonadati > Pseudomonadota > Gammaproteobacteria > Pseudomonadales > Pseudomonadaceae > Pseudomonas > Pseudomonas sp. GW460-LB5. Next base: position 69,795 of record NZ_JBWKXT010000017.1, read on the forward strand.
GAGGGGAATGTGCTCGGCCGCCTGGTGATGATGGGCCGCAAGTCTGACACCCAGGTCGACCATCAACCCGACGACCGCATGTACATCGCGCCGTCGCTGACGTTGAACTTCGACGACTTCAACAGCCTGACCGTGCTGGCGACCTACCAGCGCGACCGCACCTTGATGGAGCTCGGTTACCCGGCCGCAGGCACACTGCTGCACAACCCCAACGGCAAGATCGACAAAGACCAGTTGTCCGGCAACCCGGACTGGGACAACTTCGAACGGGAAACCTGGAGCCTGGGCTACGCGTTCAGCCACCGTTTCAACGACACTTGGCAGTTCCGCCAGAACTCGCGCTACATGCAGTCGCGCATCGACCGCCAGGAAATGTGGCCAGGTAACCTGAACAATGGCGGCTTCGGCACCACCCTGGGCAACACGGCCTACGACCGCTACAACAAGTCCATCGCCTACTCGCTGGACAACCAGTTCGAAGGCCACTTTACCCGCGGCGCGTTCGACCACACCTTCCTGATCGGTGCGAGCCTGGACCGCACCTCGTTCAACCAGGATTGGGACGCAGGCAACGGCGGCACCATCAATGTGTTCGACCCGGTGTGGAACGGCAAGCCGAGTACGCCCCTGCATGTGCAGAACGCCTTGCTCGAACAGACCATGTACGGCCTCTACAGCCAGCTGCAAACCAAGGTCGACAACTGGGTACTGCTGCTGGGCGGGCGCCTGGACCGGGTCAACAGCCAGTTCCGCAACAAGGCCGGTACCCTTAACGCGCAAGCCGACATGGACAGCTGGGACAGCAAGTTCACCTGGCAGACCGGGGTGATGTACCAGTTCGAAAACGGCCTGTCGCCGTACTTCAGCTACTCCACGGCCTTTGCCCCGACCCAGCAGACCGAAAGCAGGAACGGCCCGCTGGACCCCACCACCAGCGAGCAGTACGAAGTGGGCATCAAGTACGAACCCAAAGGCTGGAACACCGCCTTCACCGCGTCGGTGTACGACCTGCGCAAGAAGGACGATGTACTGTTCGATTCCGCCGTGGGTGACTACCGCCAGATCGGTGCCAGCCGGGCCAAGGGCGTGGAGCTGGAATTGATCAGCGACCTGAGCGAAAACCTCAACCTCACCGCCGCCTACACCTACACCGATTCGCGTATTACCAAGGACGTGGCCGGGTCGCTGTATGAAGACCACCAAATGACCGGCGTACCACGCAACCAGGCTTCGGTATGGAGCACTTACCGCTTCCGGGACGGGCTGTTCAAGGGCCTGCAGATCGGGGGCGGCGTGCGCCATTTCGACAGCACATTCGCGTACACCCCGGCGAGCCTGTACGGCAAGCTGGATACCGGCGATGTCACGCTGGTGGATGCCAAGGTCGGGTATGAGATCGACGAAAACTGGTCGGTGGAGGTCAATGCCCGCAACCTGTTCGACAAAGAGTACGTGGCAGGCTGCAACAACGCCGGGCGCTGCTATTGGGGTGAAGAGCGCACACTGCTGGGAACCGTGTCGCTGCGCTGGTAAACCGCCCTCAAACAAAAGCCCCCGGGACATTTACATGACCGGGGGCTTTGGATCACGCCGCAAGCGTCGCGATCAGGGTACCGCCAAGATTACTGCTGCTGAGGCAGTTTATCGATCGGGCCGCAGCCACCGATGATCTTGGAGATGGAAACCGAAGGGTGGAACAGGTAGTCGTAAGTGCAGTTTTTCGGTTGGTTGTAAACTTGGCCAGTGCAACCCGACAGCAGGGCAACACCCGAAACAACGGCAACGGCTACGGTGGCCTTGAACAGCTTTTTCATACTAAGTCCTTTAAATGAATCATCTTCGACCATCGTCTGATGGCTGCGGGATCATACAGACTCCCAGCTTTGGATCCAAGCCGTGCGTGGCACAACTTCGTTGCAAGCGTGCAACTGACAGGTGGCTGCCCAATAGTTAGTTACAATAAAAAGCCCCCGGCAACTCATGGTTCCCGAGGGCTTCCTCAATCAGCGATCACCCAGTCAATTGGTTTCCAGCTGATACGCCTTGCTTACGAACAACGCTGCAAACAGGCTCTTGCCTTGCTTGAAAGTGTACTGCTCTTCGAACTTGCCTTCCTCGACCAGTTTCTGCCCGATGGCACATTCCGAGTCGCTGTGGTTCTTGCCCTTGGCGCCGAAATCGCTGCTCCACGACGACAGGCCAACCTCTTCACAGAAGGCAGCGAACTTCGCCTTCGGTACATGCTGCTGGAAGGCATTGTAAGCCTCTTTCAGCGGTTTGAAGCCGCTGTAGCTCACCGAGTAGTTCTCAACCTTGGCTTTGCGGGCAAAACCGCTCACCGCTTCGGCCAATACCGCCTGACCGGTGTACGGGCTGTATGCACCAATCAGCATGGCGCTAAGCGCGCTCTTGAGCTGGGTTTCGACATCGTCCAGCTCCGGCAGCGACTCGAAGTCGGCCTTGCGCACGATCTCACCCACCTTGGAACCGTCGTTACGGTGGGTCACGACAAACTCCATCGAGCCTTCACCGTCACTGGAACGCTTGATGGTGAAGTCCAGGTCAACCGTGGTGCCAAAATCGCCCGTGCTGCTGACCAGGAACGCGCCAGTCAAGGGCTGGCGCACCGCCATGTTGGCACCCCAGTCGAAATTCGACTCAGTGGCGCGGCCATTGGCGGCCAGCTCTGCGCGGGGCTGGATCTCGTCGCTGACATCAGCCACCAGCACCACCTCAGCGCCCTTGCTGGCAACGAAGGGGTTGCCCATCTGCATGCCCACCAGCTGGATGTGAATGCTACCGTCTTTGCTATCACCGTCGTGGGACAGCTTCAGCGCGTCAGCCTTCAGGTAAATGCCGGCAACATTACGGCTGACGTTGAGCTGGTACTTGGCCCAACCCGCCAGGCCTTCTTCCGGCGAACCACCGCGAGCGGACTCCACCAGGCTGGTCAGCCCGCGCATGAACTGCTGCGCGCCATTGGTCTGCGCGGCTGCCTTGCGGATCTCAGGGTCGGCAACAGTCAGGTTGCCAGAGAACGCCGAGTAGGAAATATCGCCTTCGGACAGCACATCCTCAAGGAAGTAGCGCTCCTTGAAGTCCTCGTAATAGGCCAGCGCAGCCTTCTTGCCCGAGCTGGCAACCATTGCATAGCCACCGCCGAGCACCAGCACCGCCGCGGCAACACCGCCAATCAGCAGCTGCTTCTTGTTCATCTGTTTGATCATGGTGTTTGCCTCACTGGACCATCGCGGAAGCGTTGTTCCAGTCGTTCACGTACTTTTGGGAGACCTCGGGGGTCCAGCTGAAATCGATACCGGCGTTGGGGAATTCCTTGGCCAGCACGGCGCCGAACGACACACGGTCGGCACAGTGGTCCTGCTTGCAGGCCTCAGGCTCACCCACGCTGTAGGCGCGGTAGGTTGGCACGGCGCGGCCATCGTCCAGCGGGTAGTACGGCGTGGCGTTCGCCACCTGGGTCACGTACCAGCCTTCGCTGTATTCCTCGTCGGCGACCAGACGGCCGGTGCTCGGGAAGTCGATGGTGTAGAAGTCGCCCTTCTTGCCGGTCACGTGCACCATCATCGGCGCCACCCGGGCCGACGTCGCAGGGTCTTGCTGCGCCAGCGGCGAAGCGAAGCGCACCTTGATGCCGGCCATCTGCGCGAGGGCCTCGGTTTCGCGCCCCTTGAAGTCGCTCATGCCGTCTTGCAACTGCTGGTAACGCTCCAGCACCCGGGTGTGCACGCGGGCCAGTTCCTGCTGGCGCTGACGCTCTTCACGCACACGCTGCTGCTCTCGCTGAACCGCCCAGTTCGCACCATCGCGCACATCGAAGAACAGGCCTTGGCGGTTGATGCCGATGCGGTTGCGGGTGATCTTCTGGGCATCGTTACCCCAGATGTTGTTCGAAATCGCCGACAGGTCCTTGACGATGAACAGGTTGGCCACATCGGTGGTGGTCGGCGAGGTGGCCTTGATCAGGTCGAAGATTTCCAGCGCGGCTTCCTTGTACTTGGCCGCGTCCAGGGCGAACGACTCGTCAGGGGTGACCGCCACGTAGTAAGGGTCGCTGCTAAACGGGCGCAGCACGCCGTAGCTGGAACGGGTGAACGTCAGGTACACCTTCATCTGCCGGCTGGGGATTTCGCCAACCAGGAATGCGGCCTGGTCGGCTTGCGCCGTGAGGTAGGAAACGGCTTTGTCCTTTACCGCAGGCTCGAGGTTCTTGTTGAAGATCAAGCCGCTCGGGTGGGCGTAAACGCGGTTCCAGTTATCGCCACGGTAGGTACCCACGGCCTTCCAGGTGATTTTTTCGAAGCTGCCTTCACCAAAGCCGGACGCCGGGCAGGGCATGGCCGGGGTGGTGCCGAACGACAGGGTGTCACCATTGCCGATGATCTCGCGGCTGAGCACCCATTTGCAGCCCGCGCCGTCCGTTACCTGCATCAGGTTGCGGTTCTCCAGCACCACGGCGCGACCGAAGTCCGACGTGGGGGCAGCGGCTACTGCAGCGGCAGGTGCAGGCACGGGCGGAACGACGGGGGCTGCTGCCGGGGCTTCGGCAGCCGGTGCTGGCGCAGGTGCTGCGGCAACTTCAGGGGCTGGGGCAACTTCTGCTTTCGCCGGCGCTGCTTCAACGACCGCGGGGGCCGGCTCAGCGGTTGGGGCTGGCGCAGCGGCCGCGGCGGCCGGGGCTTGTGCCGAAGCAGCAGGTGCCGGGGCAGTTGCAACAGGTGCTGCCTGGGCGGGCGCCGGGGCGGCGGCGGCGGCAGGTGCAGCAGGCGCAGCAGCCAAGGTCACCAGGCCCAGGTTGCCGGCATTGCCCGAGCCGCTGGCGTAGAGGTTACCCTTGGCATCAACCGCCTTCCAGCTTACCTTGGCAGTCGAGCAGTCCTTGGCAAACACGAACGGCAGCTTGGTCAGCAACCCCGATAGCAGTTCCTGGTTGTCCCACGCCGGGCGGGTGATGGTCAGTTCAACCTCGGGTTTGCACCACGTGGTGGCATCCCCTGGCACTTCGACCTTGATGTTTTCTTTCTTCGAGAAGGCCAGCTCGTGGGCGAACGCCTGCGGTACCAGACCACAAGCGCCGACCACAGCCAGCGCGAGCGCGTGCTTTTTCATGGAGTTCCTCAGATCAGTTCCCAGGTGCCGTTGGCTTGTTTGCAGAAGGTGTTCTGCTCTTGCTCGGTCTTGCCGCTTTGCGACTTCAGGCTGACAGTGACCGGGCGGCAGGCAGCTTCGGCGGCGACCGTTTCGGTCGGCAGCGACTGCACCGAATCCAGGTCGAAGCCTTGGGTTTCCTTGTTGGCGGCAACGTCCAGCTCGTCCAGGTTCACCGCTGGCGTCACGCGCTTGGCCAAGGCCTGCGCCTTGGGCTCGACGTAGTTCTTGTGCACGTAACCCACGGTCACGCCCTTGCGCCCGACCAGGATCCAGTCGCCAGTGGCGCCGACGGCGGTGAACTCGGTATGGTTCTTCAGGCTGCCGACTTTTTCACCCGTCTGGTTCGGAGCGGCGCGCACGTTAAGGTTGTCGCTGATGGTCACGTATGGCTCGTTGATCAGCTTCATCGACGGCACCGCCTGAATCTTCGGCGCACGCTTGACCTCAACCTTTTTGGTCTGGGTGTATTCCTTGCCCGGCACGATCTGGGCGGTGGCGCCCGAGTGGTCAGACTTCCAGGTCACTGGCTGGGTACTGGCAGTGGTCTGCTGCTGGCTCAGTACTTCCTGGGTGCGCAGCGCCAGGGCCTGCTGGTCCTTCTCGTCCAGCATGTGGCCGATGCGGTTACCCACGTAGGCACCGATGCCACCGGCAATCAGGGCTGCGGCGATCTTGCCGTTGCCGCTGCCCATGGTCGAGCCGATGGCCACACCGGCCAGGCCGCCGATCACGGTGCCCGCTTGCTCTTTGCTGATCCCGAGCTGTGCACAGGCCGTGGTAGAGGCGATGGCGACCGCCAGAAGGGACGCGACGAATTTCTTACGCAAGTGGAGCACTCCATTTTCGGGGGTCGCACAGCCGCGTACCGCAGCCAACAGTTGGCGGCAGCATTCAGAGTTGTGCAGTTTTTGGGGTGAGAGAGCAGCACTGGCCACGAACGGCAATTCAACCGTCGAGCGAAGGGCGCAGAGGCATACCAGTACGGCGCGAAGCATCCAACGAATCCATGTCAGGAAGAGGTCACCGCCCAGCGCACGTAATCATTACGGCGTTTGGCCTGGGCGTGAGGGGCTTGTAGGGGGCGCATTGTAGCGCAAGGTGCCATTGACAGTTCAAGACAAAATGTTGCGAGAAGCCGGTGTGATCTACGAGTACAAGCCGGCAGCGTTTGCACTCCGGCCTCGCCGCCCTCAGGCACTGCACAGTCCCTGTGGGAGCGGGTTCACCCGCGAAGAGGCCAGCAAAGCGCTCGACTGGGTTGTAAAGCGAGCCTTTGCCGACGATAGTTCAGGGCACTGCCTTCGTATTGCCCAACAGGAACTCACCATGCTCGGCGTCACCGACTACGGCGCATTCGTCATCGCCTTCATCATCCTTCTGGCCATCCCCGGCCCGGGCAATTTCGCCCTGATCACCGCCACCGGCAAGGGCGGTATCAAGGCTGGCCTGGCCGCGACACTTGGGGTGATCGTGGGTGACCAGGTGCTGCTGTGGCTGGCGGTAGCCGGCGTCGCCACCTTGCTGGCCACCTACCCCACGGCCTTCCATATGGTGCAATGGGCCGGTGCTGCGTACCTGGCGTACCTGGGCCTGCGCATGCTACTGAGCAAACCCGGTGGCTCCGCACACAACTGCCGCATGGACAACGGCCAGTACTTGCGCCAGACCATGATGATCACCCTGCTCAACCCCAAGGCGATCATGTTCTACATGGCGTTTTTCCCGCTGTTCGTCGACCCGGTGAAGCACCAGGGGCTGGTGACGTTCGGTTTCATGGCTGCGACGGTGGCGGTGGTGACCTTCGCGTATGGGCTGATTGCCGTGGTGCTGACGCACCAGTTGGCTGAACGCATGCGTGCAAACCCGCGCATCAGCAACCTGTTCGAACGGCTGGCGGGGGCTTGTCTGGTAGGGTTTGGTATCAAGTTGGCGGCGATGCGCTGAGCGTGGCCAGACCATGTTCTACAACTTGAACTCAGAATTATTCCCTTCCTTGTAGGGCGTTTCCCAAACATACTGGCAACCCGCTCTAACTGTTGCGACGGACTCGGTCACGCTCTAGTCTCGGCTTGTCGTTGCAAAATCAACGGCCGGCTTTGACAGGCCGACGATTTCCCGCACACGTGCACTGTTTATGGCGGCTGTACGTGGGGCACCGTCGTGTGCGCCGAGTTACTCCGGGATCCTCGGTCTGTCAACCCATGTACAGCTGCCACCCTCTTGTTTGACAGCAAGCTTGCGGCAGCTCCAATGATCCTGGAGATGTGTATGCGCAAGATGGTCCCTGATCCACCCTACTCCCTCGATTCCACCCAGGTCCTGCAAGACACCCTGGTCCAGTCCTCAGAGTACGTACTCTGCGCCCTGTCCGTCGCCCGCCAGTCCGTGCAACTCAAGCCTACCGCCCACAGCTCGATTGTGATGCAGGCCGTGATCCATGAAATGGAGGCAGTCCAGAGCCTGGTCGAGTCGGCATTGATGCAATTGCAGATGCGGCCGCACTTACCCACTGAGCCGTACACCTTGCACTAGCAGGCCGGGCCTCTTCGCGGCTAAAGCCGCTCCCACAGGGTTATCTCCGACCTCAGGCACTGCACACCACCTGTGGGAGCGGGTTCACCCGCGAAGAGGCCAGCCCAGGCAACCAGAACCGGGAAACAAATCAATGCCCACCGACAACACACAAGAACCCACCACAGTCGGCAAGACCTGCTTCTACCAAGGCGAAAACAACACCCACCCGCTGTTCCGCATCGAACCCGGCATCCCCTGCGAGAACGCCCGCGAACAAGCATCCGAACTGATGGGTTACGTGCGCGACCTGATCATCACCGGCCTGATGGACGGCGACCAGAAACTGATCTGGGCCTCGCACTACCTGAGTGCCATGGCCAAGGCGCTGCTGGATGATGCTGAATTGGGGATGATGAAAAAGTAAGGCCGGAACGGAAAAGCCCCTGGAGACGCGATGCACCCAGGGGTTTCATTTATCGCGTCTCAGCGCAAAAGGACCCCAAAAGCGCCATCGGCCGACGGCAGGGCTGCGACATCTTCCACGGCGATGTAGTCCATTTCCCAAACCCAGACCAATCCCGCTCCAACCGTTGCCAGTGCTCAACTTGCGCCTTAGCCTCATCACGTCAGCCTCATCACGTCATGGCCATTCAACGACTGACGATGACAGGCGGCCATCACTTCTATGCGCCCCTTTTCGTGGCGGTTACTACGTCCACACAGGACTGCAACGCAACTCCGTCGATCTCTCATATACAAGGAGTAGCCACTAGGCTACATTTAATGCATGCCGAATCAGATCGACACTACGTCGGAATTTGACGATTGGCTGGATGGCGTGAAAGATCCGATCGGCAAAGGTGCAGTCACCGCAAGACTCGCACGAGCGGAAAATGGCAGCTTTGGCGATATCGAGTCTGTTGGCGATGGCGTCAGTGAGATGCGAGTGTTTGTCGGCCCCGGTTATAACGGGCTCAACCCGCTACCTGATGCTCTACGGTAGCGATAAAGCGGACCAGCTCAGAGCCATTAAGCGCGCCAAGCAAATCCTTGATGTTATACGAGGTAAACAACGATGAGCGACACATTCACCGCCGAAGACATGCCCATCCTTGAACTCGATTTGAGCAGTACCAAACGCTTCGAGGCCTCCCGGTTTCTGAACAGTCCCGAAACCATTGCGGCTTTCCTGGCAGAGGCAATGAAGGCTAACGATGCGCAAACCCTGATGCATGCCTTGGGGGAAGTGGCAAAAGCCAAGGGCATGAATCAGTTTGCGCAAGACGCAGGCGTGAATCGTGAGTCGCTTTACAAAACGTTGAAGGGCGGCGATAAAACCCGTTTCACTACTATTCAGAAGCTCATGCTTGCCTTGGGTGTAGAGCTCACGGTCAGACCGCTCAAGAAACTCCCCGCTTCCTCATAGGCTCGCCCCGCGCAATTGGGGCTGCTGACTTCAACCACTTTAGCGACGCACAACGAAAAAGCCCCTGAAGCTTTCGCTTTCAGGGGCTTGATCTTGTATGGCGGAGAGATAGGGATTTGAACCCTAGGTACTGTTGCCAGTACAACGGATTTCGAATCCGTTTTCGCCCTCATATTTTTTTGAGCTTATTTTGTAAAACCCAATAAAATTAGGCACTTCAACGCAGCACAACACAACAGCATTCCACATCATTGGGGGGATCGATTCCCCCAAAATTCCCCCAGCTTTGCGAACCGCTTGCAATGCCATCAAATTGACACTCTCACCCTTGAATAGGGCGCTTCCAGCCATCAGATACGCATAGCCTCAGCGTCGAGGCGGCAGCCAGCAGGAGATGAGCATGGCGGACTTTTGCATCACGGCGGTAAGGTACACCAAAGATCGGAAGCACATCGATCAGGTCAGAGTTCGCGAGGAGGAGCGCGTAGTTGGCGAAGACGGCCGGACCAAAATTTTCATAGGCAAATGGCGGCTTGTATCACGGGCATTTGTGGCAGATCTCATCCGCCTAGACAAAGCGACGTTCCAAACCCGAACTCTGAATGCAAACGGCAAGTGGGATAAGGGTTCTCAGGTGACGGTAATTGAGAATCTATTCCTGACTACCGAGCCGAACAACAAAAAACGTGACAACCTTGGCGAGCTCCCTGAGTTCTGATCACTGACAAGCAACAGAGGCCGCTGCCAACTGTCGCTCGTACCCAATGCGCTGCCGACGCTCGGCCAGCAGCGCTCGCACCTTCACCTCCAGGCTGTCGGTCTTTCGAAGGCCGGCGGCCGACCAAGCCGGTACCGCCACCTCCGGCGTGCGGCACGGCACCTGTACTGGCACCTCGACGCGCACGTACTGGATCTGCGGCTCTACCTTGCCGACGCACCCTGCTAGGCCCAGGGTCAGCACCAGTCCGCTCCTACGGGCAAGGCCACGGATTGCGCGGCCTGCAGATCGAAACCACCCTATTCCGCTCCCACAGGAGCGCGAGTTCAGGCCCGGGCTCATAACCCCAGCTCCTTGTCGATGATTGATATAGCAGCGGCGCACTGGTCGCCACCGGTGCGCTCCTGCTGCAGCCGGTTCGCTGCGGCGTAATCGGATCCAGCGCTAATCTTGGCTTCGGTTACCGCCTGCTCAGCCTTGGCCTGGCGTTCGTTCGCGGCCTGTGTCAGGTCGCCCAAAGCCTTCCCCTGCTCTGCGGCCAGCCCGCTGAGGTTGTCCCGGGCAGCAACACAGGTCGCCGCCTCCTTATTGGCCTGATCCAACAGAGGACGGTAATGGTCGGCCGCCAACCAGGTACCACCTGCAGCACCAGCACCGATCAGCAGCGCCGAACCAAACAGTACGGCGGCCATACGACTGCCCTCCACCGTCGACAGCATCATGCCAGTGCCCGCCGAATGCCTTCATCGATCACCTCAGCCTTATACGGGTTGCCGCCGTTCTCGTGGACGATAATGCCCACCACCGCCTCGCGCAGCACCCGCGGCTTGGAGATGTCGATGGAGTCGCGCACGCCAACGCCGAGGCGCTTGGCAATGGCCTGTGCGTAGGCCAGGGTGTTGTTCTCAGTGGACGGAGCCCATCGACTGATGAACTCCAGCGGGGTGTCGATACCTGGGCGGCCAACCCCGGGCATGCCGTCCTTGCCCCGGTAGTTGAGCAGGAGCTTGCCTAGGGCGCGGATACCGTTCTCGGCTTCATCGAAGCGGGCAAAGCGCGGCTTGGCCACGCCGACCTCCAAACCAATCTGACCTTGCCAGGCATTGCGTTGATTGAAATCGATGTTCCCCGGGTTGTTGTTGCGGATGCCGCGTGCGGACATGGGTTTTCTCCAGGCGTAAAAAAGCCCGCACTCGGCGGGCATAGGTTTGTTACTAGTATCGTCAGGCGACAGGCGCTTCAGGCTCCGGTGCAGGCTCTGCCGGATCTTTCGCGCTGATGGAGACCTTGGCGGTGTAGTCCTTCAGCACCTGCGCGACACAGACCTGGGCTGCCGGGAACTGGGTCAGGATCTCGCGGGCCCGGGCGTCAGCCTCCTCTTGGGTGGCGTAGCGGGTTTTGTTGGCAACTTCGTAGTCATTGCTCAGGTTGATGGCGACAAATGGCATAGGTTTTCTCCAGATAAAAATAAGCCCGCTCGACGGCGGGCATTGGGTAGGTGTTGCGTTCAGGTTTTAGGGTGTTGCTGCTTGACCCGTTGCAGGGTCGTGTAGAAGGGTTCGGCCTTGGGCATCGCCCCTTGGTCCATGGCGTGCCAGAGCATGTCCAACTGCTCCTCAATGGGCGGGTACCCGCCCCGGCGCGCCAGGTCATAACTGACATCGGGCGCATGGGGCTCAAACTCACCGTCGATGTACTTGAAGCGTCCCTGAGGCGCCGTGCCAAGGTGCAGCACGCCGCCCGTGGCGTGGTCATTCAGGTGCAGGCGCTGGGAGGTGCCTGACTGAATAACCACATTCTGCTGGTCCGTAACAAAGTACGAGACGACCTCATACGGATCGTCCCCATCCAAGGTCAAACTGCTCATCGTTTGCATACCACCGCAAGAATCGAGGCGCCGTTAGTGTTACCGGCGTGGTTTGAGGAAAGGGTGTAGGTGTGCGTGCCTGGCCCTGGGTAGTCCATCACTCCGCGGCTGGCGATGCTGCTCCCTTGCGGTCGCTCGACCCACAGCGCAACCCCATTCCTGGTCATCGAAATGTCCGAGTAATAGGTTTGCGTGAGCGATCCGAGCAAAAACACGGGGTAATTACCGTCGAGCGTTACCGTCACGCTGACCGAGCTGGCAGATGCAAAGGCACCTACCGGAATGGTCACTGCGTTACCCCGAATACGCAGCGTGTCCACCTCCGCCTCGCCGATCTTCGCGGTAGTGATGGCACCATTCGTGATCTTGGCATTACCGATACTTGCGTCCCGGATATACGCATCACTGATGAACGTCTGGTTGCCGACCACCGCAAACGGGCTTGAAACTGCATCGCCAGAAGGGTTGAGAATCGCAAACCTGTCGGCCAGGATCGCAAACGTGGATTGAACCGCACCTTTGGAGTTGTCGATGCTCAGGCCAAACCCGGCCACATGGCGGATGCGATTGGCAGTGATCTGAACCTTGACCACTTCCGAGGCGTTCGCCACGCCATTGAGCTGGTTGAGCGTCGTGCTGACTCGCTGTACAGATGCAGTCGTGTCCCCCAAGGTCGACTGCGTGGTCTGGATCTGCTGGCTGAGTGCCGAGTCAGCGTTGGTGCGCGCGGTTATCTCGTTCTGAATCGCTGCTTGGGCGCTGCCTACCGATGCGGACAAGACATCGATTCGCTGCGTCTCGGCAGTGAGCTTTTCACCCTGCTGGTTGACGGTGCTGGTCACGCTGCTGACAGCATTCGCCGTGGCGGCCTCGGCCTCCGATACCCGGCGCGCCACGAGGTTGCACCACAGCGCCCGGCCGCTGCCGTCCGAGGGTTCCAGGCGGGTCAAGAATCGGGCCGATACAGCGCCGGCCGGGGCAGTGATACGGCCGGAATAGGCTTTGAAAGAACCAAGCCCGGACACCACCGCAAAGGCGTCCAAGTAGCTGATGGCCGCGCCGGCCTTGTCGAAGAACTGCATTTGCATCCGGGCAATCTGCCCGCTGGTCATGTAGCCCGCGAAGATATCGGCCGACAGGTCGAACTGCTCGCCGCCCTTGGTCAACACGTTGCGCTCCAGTCCGCAGAAGCTGTTGCCATAGAACGCAATCGCCTTGCCGGCCGACGCGTGCGCCGAAACGGCCACAACCACAGGGCTGGCCGTCCAAGGCTGCACGAGCCCGTCTTCGAACGTGCCTCTCAAGATCAGGTTGTCAGACTGCTGCGCCATCGACGCCTTGAGCTGCGTGGTCAATGCCGCCTGATTCACCAGCTCGGCCCCTTGTTGCGCCACAATGGTGCCCATCGTCTGCAGGGCCGATGCATCCGCCTTGAGCGCCACTTGCGACAGCGCCGACTGCGCCGCTGCCGCCGCATCCGTGGCCGCCTTGTCCGTCACCGCCTGCCAGGTCGTGCCATTCCAGCGCTTCGGCGTGTTGGCATTGCCCGTGGTGTCGATCCACAGGTTCTGCGCCACACGGTCCGCCACATCGGGCGCCGCCGCCTGCACGATGACCTTGCCCTTGCTGCCTGCCAGTGCGGCCGCGTTCTGCGCCGCTGTCTGCGCCGCCGTCACGTTGCCATTGGTGGTGCTCAGGCTGTTTTCCAGACTGGTGGTCTTGCTCGACGTGCTGGCCAAGTCCGCGCCCTGCTGGGTCACTTTGGACGATAAGGCCTCGGTCGCACTGGCGTTAGCCGCCAACTTGCCCGCGCTTACCTGCCCATTATCACGCCAGCCCGTGGCCACCGCTCCACGCTCCACTTGGTACTGGTCGGCCTCGATAAAACCACCGGTGACACTGGCGCCGCCGTACACCACCACCGACGGATACAGCAGGACGGTGTCGGAGCTAGCGACGAAGGTCACGGCCAGGCGCACCCAATCCAGCGTGGCGTCCTGCCGGACCGAAGCCCACGAAGCCGTATTGCTGCCCGCCGCATTGAGGTTGTAGACCGCTACCAACACTCGCAGCCCAGGGGTGCCCCGGACGTAAACCGAAGCCGTGTAGGTCTGCCCGGGGGTGACCTTGAAGCGCATGCTCTGCTTCACGTAAACGCGGGCCCAGGCACTTGGCGAAAGGCCTGTGATGTCAAGGCGCTGGGCGTTGCCCGGCGCGACCGTCGAGGGAACGAGGCTAGGCACCCGTGTACCGGCGCTGCCGTCGTACCACCAACCGTTGCCGACCCCCGGCGTACCGGGGTCTACTTCCTCGAAAGACGAGTTGTAGACCAGGTTCTCGCCGCCCACATCGCCCAGGCTGTTGTTCAGCTGCACAACCTGACCGGACACGCTGGCCAGGTTGTTCTCGCTGGCCGTCACCCGCCCCGACAGCCCCGAGGTGGCCGACGCATTCGCCGCCACGTCCGCTTTCACTTGGGTCAACGATGCGTTGATACCCGTGATCGCCTGGCCGTCAGCGATGAGCTGCTGGCCCTGCTGCGACACGGTAGAACCCATGGTCTGCAGAGCCGACGCGTCCGCCTTGAGCGCCACTTGCGACAGTGCCGACTGCGCCGCTGCCGCCGCGTCCGTGGCCACCTTGTCCGTCACCGCCTGCCAAGTCGTGCCGGTCCAGCGCTTCGGCGTGTTGGCGTTGCCCGTGGTGTCGATCCACAGGTTCTGTGCAACACGGTCCGCTACGTCAGGCGCGGCCGCCTGGACGATGACCTTTCCCTTGCTGCCTGCCAGTGCGGCCGCGTTCTGCGCCGCTGTCTGCGCGGCCGTCACGTTGCCATTGGTGGTGCTCAGGCTGTTTTCCAGGCTGGTGGTCTTGCTCGACGTGCTGGCCAAGTCCGCGCCCTGCTGGGTCACTTTGGAATTCAAAGCCTCCACCGCCGTCGCGGTCGCCGCCTGATTGGCACTGTTGACCTGGCCGTTATCCCGCCAGCCCGTCGCTACAGCACCTTCCTCCAGCTGGTATTGGTCACCCTCGATAAACCCAGCTGCAGCTGATGCGCCGGCATACACCACAAACGCCGGATAGACCACGGAGGTATTTGCGTCAGGAGTGAATGTGACCGAAAGCCGAGTCCACGCCTCGCCTGCGTCGACACGAGAGCCGGCCCACGATCCGCTGCTGCTGCCGGCCTCATTGACTCCGTATACCTGCGGCAGGATACGCAGACCGGCCGTGCCGCGCAGGTACACCGAAGCAGTGTACGTCTTGCCCGGAACCACTTTGAATCGGCGTGTGGACCGCTGGTAAACCCGCGCCCAGGTGCTCGGCGTCAGGCCCGCTACCTCCAGCCGCTGGGCGAAACCCGACGCCAACGTCGATGGCACCAGCGAAGGTGTACGGGTGACCGATGTGCCCGAGGCGTCGTGCCACCAGCCATCCGCCATGCCAGGGGTACCGGCATCCTGCTTTTCGAACGAGGGGTTATAGACCAGGTTCTCGGCGCCCACATCACCCAGGCTGTTGCTCAGTTGCACGACCTGACCGGACACGCTGGTCAGTGCGTTCTCGTTGGCGGTGACCCGCCCCGACAGCCCAGCAGTGGCCGAGGCGTTCGCTGCGACATCCCCTTTCAGCTGGCTCAACGAGGTGTCGATTCGGGTGATCGACTGGCCATCGGCGGTGATCTGCTGTCCCTGCTGCGAGACCGTAGAGCCTAAAGTCTGCAGTGCTGAGGCATCCGCCTTCAGCGCCACCTGACTCAGCGCCGACTGGGCCGCTGCAGCCGCATCCGTGGCCACCTTGTCCGTCACGGCCGTCCAGGCTGTGCCATTCCAGCGCTTCGGCGTGTTGGCGTTGCCGGTGGTGTCGATCCACAAATTCTGAGCCAACCGGTCCGCTACAGCCGGCGCGGTCGATTGGTACAGCACCTTGCCCTTGGCGCCTGCAGCATCGGCAGCCGCCTGGGCGGCCTGCTGGGCCGTAGTGACGTTGCCGTTGGTAGTGGTGAGGCTGTTTTCCAGTGAGGTGGTCTTGCTCGATACGCTGGCCAGGTCAGCGCCGTGTTGGATCACCTTGGCGGACATGGCATCGACAGCGGCCGCTGTAGCCGCCTGGTTGCTGGCCTCGACCTGTCCATTGTCGCGCCAACCACTTGCCTGGGCGCCTTCCTCTAGTTGGTACTGGTCGACTTCGACAAATCCGGCCGTAACCCCGTCCCCACCGTAAACAACCGCCGCTGGCCAGACGTCGAAGGTCTCGGTAGTAGCAGTGAACGTAACCGAAACCCGCTGCCATGTTTCAGCAGCATCGATGCGAGCGCCCGCCCATGAAACGCCGTTGACGCCAGCAGCATTCCGGCTATAAACCTGCGCCAGGATCCGCAGCCCTGCAGTACCTCGCATGTAGACCGAGGCGGTGTAGACGGCGCCCGCTCGAACCTTGATTGCCTTGAGCGATGCGCGTAGGTAAACCCGCGCCCAGCCATTGGTTGGAATACCGGTGACATCGAGGCGCTGCGCGACCCCAGCTGCCAGCGTCGAAGGGACCAGGCTCGGAGCTCGGCTGCCAACGTTGCTCGAACTGTCGTACCACCAGTATTGGGCCGTGCCGTTATTATCGGTCTGCCTTTCGAACGACGGGTTGTAAACCAGGTTCTCACCGCCCACCAGCGGCAAGGCCGCATTGATCTTGGTCAGCGACTGCCCCTGCGCGCTGAGGTCCTGGCCGTGCTGGTTGACCTCGTTGCTCAGGGCCTGGACGGTGGCCGCCTCGGCCTTCTTGGACACGCTGTCGCTGAGCGAGACAAGCGCCTGGCTTTGCGACGTCAGCTTCTGATCCTGCTCGGCATCCTTTTGCTCAGTGCCCGTGACGCGGCTCGTGACCTGCTGCAGCGCCTGTGAGCTGGCCTTGCCGTCGATGCTGGTCTGCATCCCATCCATGCGGGTGGCCTGGGACGACAGTTTGCCCTCGGCCTCACTGACCCGGGTGGCAACGTTGTTGACCACGGTGGCATCGGCCTTCAAGGCGACCTGAGACAGCGCCGACTGGGCGGCGGCCGCCGCATCGGAAGCCGCCTTGTCCGTGACCGCCACCCAGGTGGTACCGTTCCAGCGCTTCGGGGTGTTGGCGTTGCCCGTGGTATCAATCCACAGGTTCTGCGCCAAACGGTCAGCAACGGCCGGGGCCGCTGCCTGGATGATCACCTTGCCCTTGCCACCCGCCAGCGTGTTTGCCGCATCTGCGGCCTGCTGGGCGGCGGTCACGTTCTGGTTGGTTGCCGTCAGCCCTGACTGCAACCCGCCGATCTGCGACGCCTGGGCCGTGCTCTTGCCGTCCAGCGTGAACACGTCGGTTTCGACCTTCGACACGCGCGAAGCTGTGCCGGCCGCCGTGACAATGGCCTGGCCAACGTCGGTCCAATAGGTCGCGTTCGGTGGCGGAGTGTTCTTCGGTACCGCTTTCAGCGCCTGATACAGCTTGCCGTCAGCACCCAGCACCCCCTGATTGGTGGTGTAGGTCTTGTCCTTGTTGTACGGCAACGAGCCGGCCAGTACAGATACCGAGTCGATTTTCTGCTGCAGGTCGGCCTTGGCAGCGTCAACCTCCCCATCCACCACGGCGATCTGCTGCTCGAGGGCAGATTTAGCGTCCGCGACATTCTGGTTTGTAGCAGTAATCTGCTGCTCCAGGTTGCCCTTGGCGGTGGCCAGCGCGTTGTTGACCTCGCTGATTTGCTGAGCCAGCTCGGTCTTGGCGGAACCCACTCGCTCGTTCACCGACCCAGGGCCATTGCCATCGATAAGGTCGATCTTCTCGGTGAGTTGCTGGCCAAGGTGGCTTTCGAGGATCTCGCCCTTGATCACCTCGAGCATCTGCGTGGGGTCATCGGACGTTGCGGCAGCCACGTACAGGAAATCGCTCTTCCCATAAGCGTTGGCCGAACGCACGTAGTAGAAGTACTGCTTGGCAAACGCCAACCCCGTGTGGGTGAAGGTCAGTCCCTGCCCCAGGTACACGGCATCAGCGATGGGCGCTTGGGGGTTGGTCGCATGGAAGTATTCGTACGTCCCGCCGTTCAGGCTGTTCTGCCGGTTGACCGGTACCAGGGTGATGCTGTCCACCGAGGCGAAATAATCGCAACTCTCTGGCACGGGCGGACCGCCCACGTTCACGTTGATGCTCGCCTCGCCCGATCGGGTACCCGGGCCGAAGGCAACGACGCTCATGGCATAGGTGCCGGAGGCCAGGCCATTGATGTTGCAGCTTACGGCCTCCCCGCCCACCTTGAGCGACTGGACGACCTCAGTGCCCTTGCGGATCGTCACGGTGTAGCTCAGCACGGTCTGCGCCGGGGACACCCAGCTGAGAACGCCTTGGATGATCTCGGCCACGCTGCTGGGCGTCCACGCCAGGCCGGTGACTGCAGCCAGGCCGCCCACGGGCAGGTTGATGAACCCCAGCGGGTCGTAGGGCTGGCCCACAGCATCATCAAAGATGGCCTGCTCGTAGGGCTTGAGGGTCACTTTGCAGGCATCGGCAGCGCCCATGGTCCACTCCGTGACCATGAACTCGCCCAGAATGTTCAGCGAAGGCAGATCGACCTTGACTGCACGCCCCGGGCGGCAGTTGTAGCCGTTGAAGTTCAACGGCATGGATACAGAGCCGCCGGAGCGTCGGCGTCGTAGGCTGATGTTTGCGAGCCGCTGCGCCAGGTAGGCGTCTGTCACATAGGCAAACGACTGCGACTCAGCGAGCTCGCCACCGTCTGCGGTGATCCAGTCCTGAATCGCGACCTCGGGGTAGTCGGTCTCAGCCCAGGCCTGTGCAGGGTCAACAAACGTCCCGCGCATGGTGTTGATGGCATCGCTGTTACTGACCTCGGTCGTGCCCTCAACGGTACCGATCACCATGTCTTCGTTGATGGTGAAGTCGGCCGGCCCATAGTAGGCGCCCACCTGGAGCGACCAGCGCCCGCCGACCCGGATCAAGGTGCCGGCACAGGCCGACAGCAGGTTGTCCAAAACGGTATTGCGCTTCTCGTCGGCGCCAATGACGGCACCTGCAAAGTAGCGAGGTGTCACTGTGCCGTCCGGCCCACCAACGGCCTCATCACTGATGTTGGCCGCACTGGCAAAGGACTGGAAGATGATCTCGTCGTCGGGAATGCCACAGCGGTTGCGCAGATACCAGAGGATCAGCAGCGCTGTGTTGGCCGAATAGCCGGAGCTCCCGTTGCGGGGGTCATAAATGTCGCGTCGCCCACGAACCACGAAACGCACATCCGGTATGCCCGACGGAAACTTCTCGGCGTCGTACTTGAACGACAGCCGGACAAACGACAGGCCCCGACCGATCTGCTCTTGGCGCCAGTCTGGGCAGTTGGCCAAAAGGAAGGCGTTAACCTGGGCCGGGTCAATGATCACCTCAGACGTGGCATTCTCCCCCAGCTCAGACAGCGGGCGCTCATCTACGTAGATCTGATCGACGCCCGCGATGGCCCCCTCAGACAGCACGTAAACGATGTGCAGCCACTCGCCACTGGTCTGGTCGCCAGGCTGCTCCTGAATCCAGGCCAGCACACCACCGGTGCTGGCCCGACCGAGAATGAAGCGCACCGGGGCCTTGGAGGAGCGGACAGTCTGTGAGCTGGGCTCCGAGCTGCCGGCCCCCGAAACCTTGGCCGCACCGGTCAGGCCCGCGAAGATACCCTGCACGCCGCCGAACACGTCCTTGAAGGCGCCCACCGGGTCGTAAAGCGCTTTGATGGGCGCAGTGACGAGCTTCACGACTGATTTGATCGAGCTTCCCACTATTCAACTCTCCAGGCCACCAAGGGCTCGCAATCAACGGCTGCAGCACCAGACTCGGTAGCCGCCCAATACCGGCCACTCCAGAGCACTGCCACGCACTTCCCCGATTCGTTTTCGAACGTGACGATGTCGCCGCGCTGAGCGAACTGCACATCAACCCTTTCGAAGCAGGTGTCCAGCGCCGCCTCGACCGATCCGTGCGTCGACGCCATCACGCGCTTGGCGCCGATCTCTGTCTTGTACCGCCCGCGGTACTCCTTCGCCGGGTCAACGCCGCAGATCGCCACCGCGCAGTCCGCTACAAACAGGCAACAGTCAAATTCGCCCCACAAAAAAGGCCGCTCGAAAGCGGCCTGGATGGTCTCGTGTAGCCTCGTGGGCCAGTCTCGATAGCGCATGGCGTTTACTCGTAGGTGAAGGACGGCGCGTCTTTCTTGGCGCCCCAGTAGATGGGCCATTCCGCCATCTGGGCAACGGCGTAGAAGAAGCGGTCACCGTCATGCCGGGCACGGTGGTTCTCGTCGGTCCAGCGCTCAGTACCAATCCGGTTCCACTCAGCCATCCGGTCAATGATGGTGACCGTGATCGAGCTGTCGCCTGCCGAACCGCCATAGGACAACTTGGCGGCGTCCATACGACCGCTGAACAGGATGTCGGCGGCGTAATTCCCCGCCTCGTCATAGACGACGAACATCAGGCGAGCCAGCCGGCCCCGGCAGCCAGCCACCGAGGTCTGGGAAAGGATGTAGCTGTCCAGGCCGTTTAGCGTCAGGTCAATAGACAGCGATGACCCCGATTCTGCGCTCTCGCTGGCCGCGCCCACTTCCCCGAAGGTGCCAACACCATCGTAGGCCTGGCCGTTGATCGTCAGTTGGCCGGTACCCGTATGCGCCCGGACCATGCCATCGGCAAAATCCAGCTCGCAGGCGAAAACCGGCGTGAAGTTGCCGGCGGCAATGATGTTCAGCACCGACGGCGAGAAAGGGAAAACCAATGCCATTTAAAACGCCTCCCGGCATTCGATGGTCAGTTCAGCCACTACGGGCCTGACCGACAGGGTGTAGCTGTCCTCAGACAGGCGCATGATCGAGTAAGGGTTTCGATACTCAACCGGGGTGCCGGAAATCAAGGCCGCTCGCAAGCGCCTGTTGAGGGGCAGCACCGCCACCCCTTGCGCGCTCGAAACCACGTCCTCAACCACCTCATGCATCACGCCGTCAATGGTGATGTAGTCGCCCTGACTAAAGACCTTCCGGTTTACCGACACAGCCCCCAGCGTGATGTGGGAGGCCATTGCGAGGCCGCCCAGCACCACGGGAGCGCCGATGTTGTCAGTGCGCCGACGGGTGAACGCGGGCAGTTTGAACGTGCCAAAGCGGCCCTGCAGGCGCCCCATGAAAGCAGTCACGATCCGGTCTCGGTCGCGGGTCAACGGAGGTAGCGAAAGTGAGCATTTCCAGTACGAACCTGGATAGCCCACGATCTGCTGGCTGTTATTCAGCGTGGAGCTGAAGTCGCGGTTGTTATAGACCATGCCCCAACTCATCTCAGCCGGGCACACCTGGGTTGGCCATTCGATCGCCATCGTTCCACCTTAAAGTTTCTTGCGGATGCTCTGCATGATTTGGCCGTTTCGGCCCACGTCCTGCAGGATTGCGGACATCGTTTGGCGCATGCCCTGTTGAATCATGGCAACCGTCTGAGGGCTCACATCTCCATTCACATGGAAGACCTGGTGCACAGCTACCGGCTGGCCTGTGCCCTCCGGCTGACCTCCTCTGCTGCCCTTGTTCACCTCGTCGAGAGTCTTATCCAGCTTTGCACTGGTCGATGCCGTGGTGACGCGTTCGCCCTTTTGAAGCAACCAGGTACCTTCGCGAGGAACGCTATCGATACCGTCGTGCGCCATACCCACCAGAGCGGAACTCGCTACACCGGCCACCAGGGGGGCAGTAGCCATCGCTGCGGCAATTGCAGCACCAGGTGCCAGTGCCGGCCCCACGATAGGTATCGCAGCGGTACTGGCGAAGGCTGCGAGCTGGGCCTGGAACGACGTTGCCTGAGCGTTGGCAATCAAAGTCGGTACCGCGCTGGCCTGTGTCGTCTTACCGACCATCAGCTGCACCGCTTGATACACCAGCCACTGGGCAGCCATGTCTGCCAGCGCATCAACCATCGACCTGGCGAACCCGCCGACCATATCCATCAGCGCATCACCGGCATCCTTCGAGCCCGTAGCCACATCAGAGAGGAACGACCCGAGCTCGCTCCTGGCGCTACCGAGGACAGACGTGGTGGCGTCAGCGGCCATGGCTGAGTAGTCGGTCGCGGCGTCAGCAAAGTTCTCCCAGGCGCTGGTGACACCATCCATCCAGTTGCTCTGCGCCTCATCGAGCTGGCTGTAATAGTCGTTTTGCAGCTCCAGGCGCTCGGCCAGGGCTGCGCTGAGCACCTGGGTTTCCTGGTCGTACAGACCCTGGCTGATGTCGCCGCTGTTGCGCTGCAGGACCAACTCGCGCTGCTGGCGATTGAAATCCTCCTCGATCGACAGCCGCTCTTTCATCCGCTCCTTGTACTTGTCGCCACGGCCGGCGCCAGCAAGCTCCTGATCGAAACCATTCTTGGCTGTCAGGTAGTCCTCGTTTACGCTGGATCGGAAGGAGGCCAGCTTATTGGCATCTTCCTCGGCCTGTTTCAGCTTCTTCAGCGCGTCGAGTTCAGCCGCAAGGCCTTCCAGGCGCTTGCGCTGCTGGGCATTGACGCCCTCCAGCTTGCCGGTGGAGACCTCGAAGGCCAGCTTCTCGACCTCGCTCGCATTCTTGCGCTTGTCGGTCGAGGTGTTGATCAGCTCGATCTGCCGCTGATAACCCTCCTCCATTTCCTCGAAGCGCCGACTGAGCGCCTTGCTGTCCTTGTCGCCAGCCTTCGACCCCTTCAGAGCCTTGTTCGCCTTGTCGATTGCCTCTGCGGCGGCCAGGGCCTTCTTTTCGTCATCTGGCGAGAACTTGACCGCACCAGCAGCAATCTGGGCTCGCAACTTCTCCACCTCGGTCAGCTTGCCCGCAACCACGGCCTGCTTTTCAAGGTTCTTGAGGTAGGTGCTGCCCTCTTTATCCGATGCCAAACGGGAACTATTCAGCTCCTTCTGCACCGACTGGATGGCCAGCCTGAGCGCGTCTGCTTTCTCCTTCGAGGCGTCGAGCGACGTTTCGAACGGCACATCGCTCTTGTCATCGACCCCTTTCTGGAACCGCTCCTGCAGCTTCTCGGTTTCCTTAAGCTCGCCCTGCAGCCCCTTCAGTCGATCCTGCAGCTGTTCGTAGGACTGGGTGCTTAGGTTCTTCGGCAGCATGGACCGGGAAGCCTGGCGGATGCGAGCCGAGGCGTCTTCGAAGACGTTCGCTGCCTTGCCGGCGCCCTCCTCAGCCTTATCGCCGAAGTCGATGAACGACAGCGCCAGCGCACCGACGGTCAGAATAAGACCGGGCCACCCGGCGGCCATGCGTAGAACACCACTTGCAGCGTTGCGCAGGGTGAGCATTGACGCTCCCATGGCTGTGCTCGCGGAGAACCAGGCCCCCATGGATGCCGTCGCTGCAATCTGTGTCGCGTTGACCTTGGTGTTGGCTACCGCTAGAGCCTCTTTGGCGACCGTCTGCTGGTTGATGGCTGCGGTAACTTGGGCGGACGTTGCCAGCGTTGTTGTCGCCAGCTTCGCTTCGGCAGCGGTCAGCTGATTTGTGATCGCAACCTCGGCAAGCCGCAGCTCTGCCATGCGAGCAATGGTCTGCTGCCGACCAACATCCGATATCTGTGCCTGTAGGCGCTGCGCTTCAAGAAGTTTCTCTGCTGCCAGCGCGGCCTGCACAGATTCGAGCCTGGCAACCTCTGAGGTGATCACCTGCCGATCGGCTGTTACCTTGGCCTTGGCATTGGCCACAGCCCTGGCCGCAGATTCGACATCTGCTACTGCACCAGCTTTTACTGCTTCCGCCCTTCTGAGCTCGCCAGCTGTGGCAAGGGAATTCGCATACAACTGCTCCTGCGTAGCCTTGATGTCGAGATACTTGGCACCGGTAGCGCTCACGAATCCAGCTGCGACGCGCGCGAGCGCAACGTACAGACCGGTTTTCAGTACCTGGGTGAAGCTCTCGACGCCAGAGGCATCCCAGGCTGCAGAGGCCGAGAGCGCGGTTTGAACGAAGCTCTTGGTGATTCCAAGCGTCTCGTCCAGCGTGCCAAAGAACTTGGCAGCACTATTTTCCATAACCTGGAAGGCGCCGGACACCGTTGTCTGGGATCTCGCAAAAGCATCATCGATCGACCTGGTCTGGCTCAGGATGGCGGAGAACACCTCCTTCGAGGTCAGTTTTCCAGCTTCGCCCATTGAACGAAGCGACTCCCGGGCTACTCCCAATCCGTCAGCAATAGCCTGTGCCAGCCCAGGAGCTTGCTCGAGTACAGAGTTGAGCTCTTCCCCGCGAAGCACGCCCGACGCAAAAGCCTGACCGAGCTGGACCAGGGCGGCCTGGGCTGACTCAGCGGACACCCCGCTGGCAGACATAGCCTTGCTGATGTTCTGCGTGACTTGGGCGACCTTCTCTTGGGTTGCGCCGAGCTGTCCCGATGAAGCTGCGATCCGCTGGTAGAGCTCGGCCGTTGCCTCCAGGGAGGACTGCGAGTTCTGCGCAATCGAAAAAACTGCAGACGACTGCTTGGAGAACTCGTCAAACGTCTCAGAAACCTGCTTGATGCGGTTCTGTACGCCGAGCCACGTCTGCGAATATTCGACAAGCTGTTGAACGCTGAGAAACGCAGCTGCAGCCCCGGCGATCGCCTTGAACGACCCCGTAACACTCTCCGAGGCCGACTCGGAGTGCCTAACAACCTGCCCCATGCTTCTCTGTGTTGAACGGGCTGCCTGGTCCATCCCTTGCTGAAAACCGCCAATCCTAGCTATTAGATCGAGGGTGAGCGTGCCAAGCGATCTGCTGGCCATAGTTTTCTCCGGGCATAAAAAAACCCGCTTTCGCGGGCTTCGTAATTTGCTCGTCTATATGGGCTTTTTGCCGCAAACGGGACAGAACATGCTGAATTTTTCGATCTCTGCCGAACATGATCGGCAGATGATCTGCTTTCTCGGTTTGTCTTTAACTGTCTCGCTGGAGATAGCAGAAGTAACGGTGGCCCTTTCGGCCTCCTTCCGCCTGAAGTCCTCATTCGCGCGCTCGATAGCCTTCTCGGTTTTGGAAGAAATTACAGGCTTGCGAGCCTGAATTCCTTGCCAGCCCACTATCCCGACAAATAGAACAAAAAAAACCAAACCAGTGACGACAACCCACAAGCCATATGCAACTGCCGCCGCGGCCAGGACAGCGAGCATCCAGGGGGCTATGACGACAAGGATCAATACGAGCACAACAAGGATGGCGATCTGCATGGAGTCCCTCCCAAAAAAAGCCGAATGCTACCAGATCACGCCCATTCCCTCATTGCCTGCTCAAGATCGCTCCCCGGCCGGGCATGGTGCGGTAGGAAGTCATATAGATCCGCCTTGCCTCCACCACTCCGGTTGACTTGCAGGGCGACAACCCCAGCTGCAAGTTCAATCCGGCGCGACAGACTGAGCGAACCGTGCTTGTCCCGGTATGCAACCCAGGCCAGGACTTCCGCATAGGATAGAGTGGCCTTGGCTTCTGCAATTGTGCTTCCACCAACTCCGTTCAGCACCAGCTCATGCCAGAGTTCGTCGGCCGGGGTCAGGTCTTTGCTGGAGGGTTGTTCACCTCGTTAACGGCATTGAGCAGGACGATGCCCAGCGCCGAGTCGAGGTTCACTGCGTCATCGAATGGAAGTTCTTCGGTCCCGTCCTTGCCGAGCATGATCGACGCTGCCAGGTAGCGGGCGTTTTTGAAGCGCTCGGCTTCGCCTCCGGCAAACATAGCCTCCATGACACCAAAGGCATGTCGGCGCACATGCACAGTGAACTTGTCGGTGATGGGCTTGCCGGTATCGTCGTTGTGTTTCCACTCGACCTTTTTCGGTACCAGGGCGTCAGCAATGACGCCCCCCTTCTTCTTCAGTTGTGCGAGATCCATATTGGCCCCTTAGGTGGTTTTCTTGATCCAGGCGGAACCGCCCGAGCGTTGAATGGAAACCGCGGTGCTGACCACTGCATTCGCAGCGAAGTCAAACGGGAAGTCGGCCACATAGCCCTGGAATACGAACCAGGTGCGGGTCGCCGGCAGTTCAAAATCATCGCCTTCGGCACTCACGGTTGGCACAGCGGTTGGCTTGCCATCGACATCCAGAGGACCATCAGACCAGCCCACCGCCCACTTCAGGGTAGTGTCACCGTTCGACTCTGACAGCTGATGTAGCCGGATGTGGCTCGGGCTGTTTGGGTCAGCATTGATGGTCAGCGAGGCCTGGCCCGGGGTACGCAAACCTGGCTTGTAGGTGCGCTCATTGGAGCTGAGGCAGGTGTCCTCGATCTGCTCCTTGGGCGCACCACCAGGGTTAAAGGCAGTGGCGCACTCGACTTCCACCACAGTGAAAGGGCCGGTGCCGGTGAGTGGCGGCATCAGGGCAAATACCTGGGTGCCTTGGGTCAAAATCGACATGGTGGTCTCCTGTCGGGCAAAAAAAAGCCCGCACTAGGCGGGCTCGGTGGATTCATCGGCGGACTATCCAGTCCACGTCGAAACTTCGGTGGTAGTCCTTTGTGTCAGGGTCGCGATCAGTTGCGCCCCAGCGGACGATGCGAGCGCGCAACTCGATAGCTGCACACAGCGCCTTGGTGACGGCCAACACCGGCCCGCCAGTTGCGGCATACACGTCCAGTTGCAGGGTGAAGCCGTCGGCGTCGGGGCGGCCGGCCAAGTAGTTCTCAGGGCTGCCAGCGATCACGCTCCAGACCGCATACGGTTTGATCGGCTTTTCCGGCCCCTCACCGAAGGAGTACAGCCGGCAATCAATGCCGGAGCCGAGAAGCGCAGCCACACTTGGGTCAGCCGAGCAAACGGCAAAAATTGGCGCTTCCATAGGCTCCTCACAGTGCCGCTTCGATTTCCTGGCCGAACACCTGCACGAAGCGATCGGTTACGGCGTTGACGTTCGTCGAGAATGCAGGGCGCATAAACGGGGCCGGCGGGTTGTACTGGGTGCCGAACTCCAAGTACCGCCAGTGCCGGGTATCACCGCCGGGGTTGCCGGTGGCGTCCTTGCTGTGCTGGTTGGAACTGGAACCGCCGCGAATGCCGACCTTCATCACTACGCCGCCCTCGCGTCGCCCTTGGCGGGCCGATTCCTGGGTGACGATGTTCTTCCAGACCTTCTCGGCGGTTTCTGGATCATCCAGCGCCCGTGCCCGCGCCTTGGCGTCGTCCCTAACGATGTTCATGGCCTGGCGAGCTGCCTTGCGCAGGGCGCCTCGACGCAGCTTCGGCGTCAGGCCGGCCATCTTGTCGGTGGCGGCCTTCAATCCCTGCAGGCGCACGCTGATCTGGTCAGCCATCTTTCACCCCCTTGGAGACCAGAATGGTCAGGAAATCGAGGCCTGACTTCGGGTCCGCCAGCGGGGGCCCGACAATGCTGTAAATCTCGCCCCTGAAACGAATCCGCATGGTGGGTTCAACACCGGTGCGATAGCGGATGACCATGCGTCCGGTCGCCTCAGCCTGCTGAGATTTGGCAGCAATGAAGTCTCGTGCGGATAGATCCTGAACACTCGCCGGACATTTGGACCAGCGCGCCACCCACTGGGGTTCGCCGTACTCACCGGTCACCGGATCTCGGGGAGTGGTCATTTCCTCGATGTCGATGCGGTGCCGGAGCCTGCCGGCCTGCATCACACACCCATCCGGATGCGGTGCGGCATCAGCAGGTGCTGGGAGGCCAGCGGCAGCTCGACAGCGGTCGCTCCGGTGACCACCTCCTCACGATTGGAGAACAGATGACCCAGTTTGAGCAGGCAGGCAGCCTGGATCGCTGGGTTGAGCACCATGCCGTACGCGATGGCGTCGGCATGGTCGTAAGCCTCGGCCAGTGCTTGCCGGGCGTGTTCAAGCAGACGACAGCGCAGGGTGTGATCCTGCTCGGCTTCCGCAGCAGCAACCGCCGCCGCGTTCGCCTCCCTGGCTTGCCGCATGGAAGCCGACAATCCGGCGCGGGCCTGGTCGAGGGCCACCTGATCCAGGTAGAAGCGGCGGTTGAGGAAACCCATCGCCGCATCTTCCGCTGCACCAAGCTGCGCCTCGACCAGCACCTGATCTTCCGGCTCGGCCAGCAGGTGATGCATGGCCAGATCGATGGCGATCACGGGCATGGGTTACTCCTCGGCCTGCGCCGGCTCACCACCGGCGATCAGTCGCTCAGCTTCCGCATTGGCTTCTTCCTGGTTACCGGAGAACTCGCCAACCTGGTTGCTTTCAGCGTCCACCACGATGTACTTGCCAGCGCCCTTGTGCTTAGCCTTGAAGGCAGCGACTGGCGGAGCAATCGGCAAGGCTACCGCCCCCAGGCTGCTGGTGGTCAGCACGCCCGCGCCAGCTGCATCTTCCTGCGAAATGGTAACCACCACCTTGCTTTCCGAGTCGTCCAGCTCTGCATAGCCCTTCTGGATCAACTGGCGTCCGTGCTGCTCGATGGTTTCGAAGGGCGTGCCCTCCACCAGCGTTTGGCCACCCAGGTACAGAGGTTTCAGGGTTTTCAGCTTCATGAATGCCTCCAGGAGCCGCATCTTGTGCGGCCCTCACATTGGGTTACGGAGTGACCGGGGCGGCGAATTCACCGAAGATGAACGCTTCCGGACGCTTCACCGCCAGCGCAGCGCGCTCTTCACAGCGGATCGAGATCAGGTTCTTCTCGAAGTCGTCGGCGTTTTCGGTCGAGATCACCACGTTGGCGTCTTCACGGTCGAACAGCTGAGCGCCAGTCTGGAATGCGCCGGTCAGGAACTTGCCTAGGAAGGCGGCGACCTCGGTGGCCACCACCGGCAAGCCCCACAGGACGGGGCCAGCCAGACCCAGCGGGTTGGCGAGGATGTAGCGACCCAGCGTGTCCTTGGTCAGTTCGATCTTGGCCCAGTCCATGAAGTGCAGGACATGACCGGAAGCCGGCAAGCGCGCTAGCTGGGCCTGCAACATCGCCAGGCGGAGATCATCGATGCCCGACCGTTTCTCCACTTCGAATGCCGGGACGTATTTCGAGGCCTGAGGGACGATGCCGTGCAGGTGAACGCCAGTGCCGTCACCAAACAGGATCTCCTGCTCCTCGACGTACTTGAGGCCGTATCGCATTTCGACATCGATGGTCGAACCCAACTGGGCGAAGTCGTCCAAGATCTGTTTGGAGGCCTTGAACATGTGGGCGATGGTCGAAACTGCAGTGAGTTTCGACGCGAATTCGATGTTGGAATAGGGCTTGGCGGTGCCCTCGGCCACGACTTTGGCGGCGTTGGTGAAGCCGGTCTGCTGTACCCAGAAGATCGCCGGGGCAGTGGTTCGGCCCGGGGCGATCAGGTCGCGGATGAACAGCCGCTGCTTCGGCGCGGTGTCGATGCCAGGCAGGCGCTGAGGCTCGACGATGCCGGCGGGAACATCGGTGGACAGCAGCGCGGCGCTGACCGGAATGTTGACACGCTTGCCGCCTTCGATGCTGGCCGCGAACTGCTTGAGCGCTTCGCTCTTGATCACCACGCCACCGAGGCTGTCCTGGGTCTGCGGGGTGCCAGCCGAAGGCAGGCGCGCGAACTCCTGTTCGAGCTCGCCCAGCTGGGCCTTCAGCTGCTTCTCGGCCTCGGTCAGGCTGTTGAACTTGGTCGCCAGCTCGTCGACAGCGTTCTTGGTTTCTTCGGAAAGGCTGCCGGCCTTCTTGGCCTCGGCCAGGGCGTTTTCAGCCTGTTTGCTGAAATCGCTAGTGGCCTGCTTGAGCTCGTTGGAGACCTGCTTAAGCAGGTCGGCGGTGTTGTCTGCCATAGGATCTTCTCCGGTTACTTGAGGGCTGCTGCCGAAAACCGCGACATGGCGGCCTGCAAATCGGCAAAGTGGTTGGCCAGATCGGCCTGGTTTTCGGCAGCGCTGCGCGTACCGGAGGGGGCAGCGCCAGGCTTACCCCCCTTGAGTTCTTGAATCAGGGCTCGGCGCTCGGAGCGAGGCATGCCCTGTTTGGCTAGGATCGTGTCCAGGCGTCGCGCTGCGACCTGCTGAGCCGCGCTGGCTTGGGGGTCTTCCTGTGCCGCATCAGATGGGAGCAGGCCGTCCGCGAATCCGGCCTCGACTGCCGAACTGCCGCCCATCCAGGTCTCTACGTCCATCAGGATGCGCATTGCTGCGGCTTCATCGCCCGTCCTGACCGCGTAGATGTCGGCCAGGGTTGCGTCGATCTGGTCGAGGAAGTCAGCGACTTCGGTGAAGTCGTTTCGGTCGCCAGCGGCGATGGTCCAAGCGTTGTGGATCATCATGAAACCGGCTCGGGCGATCTGGATTTCATCGCCTGCCATGGCGATGAACGACGCGGCCGAGGCAGCCAGACCAAGCACCTGGACGGTTACCTTGCCCTTGTGCTCGCGCAGCAGGTTGTAGATCGCCAGGCCCTCGAAAACATCGCCGCCTGGGCTGTTTATCTTCACGGTGATGTCTTTGTCGCCGATGCTGCGCAGAGCGGCACTGACGCGCTTGGCGGTGACGCCCTCGCCTGTCCACCAATCCATGCCGATCGGGTCGTACATGGTGATGGTGGTGGAGTCGTCGCCGGCCGCCGCCTTGATCGCCGGATTCCAGCGCTCCATGGCCTTCGGCAGCAGATCGGACTCGACGCGCGCGTGCGGCCGCACCGCCGGCGCCGCCGGTAGTGTCTTGAGAGTCATGGGTTACTCCAGGTCAGGCCGCTTTGAGCAGCGGCATCGATATCAGCGCGTGGGCCATCATAGGCCCGTCTGGGTTTCCGGTTGCCAATGCCTGGGAAGCCAGGTCGACCGCATTGTTGATGGCCTCTCGGTCGTCGTTGTTGCGTGCCGAGACCAGCCGAAGCATGAAAGCCGAGGCAGCCGGCGAGACCCCTGCGCTCGGCTTCCCGAGCTGGTCCAATGGCACCAGTGCGGATTGGACCGTGTATGTGTCGCCGCCCGGGATTGGTGGCAGGTTCTCAAGCCGGCGCACCTCGTTGCGAGACATCCAACCGTTTTGCAGAGCCGTGTTGTACCAGGCCCCGCGGCCAGCACTGTCAGCGCGAAGCAAGCCTTCCACCGCGAACTCGGCGAAGTAGTCGTCGGCATCGGCCTCGCCGATCAGGCAACGAGTGATTTCCTGCTCGATGTTGACCAGTAGCGGCCGCAGGCTGTTGGTGAGGAAGTGAAGGTTTTGCGCCTCAACCGAAGCAGCCCAGCTGGACTGCTTGTCCATGTGACCGACCATGAAGGGCGGCACACGGAACCAACGGCACATTTCCTCGATCCCGAAAGACCTGGACTCCAGCATCTGGGCGGCCTCAGGGTTCATCGTGATGCCCTGGTACTTGAAGCCTGCCTCCGCCACCATGATCTTGCCGGCGTTCTTCGACCCCATGAACGCCTGCATGCTGGCCCGAAGCTGCTCGCGCTGCTGCGGTGTGATCTTGGCGTCGCTGCTCAGGATGCCGGACGCCTGCATGCCCTGTGCGAACACCTTCGCCGCGGCCTCCTCGATCGCCATCGCCGAGCCGAAGATCTCGCGCCCGGTGGTTACCGGAAGCATCCCGCACACCCCATCCAGGCCAAAGCCGCGGATGTGCATCAGGTTCTTCTCGGGAATGTCGCGGTCCACGCCATTCTCGTTGTAGGTGTACTTCAGACGCCCGTTGTCCTGCCGTTTCACCCTCATGGACTGGGGGAGAAGCGGCACCAGGGCGATGATCCGGCTGCCGATCATCTTCTTCTCGACAAACGCATTACCTCGAAGGCAGATGCTCGCCACCACCAGCAGCATGAAGCGCTGCGGGGTCATCTCGGCGTTTGGGATTCGGCACAGCACACGGAACAACGGATGGTCTTTGGCAACCTCGCGTGATCCGTCGGGAAGGCGCCGAAAAAGCTTGAGCGGCAGCGTAGAGACGGACTCGGACAGCAGCCTTACGCATGCCCATACCGTGGACAACTGCATGGCCTTGTCGACTGATACGTGCTTTCCAGATGCAGAGCTGCCGAACCATTCTTGCCAAAATGCGCCGTCCTTCAGGCCTATCGGCACCCCGAGCCAGTTTTGCAGCGCAGCCTTCACCCGGCCCGGTTTCTTGTCGGCCATCAGATTCCTACCATGATCGGGTTGTCAAAGAAGCCCTGGAGATCACCAGAGCCTTCCGGGTTCAGCGCCATCAGCGAAACAGCATCGAATGTCGACATCAGCGGATCAATCTTTGCCGAGCCGCTGGCCTGCTTGGTAATCGTGATGGCATTGCCTTGCGGAACGACACGGGCATTACCGACACACCAGTTCATCAGCGCGCTGCCGCAGTGGACCAGTTCGCCCCCAGCCACTTTGCGCTCGGTCGTCTTGATCGCGCCGTTGAGCTTCCAGCCCTGCGAGATGGCCACGATCTGCTCCATGGTGATCCCGCGCTCCTGGGTGGTCAGCTCGTCAACGATGTCGCCGATACCGGCCGAGTCCACACCGATTGCCAGCTTCTCCGGCAGCAGGCCGCGGTCCCTGATATCGCAGATGATGTCAGCCACCTGCTGGACGTCATCACCTGGTCGATCAACGACGGTCAGATCGCCCGCCTTCTCGAAGTCCCTCAGCGCACTGGCGATATCCTTCCGCCGCTCGAACACAATGTTGTGCGCCCAGGTGTGAGCCCAGTGGAGCCATTGGCGAGTGAAGGGCTCGCGACCGAGCACAGTCAGGCCGAGCAAGTCGTCAAGGCCGCCTCCGTCGATCCCCACCGTGACCACTTCAGAACGCTGCAGCAGGCTCTCCAGAGTCAGGCCAGCCTCGGCTCCAGCTTCCCAATGATCAGCGCCCGCCCAGCGGTCCGACCGCAGGTCCAGCCCAATCTCGACGTTGAGGTGTTTAGCCAAGAAGCCGCGAATTGCTCCCTCGCCCTCTGCCTGCGCCTCCTGATACTTCTGCTCGATCACCTCCTGATCGACAGAAAGCCCCCAATTGGGGTTGGTCACATGGGCGTTTGCCAGGTCACGATGTTCGTTCCGCTCGATCATCTCTTTCGGGAACTCGTAGATCACCGGCAGGAAGCGCCGGTCCTCGATCTCCCCGTCACGCACTTTGCGCGCGTAGTCCAGCTTGGCCTTGAAGGCGCCGGCCGGCGGCTCATCGGACTGGGTGGTGCAGTAGAAAACGAACCCCTCTGGGCGTGACGCTAGGCCGCCAGTGGCCTCGACCAGCATCTTCGCCGACTTGGCCTGCTTGCCGAACTCCCAGAGCTCGTCGATGAACACACCAGTCGCTTTCTTGCCAGTGACAGTGGCCGAGTCGGCCGCCACCACCTTCAGGTTTGCCTTGTTCAGGTTGTCGGTGACGATCCGGTTGTATTCCTGCACATGGAACCTGGCCTGCAGGTCTTCGTCCGCATCGATCATGTCCCGGATCGGCTTGAACGCGTTGTCAGCCGCTTCCTTCGTGGGCGCCAGGATCAGGAACTCGCCAGAGGGCCGGGTGTTCAGGATCAGGGCCGTGAGCATGATGCCCGCGGCGATCGTCGACTTGCCGTTCTTCTTGCTCACCATCAGGAAGTAGTTGGTGATCAGCCTGCGGCCGGCGTCGGCGTCGTACGCGCCGAAGAGCGCGGCCACAACATCAAGCACCCAGCTGCGGCAGGTATCCCCCATCAGGGGGCTACCGTCGGCATCAACCATTCGAAGGTTGCAGAACACGTCGAGAGCATCTTCTGCCTGCTCGGGGAAGATGGGCTCCACCGGCACGAGTGCCTGGCCACGGACGATCCTGCTCTCCCAGTCGGGGCACGCGGTAGACCACTTCTTCATTTGACGGCCTTCAAGTGGCGCTCACGCAGCCCGAAGCGGTTGCCGCTAGCTCCCACCTTCGCCGCTTCTTCGAGCTTCTGTTCCTTTTTGCCCATGCCGGACTTCTTGCCGTGAAAGTACGGGAGCGCCGACTGGGCGGCGTTGCGCCGATCAAAGATCTTGGCCTGGGGATCGTTCATCAGCGCCAGTAACCAAACGAGCGGATCATCGGTGTTGGGTAGGTCAACCAGGTCGCCCGACTCGTCACCTGGCGGGTCGGCCTCGAAGGTCTCGCGCTCCGGCTCAGGCTTAACATTTCGGGGCGCCTTTAACTTTTCCAGGGCGGCAACAACGTCAGGGTCTTTGGCGAGCCGAGAACCTGCAGCCGAAGCGCTGCCCGCCGCGTAACCTGCGGCTTCCGCCGCTTCGCGATTCGAGGCACCAGCAGCCTTGGACTCGACAAAACGGCGCTTTTTCGATGTTAACGCCATTAACAAAAACCTCTGAAACAGGGAAAAATTTCACGCGTGCGGGGGCAGGTGGTCTGGAAGCGAAAAGCCATGAACTCTCGACCCACCCCACCCCAC
>NZ_JBWKXT010000018.1:0-44638 GCF_059423245.1 Pseudomonas sp. GW460-LB5
GGGCCGCTCTGCGGCCCTTTCGCGGCACAAGGCCGCTCCTACAAGGCACAGCGCAAGGCTTTGGCTAAAGGATTTGGCGGGGCAGGCGCTGCGACAGTTCGTCCAGCAACCGCTGCTCACGCTTGTCTTCGGCGCGCCGGGCTTCGTCCATGTAGCGCTGCACCAGCTTGCGCAACCCCTCTACCCGGGCATAGGCCTGCTGCCAAATGCCACGGGCATTGTTGAGGTTGTTCTGGTGCCAGACCAGGCTCTGACGCTGCTGGGTCATGGCCGTTTCAAGCTGCCCCAGAAAACGCTGGTAGTTGACCAGCCAGCTGCCATTTACCCCCTGCCCGCCACGGTTGATCCACTGCAGCTGGTAATCCTCACGAAAACGCTCCAGTTCGGCCAGCTTGGCCTGAGCCGTGGCCACTTGCTGCTGGAAATGCCCCAGGCGCTGGGCGGCCTTGCGCTCGGCCTCTTCGGCCATGCCCACCACCGGCGTCAGGCGCGCCGCGCGCCCAGGCAGGGCCATGCCCTATCAGCCTGCCGGGGGCGTGAAGATCGCCCCCAACTGTTCGCGGCTCTGCGCCATGCCCACATTCTCCTGCAGGCCTTGGCGCAGAAAATCCACAAGCCTGGATTGCAAGGCAATGGCCAGGTCGGTTTCCGGGTCGCCGCCGGCCACGTAGGCGCCCACGCTGATCAGGTCGCGGCTTTGCGACAGGCGCGACCACAGTTGCTTGAACTTTTGCGCCTGGCGCAAGTGGTCGGCGTCGACCACCTGGGGCATCACCCGGCTGATCGAGGCTTCGATGTCGATGGCCGGGTAATGGCCCTCTTCGGCCAACCGGCGCGACAGCACGAAGTGGCCGTCGAGTACACCGCGCGCCGAGTCGGCGATGGGGTCTTGCTGGTCATCACCTTCGGACAATACGGTGTAGAACGCGGTAATCGACCCACCGCCCGGCTCGCCATTGCCCGCCCGCTCCACCAGCTTGGGCAGCTTGGCAAATACCGACGGCGGGTAACCACGGGTGGCCGGCGGCTCACCGATGGCCAGGGCAATTTCCCGCTGGGCCTGGGCGAAACGGGTGAGCGAGTCCATCAACAACAGCACGTTCTTGCCTTTGTCACGGAAGTACTCGGCAATGCGCGTGCAATACATGGCAGCACGCAGGCGCATCAGCGGCGCATCATCGGCAGGTGAAGCCACCACCACCGAGCGCTTGAGGCCCTCCTCACCCAGAATGTGCTCGATGAATTCCTTCACCTCGCGGCCCCGTTCGCCGATCAGGCCAACCACGATGATTTCGGCTTCGGTAAAGCGGGTCATCATGCCCAGCAACACCGACTTACCCACGCCGGTACCGGCGAACAGGCCCAGGCGCTGGCCGCGACCAACGGTCAGCAGACCATTGATACTGCGGATGCCCACGTCCAGCGGCTTGCTGATAGGGTCACGGTTGAGCGGGTTGATCACCGGCCCATCCATCGGCACCCAGTCCTCAGCCTTCATCCCGCCCTTGCCATCCAGCGCACGGCCGGCGCCATCCAGCACCCGACCGAGCATGCTCATGCCCATGGGCAATCGGCCGCCGTCGTCCAGCGGCACCACCCGGGCGCCGGGGGCGATACCGACAATGCTGCCGACCGGCATGAGGAACACCTTGGGCCCGGCAAACCCCATGACTTCGGCTTCCACCTGGACCGGGTGGTAGCTGTCGTCGTTGATTACCAGGCAGCGGCTACCCACGGCAGCGCGCAGGCCTTCGGCCTCCAGGGTGAGCCCGACCATGCGCAGCAGGCGGCCTTCGACGATGGGTTGGGTCGGCAGCGCGATGGCCTCGGCATAACTGCCCAGGCGCTTGCCGAAGCTGGTGCGCTTAAGGTGCATCAGGGCTTTCCACCGAACGCTCGACGGGGGCGTCCAGGTCTACCGACATGTCTGGCGCCGCCGGGTGCAGAGAATGATCGTGCAACTGGTCGAACAGCTGCGCCACGGTTTTCTCGATGCGCGTTTCCATGGTTGCATCAATGCGGCTATGGGCAGTCTCGATACGGCAGCCCCCCGGTAGCAGTGCGCTGTCTTCCAGCAACCGCCAGTTTTCCTCATGGCGTTCGCGCAGGGCCTTGACCAGCTCGAAGTCCTGCGGGTTGAGGTGAATGCGGATATTGTCCGCCCCCATGGGCAGCAGCTTCAGTGCTTCGCGCAGCACCTGGGTGATCTGGCTGGAGTCGTTGCGCAATTCGCGGCCAATCACCTGGCGGGTCATGTGCGCCACCAGGTGAACGAGGGTTTTCTCGATCTGCGTGTCTTGCTCGGCGATCGGGTCCATCAGGTTGGTCATCAGTTGCTCGAGGCTGTCGAGCTTGGCCTTCAGGGCCGCTTCGGCCTCTTGGCGGACCTTGAGCTGGGTGCTGTGAAAGCCCTCTCGCTCGCCGGTGGCGAAACCTTCGTTGTAGGCTTCCTGGCGGATCGCCTCGAGCTCTTCCAGGGTGAGTGGCTGGACTTCTTCCAGCGGCACTTCCTCGATTTCTTCCTCGACCGCCTCGGGTTCCGGCTCAGGCTCGGGTACGGGCTCTGGCTCCGGGTCGAAGCTGGGCAGCGTCCACACGTCCACGCCCTCGAGGTCGCGGGCGCGGATCAGGTCGCTGGGGTGATGTTCTTTGCTGGACATGTTTTCAGGTACTCACAACCCTGTTCAAAGGGATACAGGTCTGGCCCCTGTGGGAGCGGGCTTTTCCCGCGAAGCAGGCGCCGCGGTGCATGGCACCGGCGTTGCCGGTGTTCGCGGGGCAAGCCCGCTCCTACACAGAACCCTCAAGGCCCGCCGCTAGTGACTCAGATCATTTCCTCGGCACCCTTGCCGCCGAGCACGATCTCGCCGGCCTCGGCCATGCGGCGGGCGATGGTGAGGATTTCCTTCTGCGCCGTTTCCACGTCGCTGACCCGCACCGGCCCTTTGGCCTCCAGGTCGTCGCGCAGCAGTTCCGAGGCACGTTTGGACATGTTCTTGAAAATCTTGTCCTTGACCCGCTCGTCGGCGCCCTTGAGCGACACCACCAACACGTCGGACGACACTTCGCGCAGCAGCGCCTGGATACCCCGGTCGTCGACGTCGGCCAGGTTGTTGAAGACGAACATCAGGTCTTCGATCTGCTCCGACAGGTCGCTGTCGACTTCGCGGATCGCATCCATCAGTGCACCTTCCACGGAGCTGTCGAGGAAGTTCATGATGTCGGCAGCGCGCTTGATACCGCCCAAGGTGGTGCGCGCGGCGTTGGAGTTGCCCGAGAACTGCTTCTCCAGAATCTGGTTCAGCTCTTTGAGCGCCGCCGGCTGCACGGTGTTCAGCGACGACACGCGCAGGACGATGTCCAGGCGCACCTTGTGGTCGAAGTTGCTCAGCACTTCACCCGCCTGGTCAGGGTCGAGGTAAGCGACCACGATGGCCTGGATCTGCGGGTGCTCGTAGCGGATCACGTCGGCGACGGCGCGCGGCTCCATCCACTTCAGGCTGTCCAGGCCGCTGGTGTTGCCACCCAGCAGGATGCGGTCGACCAGGCCGTTGGCCTTGTCCTCGCCCAGCGCCTGGTTGAGCATCTTGCGGATATAGGCATCGGACCCCACGCCCAGGCTGGTCTGGTCGCCGACAATGTCGACGAACTCGCTCATCACCTGCTCCACCTGGTCACGGTGCACATTACCCATCTGCGCCATGGCCACACCCACCCGCTGCACTTCCTTGGGGCCCATGTGCCGCAGTACCTGGGCCGCATCGGTCTCGCCCAGCGAGAGCAACAGGATTGCCGCTTTGTCGACGCGGCTCAGCTTGGCGGTAACGGCTCGGTTATCACTCATCGGCGTTGATCCAGTCTTTGACGACCTGGGCTACACGGCCCGGGTCTTCGGCCACCAGGCCTTTGATTGCGTTGAGCTGTGCCTCGTAACCCTCGCTCGGGCTAGGCAGCAGAATGCTTGTCGGGCCACCCAGGCTGACGCGGTCGTTGGCCAGTTCGCCATCCAACCCCACCATGCCGCCCAGCTCCATGTCGCTATCGGAAGCCGCCTGCTTGCCGCCCCCTGTGATGTTGTTAAGCACCGGCCGCAGCACGCCGAACACCAGCACCAGAATGAACACCACGCCCAGCACTTGCTTGACGATGTCCCAGAACCACGGCTGCTGGTAGAAGGCGATATCGGCGATTTCTTCGCCACGGTCGGCGGCAAATGGCACGTTGATCACCGTCACGCTGTCACCACGGCTGGCGTCGAAGCCGACCGCGTCCTGCACCAGGCGAGTGAAGCGCGCCAGGTCTTCGGCAGCCCACGGCGCACGGCTGGTGTTGCCGGTGGCCGGGTCGATCTTGACCTGGTCGTCCACGACCACCGCCACCGACAGGCGGGTCATGCGCCCCTGCTGCTGACGGGTGTGGCTGATGGAGCGGTCCAGCTCGAAGTTCTTGGTGCTTTGCTGGCGTTTGTCCGACGGGTACGGCGCGAGCATCGGCTGACCGGTGGCCGGGTCCATGACCTGCTGGCCGTTGGCATCCACCAGCGGCTGGCCAGGCTGAATGGCGGCGGCCGGGGTAGCGGCGCCACCGGTGGTTTGCGGTGCCGAAGCGGCGCCTGGCGGCTGGTTGCTCAGCGCACCAGGCACGCCTTGCGGGCCTTGGCTGCTGGCACGTTGCTCTTCAACCGACTGCTCGCTGCGCAATGCTGGCTGATCGGGGTTGAACTGCTCGGCGGTCGACTCGACGGCACTGAAGTCCAGGTCGGCAGACACTTCGGCCTTGTAGCGGTCATTGCCCAGCACGGGCTGCAGGATGTTGCGCACGCGCTGGGTGAGCATGCTTTCCATGCGGCGGCTGTAGTCGTACTGCTTGCCGGCTTCGGTCAGGGCAGAGTCCTGCAACTGCTCGGACAGCAAGTTACCCTTCTGGTCGACCACGGTGACCTGGGATTTATCCAGCTCCGGCACACTGGTCGCCACCAGGTTGACGATGGCCAACACCTGACCGGCCTCCAGGGCACGGCCCGGGTACAGCTCGACCAGCACCGAGGCGCTGGGCTTGCGATCGTCACGCACGAACACCGAGCTTTTCGGGATGGCCAGGTGCACGCGCGCGGCCTTCACGTTGTTCAGGCTGGAAACGGTACGCGCCAGCTCGCCTTCCAGGCTGCGGCGGTAGCGCGTGGCCTCCATGAACTGGCTGGTGCCCAGGCCTTGCTCCTTGTCGAGCAGTTCGAAGCCAACATTGCCATCGCTGGGCGCTACGCCGGCAGCCGCCAGTTTCAGGCGCGCACGGGAGAGGTCGTCGGCCTTGACCAGCAGAGCACCGGAGTTGGGCTCAACGTTATAAGGGATATCAGCGGCACCCAGGGTGTCCATGACCTGCTTGGTGTCCATGCCCGACAGGCTGCCGTACAGCGGACGGTAATCGGGTTGTTGCGACCACAGCACCACGGCAAAGCCGATCGCCACGCTGGCCGCCAGGCCGACCATGAGGCCGACCTGGCGCAGCATGGGCATCTGCGCGATGTTTTCCAGGAACGACATACCTGGCAGCGGGCGCTTGGCCGCTGCCGGGCCCGTCTTGGCGGGGGCGTTGTCGACGACTGCTTCAGCCATGGTTTACGTCCGTCCTCAAACCGGCATCTGCATGATGTCCTGATACGCCTGGACCAGCTTGTTGCGTACCTGGGTCATGGCCTGCATCGACACGCTGGCCTTTTGCGAAGCGATCATCACGTCAGTCAGGTCGACGCCGCTCTTGCCGATCTCGAAGGCATTGGCCAGTTGGGTCGATGCCTGCTGCGTCTCATGCACCTTGCCGATGGCCTGGCCAAGCATGTCGGCAAAGGTACTCTGCCCCGGTGCCAGCTCGGGGGCTGCGGTGACCTTAGGCAGCGACATGGCATCGGCCTGCATGGCCCGCATGTCCAGCATCAGACGATTGAATTCAACACCTTGGCTCATGACCCTTCTCTCTCCTGCGGCCGCATTTTTTTGACACTCATGCGGCGAATAGCCTACGTAAAGCAACAAAGGTGCCAGCCTTGGCAATCACCTTCACGGGTTGGTGCGGCCCCTGTGGGAGCGGGCGAGCCCGCGAACACCGGCGCAGCCGGTGCCAGCCACCGCGTGGGGTTCTTCGCGGGCATGCCCGCTCCCACAGGGTGGTATCCATTCACAGCGGGGCGCAGTGTCAGCCGAACAGGCTGGCCTCGACGTCGAACCCGGCATCGCGCATCTGCGCCAGCTTGTAGCGCAAGGTGCGTGGGCTGATGCCCAGCCGTTCGGCCGCCTCTTTGCGCCGACCGCGCTCGGCGCGCAGGGTGTCGATGATCATCTGGTACTCATGGCAACGCATGTCATCGCCCAGCCCGCTGGCCTCGACTGACACTCCAGGTGATGGCTCTGTGCCAGCTGACAATGGAATGGCGCCTGCCAGACAGAAATCCGCCGCCTCGATCACCCCGCCCTGCTGCAGGATCAGCGCCCGCTGAAGCGCGTTGTCGAGTTCGCGCACGTTGCCCGGCCAGGCATAGGCCTGCAGGCAAGCCCGGGCCTGCGGCGACAGGCGCACCGGGGCGTGTTTCATCTTGGCCGCGTGGCGCGCCAGCAGGCGCTCGGCCAGTTGCAAGATATCGCCCGGGCGCTCACGCAATGGGCACCAGGCCAGGGGGAACACTGACAGGCGGTAGTACAGGTCTTCACGGAAACGCCCGGCGGCCACTTCGCCAGCAAGGTCGCGGTTGGTCGTGGCCAGCACACGGATGTCCAGGCTGATCGGCTTGCGCCCGCCGACCCGCTCCACCTCGCGCTCCTGCAACACGCGCAGCAGCTTGGCCTGCAAGGCCATTGGCATTTCCGAAATTTCGTCGAGCAACAAGGTGCCCCCTTCGGCCTGCTCGAACTTGCCGGCCTGGGCAGCGATAGCACCGGTGAAGGCACCCTTTTCATGGCCAAACAAGGTAGCTTCGAGCATGTTGTCGGGGATGGCCGCGCAGTTGATTGCCACGAAGGGCTGCGCTGCCCGCTGCGATTGCTGGTGGATGTAACGTGCAAGCACTTCCTTGCCGGTGCCGGATTCCCCGGAAATCAGCACAGTCGAATCACTGCGCGCCACGCGCGCGGCCAGCTCCAGCAACTGGCGGCTGGCCGGCTCGCAGGCCACCGGGCCTTCTTCGGCGACCACCCGCCCCGCGGCATGCCGCTCGACCAGGCTGAGCAGCGCCTTGGGCTCGAACGGCTTGACCAGATAGTCGGCAGCCCCCTGGCGCATGGCCTCGACGGCACGCTCGACGGCGGCGTGCGCCGTCATCAACAGCACCGGCAACTGGGGCTGCTGACGGCGCAACTGGCTCAGCAACTGGTGCCCGTCCATACCGGGCATGTTCACATCGCTGACCACCAGGCTGAAGGCATCATCCAGCACCGCCTCCAGCGCTTCCTCAGCGCTGCCCACCGCCTGGTAGGCGAAACCGCCGATTTCCAGGGTATCGCCCAGCGCCTGGCGCAATACGCGGTCGTCCTCGACCAGCAGCACCTTGATTGCCATT
The DNA here is from genome assembly GCF_059423245.1 of Pseudomonas sp. GW460-LB5. Taxonomy (NCBI): domain Bacteria; kingdom Pseudomonadati; phylum Pseudomonadota; class Gammaproteobacteria; order Pseudomonadales; family Pseudomonadaceae; genus Pseudomonas; species Pseudomonas sp. GW460-LB5. The sequence goes on from NZ_JBWKXT010000018.1 coordinate 7,550, forward strand.
ACACCCCCTCCGCCAATTGCCCGTCGATCAACGGCAGCTCTACCCGCACGCAGGTGCCACGGCCCACTTTCGAGCGCAGATGCAAACGGCCCTGATGGGCACGCACCACGGCCTGGACCACCGCCAGGCCAAGGCCGGTGCCAGTGGCTTTGGTAGTCAGGAACGGCTCACCCAGACGCGCCAACAACCCGGCGTCGATACCACTGCCCGCATCACTTACGCACAGCTGCAAGGTGCGCTCGCGGCGGAACAGGTGCACCTTCAACCGCGCCGGGCTGTCGCTGGCCTGCAGGGCATTCTCGATCAGGTTGAGCAAGGCACCGACCAAGGTATCGCGATTGCACAGCAGCTCACCCAGATGGCTGTCGCACTGCCAGCGCACAGCGTGCCCCTGCACATGGGCCTGGGCCGCCTGCTGCAGGGCCTGGAAAAGGGCTTTTGGGGTAACCCGGTCACCCAGCGGCAACTCGCCACGGGCGAACACCAGCATGTCGCGCACCTGATGCTCCAGCTCGTGCAGGCGCTCCTTCAAGGTACCGGCGAAACGCTGGCGGGTTTCCGCGCTCAACGCTTGCTCGCTATCGGCCAGGTGGCTGGCATAGAGCATGGCTGCCGACAGCGGCGTGCGAATCTGGTGGGCCAGCGAGGCGACCATCCGCCCCAGCGATGACAGGCGCTCGTGGCGGGCCAGTTGGTCTTGCAGGCGACGGGTTTCAGTCAGGTCGTTGAGCAGCACGAGTTGGCCGGGTTCGGCATCCAGCGAGCGGGTGGAGATCGACAGGCGGCGGCCATCGCGCAGCGAGATTTCATGGCCATCGTCCTTGCGCGGCGCAAAGCTGCGGGCGATTACCTGGCGCCACAATTCGCCGATCAGCGGCTCGCCGAGCAGTTCGCAGGCAGCCGGGTTGGCTTCACGTACAAGGCCATGACCATCGATCACGATTACCCCGCCAGGCAGCAGGTCCAGCAGGTTCTGCAGGCGGTTGGCCAGGCGTTCCTTTTCGCTGAGTTCTTCGATGCGCTGCGCACTGACCACCGCCAGCTCGCCTTTCAGCTCACTGACCCGGGCTTCGAGCAGGCTGTAGGACTGGCTGAGTTGGCTGGACACCTGGTTGAACAGGGCGAAGGCGTGCTCGATACCCTGGTGGCTGTCCTGCTCGATCGGGGCATGCCCCTGCTGATTGGGGGCTCGGGTTACGTGGGCGGCCTGGGGCATCGTGCTCTCTCGCGTGGCTGACCGTCATAAAAACGGTGTGTTGCCAGCGGTGTAGCAATAGCCGTGCCGGAGATGGGGATTTGAGTTGCCTGTGCCGGCCTCTTCGCGGGCTTGCCCGCTCCCACGGGGCCAGCATGGGTTTAAGCCCTGTACTGTACCTATGGGAGCGGGCAAGCCCGCGAAGAGGCCGGCCCAAGCCTACGGCGATGTATCAGTCCGGCAGCCAGGCCTTGCGCCAGTTGCTCAGGTTGTCACCTTCGAGCATCCAGCCGCCCAGCACTGCATCGCGCAGCGCATCACCGGCCTTGGCCGTGGCGTCCAGATCCGAGATGTGCATGCGAATGGCATCTACCCAGCCTCGGAAACGGTTTTTCACCAGTGTGACCGGCAAATCGCTGTAGCCCTGGTAGCAACGCAGGTCGCTGGCGATCACCGGGAAACCACAGGCGCCGTACTCCAGCAGGCGCAGGTTGCTCTTGCACTCGTTGAACAGGTTCTGTTCGACGGGCGCCAGGGCCAGGTCCAGGTTCATCCTGGCCAGCGTCGCGGGGTATTGCTCAATCGAGACACTCGGGTGGAACTCATGAACATAAGGCCGCAGCTTGTCCGGGCACATGCCGAAGAACACCCACTCCACCTCATTGGCCAATTCCTTGACCACGTCCGCGATCACTTCCAGGTCGCCCGTGTGGCTCGCCCCACCCGCCCAGCCGACACGCGGTTTGCGCGACTGCCGGCGCAGGGCTTTGAGGTCTTTCCAGTAGCGGGTGTCCAGCGTGTTGTGCACCACCCGGATATCGCCATGCAGGCCTGCGAAGGCCTCGGCCAGCGGCTGGGTGGAGACGACAAAGCGGTCCACATAGGCCAGGCCGCGACGCAGAGAGCGCAGAATGTCCTTGGGCATGTGCGCCCTGTGCACGCTCTTGAGTGGCAGGTTGGGCAGATAGTCGTCCAGCTCGAAGACCTTGAAGGCCCGCGAAAATGCGTGCATCCGGCGCATGTGCTCAATCTGCTCGTCGCCCACCTGGCGCTGCAGGATGATGCTGTCCGGCTGATAGCGCTCAAGCTCCGCTGGCGCCAGATAATTCCACGCCACCACCCCCTCGGCCAGCCCCTCGCGGTTGAGCGTATCCAGCGGCTGAATGACCCGGTAGTTGCCACACCCCCCTCTGTCCGCCGCATGGGCAAGGACAGTCGGCAGCGGGTTCCAGGACGACAACGGTCGCCAGCTCAGACCGGAGGGCGCCAGGCCGAGGCCATTGTTGGAAGACAGCGAGAAATTCGGGTTGTGGAGCGGGTCGCGTGCCAATACAGGCAGCCAGCGGTCATACAACGCATCTTCTTCTGCGGCGGTGGCCGGCGTTACAGCATCCTCACTGAGCAGCAACTGCACACGCGGCGTCCACACGTTCAGGTAGCCGCCACGGTGCAGGCGCAGGCACAGATCAACATCCGTCCAGCGCTGCAACTCGGGCGCCTCGTCGAAACCGCCTGCCTCCAGGAACAGGCTTTTGCTCACCAGCAAGCACTTGCCGCTGACTGCGACATAGTTCTGATCGATTTGCAGGCGCTGCAGATAGCCGGACGCGTCCATCGGCTGACCAGCAAAGGCTTCGCCAACAGGGCCATTCAGGCCAAGCACGTAACCGGCATGGCTGATGGTGGCGTCCCCCGCCACCAGTTTGGCCCCCACTACGCCGACTTCCTGGCGCATGCCGTGGTTGAGCATCTGCTGCAACCAATCGTTATCGAGCACCGCTGCGCCTTCGTCCAGCCACAGCAAGAAATCACCACGGGCCTGCCCGGCAGCCTGGTTGCGCATTTGCACAGGCGCCATGCCTGCCGGGAATCGCATGCAACGAATGGCATCGGTGCCAAGCCGGGCAACGTTGTCGAGCCAGCTGTTTACTGCCGGGCTGGCATTATCACGCGCCAGCAGCAGCACCTCGTAGTTTCGATAGGTTGTCTTCTCCAGAATGGTTTCCATGCAACGCTGCACCCGCTCGGTGCTGTTGCCCTGGAGCAGAATCAGGATGCTGACCGGTGCGTCACCGGGGGCGCCATAGTCGAGATCATAACGACCGGGCAGACGAGACCCGACGCGGGCGTGGGCAAAGCCGCGGGTCTGCAGATGGCGCTGAATGACACCACGCTCGTCCGGGCAGTCGCGCAGCGACGGGGCATCACAGACCAACAACGGCTCGCTGATATGCCCCAACCCCTCGAAACCGGCAGACTCGATAAGGCGCAGAATGTAATCCAGCTCGAATGCCTGGCCGGCCTCCTGGCGGAAGCCCCCCATCTCCAGCCACACCTGACGGTTGAACAGCCAATGGCGTGACAGGCTTGCCGGCAAACTGAGCAGCAGATCAAGGTTGAGATCAGGGCGCAGCGCGGCGCCCATTTCCGCCCCATCGAAACGCAACCCTTCATCGCCATATACGGCACGACAGCCTGGCGCCGCCAACAGATCAAGCGCGGCAATCAGCAAGCCGCTCGCAGTGAACTCACTCCCCGCCTCTACCAGCATGAACCAGTCGAACTCACCCGCCTGAACTGCCTGGTTCAGCTGATCGCCCAGACTGGCATCGGTCAAACGCAGGAAATGCAGCTTGTCCTGCGCCGAAGTCGCGGGTGCCTCGCCCGGCGTCAGCGCCACAATTTTCAACGAGTGATAAAGGCAGTGATCGCTATTCAGGCTTTGCAGAGAGGCCTTTAATGAATCTGCGCGCCCATCAGCGTCCACTACGATAATGCCGATCACAGGGCCGCCCTGGTTACCGAGCAGACGCTGTTGGATCATGCGGCTTTGCATGGCATCCGGAACGCGTTCGGCCAGCCAGGTTTGCAGTGTCAACGCCTTGGGCTTGCCACCCAGATGCTCCAGCATTTGCTGGCGCCCGCGCTGTACTTCTTCACTGCCAACGTCGCCATGGCGCGCATACAACTCGCGATAAAGCGCTGGGTAATCTTTCAGCGCCTGCTCGGAGCGTCGTGCAGGTGCATTGTCGTCCCGGCGCATACGGACTTCCACCGTCTCGCTGCGCACATGATGGAAAGCGCTTCGCGCACTCAGGCGCATGAGGAAATCCCAATCCTCCAGCCCTGCCAGCGACTCGTCGAAGTCCCCCACGGCGAGGGCAAGCGCGCGCGGGCAGGCAAAGGTGTTGATCGGGATGTAGTTGTTTACAAGCAAACGCTCTCGCGAGTAGGCCTCGTGTGGATAGCGTTGTTCACGCGACACCTCGGTCCGCTTGCCTGCCGCAATGGTTTCCTGAATGAAGACTGCATCCGTGTACACCACACTGTCGGGGTGGGCATCCAGCGCTTTGGCCAATGTTTCAAGATGGTCAGGCAGGTAGAGGTCGTCGTCGTCCAGATACACGACGTACCGACCCCGGGCCACGTGCAACGCGGTATTACGGGCTGCGGCAGGGCCGCGATTACGGCCTTGGCGGATGTACGTGACAGGGAAATCGTACTCAGCCAGCAGCGACTCGACCGGGTCACCGTTGTCATTGACCAGGATGACGTCAAGGTCCTTGAAGGACTGATGAGCAATGCTGTCCAGCGCATCCTTGAGCAATTGCGGGCGGTTGTAGGTGGTCAGGATAACAGAGAACAACGTCTCATCTTGCTGCCGCGCCTGTTCTTCCAGGCGCTCGCAAAGCCGGCGCGCCCGGGCCCCCAGCTCGGAACCCTGCTCGTCAGGATACAGATCCAGACGCCGCTTGAGGTGCCCCGCCACCTCGCGCTCACGCCCGTGAAGGTGATGCTGCGCATTGCGCTCGAATACGCCTTCGACAATGGCCAGGTGCCCCATCAATGGCTCGCTGGAGGCATAAAACCCGCTCGAATACTGCGCACCATGCCAGCGATAGCTGACACCCGGCATGTCGACGTAGGCGAAATCGGGGTAACGCTCCGCCATCTGCACGACCATTTCCCAGTCACCAGCACCGTAGGTGTTCCCCGGCTTCCAGACACTGCAAAACGCTTCACGCCGGTAGATTACCGCCGAGGGCGTCATGTAAAGGTCGTGGATCAACAGATCAGCGACTTCATTGCGGTCGCCTACGTAATCGCCATTGCGGTATCCCGGATGGCGAGACCGGTTCAAGGGCTGCCCGGCACCATCGACCCAGCGAATGCCGGTATAGCCCACTGCAACGTTGGGATTGTTTTCCAGCGTGGGCAGCAAACGCGTCAGGTGCCCCGGGTTGAAATAGTCATCGGCGGAAAGGAACGTGAAATAACGCCCCTGTGCGATACGCAAGCCATTTCGCCAGTTGTAACCCGGGCCGTAATTGTATCGGTTACGGATGTAACGCACTTTCGGGTTGCTCGCGAATGCCGCCATTACCTCAGCGGTATCGTCCGTGGAAGCGTTGTCCAGGACCAGGATCTCGATATTGTCCACACCCTGATCGAGCACCGACTGAACACACTGGGCCAGATAACGCCCGTAGTTGTAGGTGGGGATGACTACGCTCAGCAGCGGCTCGACGTGGCGTACGGCGGCCGCATCATCGGCGATGGCGCAGGTTACCTGATAAAGCCAGTAGTCTGCCGAGCAGTGGTAATTGCGGGAGTGATCACGGTCTTGCGCTTCCCGCGTAATTGGCCACGCTTGCAATTCGAGCCCATCGCCATCAGCAAGCCTCAAACTGCCGATGTAGGTCCGCGAATGAGCCGTACGCCCTGACCATGCCTGGACCAACACTTTACTGAAAGACGCGTCTTCTTGCAGCGCCTCCGACTGCTCGGCATTACGCAGGAGCAGATACCGTTGCGCCTGCGCTGGCAACTGCAACGGCAACTGAGCCTGGCGCGGATGGGCAATCAGCAGGACAGCATCGGCCTCATCTTCGGCACTGGTAGCCCGTTCGAACCAGATTCCGTTGCTGACGCCATAGACCGCCAGGGGCTCCAGCGGCAATTGCCCCTTCAGTGCTTGCCAATCAGCATCGGACAGCAGGAATGCCTGCTGATCGCCCAGGCAATAGCCGGCAACCCGTACCCGCCAAGGTTGCCCGATACAACGACCACCCGCGATCAAAGCCCAATTCGTCATGCTGTCACTCCCCTAAATTGTTGCTCGCTTGCTGCAGGCAATGCGGCGCCTGTCGGCACGCAGCCGGTATGCCCTGAATCACGCGGATTCAGCCAGTTCTTTCCAGGACACGATGCGCGCCTGCGTCCTGAGATGTTGGCGAATGATCGCTTCGATGTAATGTTCATGGTCGCGCTCGGAACTGATGATCACGACATCGTCCGCCCCGACCTGTTCGCTTATCCAGGCCAGCGGCTGAATGGGTACGCCAAGCATTTGATTGCCCTGGCGGTTGAGGTTGGAATCGATGCAGGCAACGACCTGGCTGCTGCTCTTCTCGGCTTCAAGAATCAGCAGCGCAGCGATGAAGGCGCTGCCAAAGATGATGATTCGGCGCCCCTCCAGGCTGGCGAGAATGCTCGCCGATGGACTCTCACTAGCTCTGCGCGCCCAGCTCAGGAGTTTCTGGGTTGCGCCGGCATGTCCGCAGACCGACAGTTTCTCCAGCTGGCTTGTTTGTTCAGTCAACGATAGAAACTGGGCAAGCAGAACCACAGGCAAGCCCGCCAGAAAGGCGTCGGGTGCTTGCTGCATATTGCGCTGCAGGTTCGCGGCAGCTTTGCCGGTTTTGCTCAGAACGCCCTTGCTGATTGCCCTGCCCGGCTGGGTGGTAATCGCCTCCTGAATTTCGAAGCGCGCTGTGCAGGCATCGAAATGCAGAGCCTCTGCCTGCATACCGGGCACACCCTTGGCGATGCGTTTGAGCCCTTGATAGAGGGCGACGCCTGGCAGCGACAGGCTTGCCACATGGGAGAACTGCTTGGTATGCACGCGACGGCGCAGCAATGGTTGGTCAAGGTAGCCTATGGCATGCCGGCGGTTGATGCGCGCCGGTAACAGCACGTCCTCGATGCCCGCCGCGTCCTTTGTCTGCTTGCGAGGAGCGTCGCCGAGGTAGCGGTGTACCGCATAGGACTTGGGCAGTACGGCCCGCTCCAGCATCACGCCGCTGGGCATCGGCCACAGCCGCTCCTTGAGGAAACTGCTGACGTATTCCCCGGGCGCGAAAACCCGCTCCGAGCCGAGCATGGCGCTGCCGTCGACCAGCGCATGGCCATCCTGATCGATGTCGCTGACGCGCGTCCATACCATCCGCACCTCAGGGTGGCAGTCCATGAAACGCATCTGCCGCTCCAGCATATCGCGCTCCATGATGTCATCGTCGTGGGTCACAATCACCCGATGCCCCAAGGCAAGGTGATAAGCCGAAAGGCAGTTGAACTCCACGGTGGAAACATTGCTGGCGTTCCTGACATAACGGATTCGCGGGTCCTGCAAGCCGAGGATGAACTGCGCAGTCCCGTCACTGCTGTTATTGTCGAGAACCAGCAGTTCAAAATGCTCATAGCTCTGCCCGAGCACGGCAGCAATGGACTGCTCCAAGTAGTGCACCCGATTGTAAGTCAGCAGGGCAACAGTCAGCGGCGGAATGGCGGGTTTCATGGTAAGGCGCGCACCAGGTCAGGAATATCACGGTGCTTCTGCCCGTGTAGAAAGACGAAATTGGTTTCCTGGGTTTGCTCGTCAATGCCCGGGCATGGACGTAGTCCCTCGTTGCTCAGGGTATAGGCCTGATAGCCAAGACGACCAAGCCGTTCCACGACCTCATTGGGGTGGTAGTCAAACTTCCTGGCCCACTTCCTCAACAGTTCGATCAGAATCACAGGCTTGTGTTGGGCGAGCATCGCCTCGCCGCCCTGGATCACCATCAACTCCGCCCCTTCCACATCGCACTTGATGAGCTGGGGCGCCAGCTCATGCTGGGCGCAAAAGCTATCCAGCGTCGTGGCCGGGCAGCATACCTTCTGAAGACTTTCCTGGCGGCCGGGTTGCCCGGCCAGTACCTGGGAAGTGGCGCCGGAGCAGTTGGGCGTGTAAAGAAACTCCAGCGTCGCCTGCTGGTTGGAAAAGGCCAGCCGGTGCGCCTCTATGTTGAACAAGCCGTTGTGGCGGATGTTGCGCTCGAGAATCTCATGGGTATGGGGGATCGGTTCGAAGGCGTAAATCCGCGCCGACGGGCAATGCCGAGCCAGCGCCAGGGCATACCAGCCGCAATTGGCGCCGATGTCCAGAATCACCGCGTTTTCCTGGGTTATGGCTTTGAGGAACTCGGTTTCCTGTGTTTCATAGGCACGGAAGTTCATCAGGGTGCAGGGCACCAGATGCTGGTCCTGGGGGTCCACAAACAACTCGATCTGCTGCGAGCGGGAACGCACGAAGATGCCCTCTGGCAGAATGCGCAAAGACTCCACATCGGTACCGGCGATAAACTCAGGGTACTCGAACAGGCTGGTGTGCCGCGCGTGAATGGCTTCGATGTAATCCTGCTTGGCAGAGCCCCCGGCCTCATAGGCCGTACGGATGTGGTTGAGCGTGTTCATCGGCATTACCGGGCTCCGGTTGCGAGGCTGAGGATTCTGCCGCGCCAGTGATGTTGCTGGGTCAGTGTGTCGCGGATCTCTGCAGCGTAAGTGGTACTGGCAATGAAGACCGTGGCCCCCTGGTGCTGCGCCAGCTCATCGGGGCCGGTAATGGTCAAACCGAGCAGGGATTTGCCCTGCAGGTTCCTGTTCCGGTCGACGATGCCGCAGATATTGGCCTTGCCCAGCCGGGTATCGCAGAGCAACCGGCTGGTAAGCGCGCCAGCACCCCAGATCAGCACCGGCTCAGCACTGGCCTCCAGTTGCTGGGCCAGCGCTTCCACCGGGCGCAATACCTGCCGTGAAAGCTCGACATAACTGAGCAGGCTGGCAGCCGCCACAGCATCAACCGTGAAACGCTTCGCGGCCGGGCTGGTCTTGCGGTACATGGCCAGCAGGTAATGGTTGTCGTAGAAATCGTTGTGCTGGGAGATCACCGTCACTTTCTCGAAGCCGTTAGCCGCCAGCAGGTTGTCGAGGCTGGCAGCACTGAAGAAGTTGATGTGTTCCAGTGCAAACTCGAGGAAGGGCTCAGCCGGCGGCGTCTTGCCGAAGGCTTCGGCATCGGGAACAGCGATGAACAGATAGCCGTCATCCGCCAGCAGCGCCGCAATCTTCGCCAGGCTGTTGCGCAGGTCGGCAATATGCTCCAGCACGCCGCAAAGACTGATCAACTGGAAGCGCTCTTCAGTGACGAAAGCATCCACGGTCGCGCTTCTGATCTCCACCCCGTAGATTTCGCGCGCCAGCTTGGCAGCAGCCGGGCTAGGTTCCATACCGAGTAGCCGCTGGAAGCCGGCCTGCTGGAAATGTGCAAGGAAATGCCCCATGCCCGAACCGATATCGAGGATGCGAGCGTCGCTTGCCAAGTCTGCATACTGCTCGACGAAGTGGAAAAAATCCCCATGAATCCGCGCCAATCCGGGCGGCAGGTCAGTATGCAGGTGATGCTCGACGTTCTGATAGAACTGATCGAGCGCCGACTGATCCGGAATGTCGCTGGCGTAGGCAAAACCGCAGTTCCGACAGGCCACCACATCGTAATGGACTGCCTGGGGAAGCCCCGGGAACAGAAAATGCTGACGGTGCAATTGCTCCGGATGGCTTGCGCCACAAATTTCACACGCTCTCATATCGCCTACCCTGAACTTTACGAACGGCCTTGCCAAAACAGAAGACGCAACAATAACTGGCCAAAAAAGCGGTCTTAGCCCGCCTGTGTATTGAGGCGAGAACGGTACCAACTTTGAGAAATATCACGGATCTGGGCAAGCCTCACAAAGGCCTCGTCCGGAATCCCGGCGCAAATGGCAAGTTGCTGCTCCAGGTTAAACATTTCTTCGGGTGAGTAACGGGGGATTCGCTCCTCGCCGGCCACCTGCACGTCAGGCGCGGGCTCCCAGCAGTCAATAATCGAACCCGCTGCATCGATATTGCCGTCCAGCCCAAGCGCGCGCAGCGTCTGAACGAATCGCGCATACGTGTCCTGATACTGCGAAAGCGTTGCGGTGTAGTCACAGCGTGACAAGAAGAAGTTGATATCCATTGATGCGGGCAGTTCATGTTCCGCCACAAACGGCAGTGAAAAGAACTCGCACATTTCCCGCACCCTTGAATCGTGCGCAATGAAAACGGCAGGTTTTCCGGCATGGATCGCCGGCGTCAAACCGTGCATTCTGGCCCCGAACACAAAATCCATCGACCCGAGGAATTCCTTCCACAGGCTGTAGTTTGTAAAGTAGCGAACGCGCTTTTGTTTCAACAAGGCAAGCACAGGCGCCAAGTCTTTATAGAACCGCCGCGCCGCATGGATATCGGCCCCGCTGACCTTCCCGGGGTAATAGAGTGCCTGCGTAAGCAGGCCAAAGACCTGCTCGACATAGTAATAATTCTGCTCACTCGCAAGGCGAAGAAAGTCGTCGATCCGGCTATGCCGATTGCCCTGATAATTCGAGTAGCACACCGCAACCTTTTCAGGGTTGCTCGGCACCTCCAGCAAGGACGTGCGCAGCGCAGGGCCATTCAAGTAGAGGGATGGGCAGCCTAAGGGAACGGCATTCTTGATCCCGAGGCTATTCAGCACATCCGCTGAATAATAACCGCGCGTCCCCACCACCGGCGACCTATCAGCGATCACATTCAGATAGCGGACCACCGCAGGCGAAAGCTGCTTGTGGAACCCAGGCTGATAATCGTACTCCCTGGCTTGAATGGATTCGCCAAGGCTGAAAAAAGGAATCTTCAGTTTTTCGATAAAGTCCGTAACGTAGGCGTAAGGATAACCATCCTGGTCATACGGAGGCGGCGCAATCCTGCAAGGGATGAAAAATATCACCTTGGAGAATCGTTCATTGACCTCTTCTGCGGTCATCCGAAAGTTCCAGGCCTCAAAATTGCGCCCCGAAGTCAACAGCGCGCCGGCATGGGCGTAAACAATATCCCCAATGTTGATAAATTGGGAATGATACTGGTAATTGGCCCCTGTCTTTTTAATCCCCTCAGGCGGGGGAAGGTAACCAATCAGAGTCGGACGCGAATCGGGAGCGTTCATGTATTGGCCTGCAAGAGTCTGGTTAGACCCACATCCAGAGATGTGAGTGGCACCCACCCCAAAGCGCGGATCTTGTCGATATTGAAATGCCCGGCGCTTCGCACGGCGGGCGCCGGACCACTGCGCGCCTTCGGCCTGACTTTGAGCTGCCCAGCCTTACCGGCTGAGGCAATCAACTTTTCGGCCAATTCCAGGATACTGGTTTCCTGCGTTTCACCGACGTTGTAGGCATGGCCCGCTTGGCCCCGGAACAGGATGTGGAACAGCCCGAGCACGGTATCGGAGACATAGCAGAACGGACGCGAGGCGCTTCCATCGGAATCCAGCTGGATATCCCGATTGTGAAGTACATCGGCAAGCAGATCGGAAATCGCCCGGCCATCGTCCAGACGCATACCCGGCCCATAGCAATGGGAAATCCTCGCAATCCTGGCATCCACGCCGTACTGGGTGTGGTAGGCCCGGCACAGCGTTTCAGCCAGCCGCTTGCTCTCGCCATAGCAGGCCCGAGGAGCCAACGGGTCTTCACGGCCAAAATCACCTTCCGCGATTGCATCGGTTTGCCAGGGATTATCGCCGTACACCGCACCGCTGCTGAGAAACAGAACACGTGCCTGCTTGTCCCGGGCCAGCTCAAGCAGTGCCCGGGTGCCATCGGTATTGGCGCGAATCGTATCGACCGGCCGCTGCAGATAGTCCTTGGGGCTGGCAGGGCTGGCGGCATGGATGATGAAATCCAGTGGTGCAGCAAGGCCACAGGGCTGGGTGACATCCTGGATCAGGGGCGTCACTTCACCAGGCATATCCAGCCAGGGCATGCGTTGACGCAGTTTTTCCAGGTCCCGAGCCAAGGCATACACCTGCAGGTTCGCCTGGGGCTGAAGGCGATTGAGCCAGGCCAGGGCCTCGACTACGTGCCCACCGATAAAACCCGAGGCCCCAGTGACCAGGATGTGACGACCGTACAGGGCCTCCCAAGGCAACGGGGCGGCGAGCATACCGCTCAAATCCCCCGCAAGAATGGAATCAGGCGTCTTCATAAATGCTGTCCAGACCGATGATACGCTGCGCTGCAATCCCGAGGTTGAGCAGGTGCTGACGGATTTCTGCGGCGAAGCGGATGGAGCAGATGACGATGGGTAATTCCGCATGCGCTTGCGGGTCGTAGGCACACACCACGTGTTTACCCAGGCGTTGCCCCCATTTCGCTTCGGATGAGTCCAGCAAGGCGTGAATATCCAGCGACTCGGCTAACGGTGCCAGGTAATTGAGGTAGTCGCCGCCAATTCCGTACACCAGGAACGGGCCACCGGTTCTTTCACGAAAACGCTGCAGCAGCAGCTGCTCGCGGCGCTCTGCCCCAGGTTGCAGGCGGGCGACGATGCGGATCGAGTCCGAGTAGACCGGTGATTCGTAATGCCCCACGGACACCCCATCACAGCTAAACCCGCAACGTGCAAGTAGCAGGGTCAGCGAAGCCGGGGTGAACTGGTGCAAGTGCTCAAGATTGCGATCACTGGCCAGCAGTGGATGCCCGGCCTGGTTCGGTACCTCGATCAGCACACGCCCGTCCGCACCAAGAAGACTCGACCAGGCCGCAAGCTCCTGCTCGGGTCGGGCGATGTGCTCCAGCACATGAAAGGACACGATCAACTGGTACGGCGCTGCCTCGATCTGACTGGTCGGCGTATGGAAGACGCGGTCAAGCTTCTGCTCGGCCAGCACCCTGTCTTGCGACAACTCCACACCCTCATAGCTGACGGCAAAGCGCGCCTTGATCTCGCGCCCAAGCTCACCCTCCGCACAGCCGACTTCGAGCACGCGCTCCTTACCCGTCTTCAGCAGGTCAGATACCGCAGCGACGCGTTCACGCATCTTGCGCTTGAACCAGGGTGTGTTCAGATCGTTACGTGCAACCAACGTCTCATAGTAGCCCGCCTGGTCCAACGGCATCCGCCAACGATGGCCACACAGCCGGCAAGGTGTGTACTCCGGGCTGGGCAACAGCATCTCGATGGATCCGCAGCAGGGGCATGCACTGGCTGTAGTGGTTGTCATCATGCGCGTACCAGGCGTTCCAACAGTTGTTGCGGCGAAGGCAACGGCTGCTCATCGCTGGCAAACTGGCCATAGCCCCAAACTACTGGCCAGAACTCGACACCATTGGCAGCCGCTGCGCGACCATCCGCTACAGTATCGCCAATGTAGATGGCCGATTGCGCTGCAATGCCGCCGTCTTCCAGCAAGGCAGCGATCATGCCGCTCTTGTCTGAATAGCGACCAGGGTAGGAGTCACTGGCATACACTTCGCTGAACAGCCCTTGCCACCCCAATGCCGCAATGATGCGCTGGGTTGGCAGCAGCCGTTTATTGGTCGCGATCGACAGATTGAAGCCCTGCGCGCGCAGCTGTTCCAAGGCCGCCTGGCACCCTTCATAAGCGGCCGTTTCCAGGCAGGCTTCGGCGTCGTAGATGTCCTTGAACGAAGCGCTCAGGGCATCCAGCAATGCTGCGTCGCTACTACCGCTGAGTGTCGCCAGCGTTTGGCGCAAAGGCGGCCCGATCAGGCTGGCGTCTATCGGGCACATGGCGTGCAGGCCGTGTGCCTTCAGCACACGGGCAAAGCAGGCCAGAATGGCCGGCGCGGAGTCAACCAAGGTGCCGTCGAAGTCGAACAGGACGTGGCGCTTCATCACTTGACCTGCTGCCGAACCTGGCGCGATACCGGGGCGATGTTGCCAGCCATTTCTTCCTCCAGTACTGCCAGCGGCAGCAAGGGCGACATATCCTCAAGCGGCATGGAGGTCATCGAACCATCGGCCTGCGGAATCGCGGCGACTTTCGGGCTCAATGCCTCATCTTTCATCAACAGTACTTCCAGAATCATCGGCCGCGGCATTTGCATCGCCTCGGCCAGGCCCTGATCCAATTCGGCGGCATCGCTGATACGCTTGAACGGCAAATGGTAGGCACGCGCCAGTTCTTCCAGGTCCGGCATCCACAAGCCAGCTTCAGGGCCTGTGCCCACATAGCGGCTTTCGAAGTAGTTGCGCTGGGTATTGCGGATCGAGGCATAACCGCCGTTGTTCATCACCACCAGGCAGATCGGCAGGTTGAAACCGCGTAGCGTGGCCAGCTCCTGGATATTCAATTGCAGGCTGCCATCGCTCTCCACCGCCACCATCGGCTTGCAGCCGTTGGCGAAGCAAGCACCAATCGCAGCTGGCAGGCCGTAACCCATCGCACCCAGACCCGAGGTCAGGAACACACGCTGGCCTGGACGATTGCGGAATACGGTGTAAAACACTTCGACCGCCAGCCCGGAGCTGCCGGTGCTGACCAAGGTATTTTCCGGCACTGCATTGGAAAGCGAGTCAGCAAACTGGAAGTGGCTGATCGGCCCGCTGGCGGCGAAGGGCTTGCCGTCGTTGACGCCATAGCGTGACTTCCAGTCGCGGCAACGCTCCAACCATTGTGGACGGCTGAACGAAGCGCCTTTCAGAGAGGCAGCCAGTGTGTCGACAAAGCTGGCGGCGTCGCTGGTAACGGCGACATCGATATCCATGTCGAGCTTGGCGATCTCGTTGGCATCCACATCCACGACGACCTTGCGTGCATTGCGGGCAAAGTCGCGTGGAGCATAGGCAGTGATGATGTTGTCCAGACGACAGCCGAGGGTGATCAGCAGGTCGGCATTCTGTACCGCGAAGTTCGGCGCACGCAGTGCAACCACACCTGGCCGCCCCACATACAACGGGTGCTCATGAGGCAGCAGGTCCATTGCATTCCAGGTCGTCACCAGCGGCACGCCCATGGATTCGATCAGATCACGAAAAGCTGCTGCCGCTCCGCTCAAGCGAACGCCATGGCCGGCGAGGATCAGCGGTCTCTGGGCCCCCTCAAGCAAGCTGCGGATCTGCGTCAGCGTTTGCGCCTCCAGCGCTGCAACAGGTGCAGCGGCCTCGTCCCAACCCACCAGGTTGTCGGGATCAATCGGCGCGCCCTGCACGTCCAGCGGTACATCAATCCATACCGGGCCGGCACGGCCATCTCGTGCCACAAAGACAGCCCGCTCCAACGCTCGGCGAATGTCTTCTGGCTGCTGGATGGTTACCGCGTACTTGGTGATCGGCTCGACCACGCTGACGATATCCACTTCCTGCACGCCCTTCTGCCGCAGTGGCGCACCACGCAACAGGTCGGCACGCTTGACCTGGCCGGAGATAACCAGCAACGGCACCGACTCGATCCAGGCGCCAGCGACGGCAGTCACGGCATTGGTCGCACCCGGCCCGGTTGTGACCATGGCCACACCGATATTCTCGTTGATGCGGCAGTAGGCTTCGGCAGCAATCGCGGCAGCCTGCTCATGGTGGCAGGCCACTACCTCCAGGCCGGGGTGCTTGCCGACTGCGTCGTTGAGGTGCATGGCACCTCCGCCTGGCAACAGGAAGACATGCTCCACGCCCAGATCGGCGATGAAGTCAGCAATGTAGTCGGCAACACGATAAGGGCTTGGCACGTCAGTCCATCCAATAGCTCAAGAGGGTTTTACGGTCGCGATTGGCATTGATCGCTTCGTCGGTATAGAACGAATCATTGCTGAAATGCGTGGAAGACAGCTCTTCGATGATTGCCCCTTCCTGACTGTGGAAGGCATGGCGAACACCCGGCTCGACGGTGACCACATCCCCCGGACGGCAGGCACGATTCACACCGTCCAGCTGCAGCGTCAGCTCGCCATGCAGGACGTGGAAGGTTTCTTCCTTGCGCTGGTGATATTGCTCCGGGTGCTGCTGACCCGGCAGGAGCATCAGCAGTTTCTTGCAGTAACCCCGGTTGACCACGGTGAGCATGGTCAAACCGATCTCGTCGAAATGGTCCAGACCATAGTGGTGGGATATTTCCAGATCGACCCGGCCCGGCACCACCACGTGGCTGCTGCTCAGCTGGGCGCGAACGCGCTGGACGATCTCCCAGACCTTGTCACGCACATCGCGCCGCGTGCTGTTCTGTGTGCTCAGCGCTGCATGCTCGGGAATGTCCGCCTGGGCAGTAAAGGTGGCGTATTTCGACCAGTCGTTGGCAGTGATCTGCCCGTCCTGCGGCGGGAAAGCGAAATACACATCGTCAGCCTGTACTACCTCGCCTGCGGCAATGGCCCTGCGCGCAAATACACCACGACGCAGGGAGCGCAGGCTGGCGACTTCACTCTCGTTTACCGGCAAGCGCTGCTCGCCTTCACCGCAGAGCAGCAAGGCATACTGCGCGGCTTCCAGCCAGCGTCGAACCTGCTCAGGGCTTGCCGAATAGGCGTTGAGAGGGAACTGCTCGGTGGGCAAACCAACGTGCTTTTCGAAGATGCGCGCGCCCTTGGCCAGTGCAATCTTGACGATATCGGTATTGTCCGGGTTCTCATGCGTTGAAAAGCCCACGCGCACGCCCGGATAACGCCGACGTAGAAAATCCACCTGCGACAGATGCATGTTGGCATCGGCGGTCGGGTACTCGCCTACACAATGCAGAATGGCGAAATTCTTTTCCCGGTGGGCAAGGAAGCTGACCAGGCGATCGAGCTCTTCCAGGGTCGAACCGGCAGTGGAAACGATCAGCGGATGCTGAGTCTGCACCACACGCTCCAGCAATGGCCAGTCGCTCATCGAGCAACTGGCGATCTTGATCGCATCCAGCTGCTGCTGCTCGATCACCTCCACCGATGCCTCATCGAACGGCGTGGACAGGCAAAGGAAACCGTTGGCACGGATTTCCGCCACCAGGCTATCGAACTGCTCACGGGACAGGCGCGTCTCGCTGAAGCGCTTGATGTACTTGACATCGTCACGGCCGCGCATGGCCGGATGAATGAAGGTATCCAGATCACGGTATTGCAGCTTGAAAGCGAAGCGGAACGGGAATGCCTTGCACACCTCGGCAAAGGCGCGAATCAGCGCCACGCCATGCGCCACATCGCCCATGTGGTTGTTCGCCATTTCCAGAATGAACAGCGGTTTGTCGAACAACGTTCCCGCGTTGGCGGTAGGGGCTGTGCTCATCAGTGGGATCCTCGGTTGAGCCAGGCTTCGATGTGACTGGCCGCATGTTCCAGATGGTCGTCGCTCAAGCCCGGCCAGAGGCCGATCCAGAACGTGTCGTTCATGATCTTGTCAGTCACCGACAGCTCGCCGGAAACACGGTAATTCAGCCCTTGCATGTAGGGCTGGCGCGTCAGGTTGCCGGCAAACAGCAAGCGCGTGCCCACGCCCTGTTCATCCAGGTAGCGCACCAGCTCGACGCGATTGATGCCGCAGCCATCGCGCAGGGTGATCGGATAGCCGAACCAGGAAGGGTCGCTTTCGCGGGTGGCCTGCGGCAGGATCAGTTTGTCCGCACAACCGGCCAGCCGGTCGCTGAGCCAGGCGAAGTTGCGCTTGCGCGCGGCAACGAAATCTTCAACCCGGTCCATCTGCGCCAGCGCGCAGGCGGCCTGCATGTCGGTGATCTTCAGGTTGTAGCCCAGGTGCGAGTAGGTGTACTTGTGGTCGTAGCCTTGCGGCAGGTCACCCATTTGCCAGCAGAAGCGCTTGCTGCAAGTGTTGTCCTCGCCCGGTGCGCAGTAGCAATCGCGGCCCCAGTCGCGGTACGACTCGATGATGCGCTTGAGCAACGGCGAGTCGGTGAACACCGCACCGCCCTCGCCCATGGTGATGTGGTGCGCCGGGTAGAAGCTGAGGGTGCCGATATCGCCGAAGCCGCCAACCATGCGGCCCTGGTAGGTGGAACCCAGCGCATCGCAGCAGTCTTCGATCAGCCACAGGCCGTACTTGTCGCACAGGGCGCGCACAACGCTGAGGTCGAAGGGGTTGCCCAGCGTATGGGCCAGCATGATGGCCTTGGTCTTCGGGCCGATGGCCGCTTCGATCAGCGCGGGGTCGATATTGTAGGTGCCCATCTCGACATCGACGAACACCGGTACCGCACCAAACTGCAGGATCGGGTTGACGGTGGTGGGGAAACCGGCGGCAACCCCGATCACCTCGTCACCTGGCTTGATCGCACGGTCGCCGAGACGCGGCGAGGTCAGCGCGGAAAACGCCAGCAGGTTGGCCGACGAGCCGGAGTTGGTGGTGAGTACGCAGCGACGCCCCAGGTACTTGGCCAGGCGCTTCTCGAACGCCTCGTTGAAGCGGCCGGTGGTCAACCAGCCATCCAGCACGGCTTCGGTCATGGACTGCAGCTCGCCGGCGCCAATCACCTTGCCGGAAGGCGGCACGTTGCTCTGCCCCGCCACGAAAGGTTTGGGTGCCATCTGCAGCTCGGCATAGCGCCCGACCAGTTCGGCAATCTGTTGGCGCAACTGCTGCGCCGTACTGTCACTCATGGGTTCCGCCTTGGTGAGCCGCGATCTGCTCGCGGGTAACGATGTTCATGTCACGCCCTGCGCGCCAGGCCAGGTGCCAGTCCAGGGTGTGGTTCAGGGTGTCATCCAGCGACCAGCGCGGTGACCAGCCAAGCACTTGCCGCGCCTTGCTGGAATCCAGTGCCAGCAAACCGGCTTCGTGCGGCTGGGCATCGGCGGCAACCGACCAGCGCGCCTCGCCAGGCCAGCGCTGGGCAAGACGCCGGACGATTTCACCGACGGTGGCCAGCCCTGCGCTGTCCGGGCCGAAGTTCCAGGCTGTAGCGTACCGCTCGGCGTCCGTGAGCAAGCCCTGCGCCAGCTGCAGGTAGCCCATCAGCGGGTCTAGCACGTGCTGCCAGGGGCGCGTGGCATGGGGATAGCGCAAGACCACTTCTTCACCGTCCTGCCAGGCGCGCAAGATATCCGGCAGCAGGCGCTCGGCAGACCAGTCCCCGCCACCCAATACGTTGCCTGCGCGCGCCGTGGCCAGGGCCACGCCGGCGGAACGCAGGAAAGCGTCGCGGTAGCTTGCGCACAGCAGTTCGACACAGGCCTTGCTACTGCTATAGGGGTCGAAGCCGCCCAGGGCATCCTGCTCGCGGTAGGGCCAGGGCCACTCGCGGTTGTCGTAGCACTTGTCGGTGGTCACCACCAGCACCGCACGAACCGAGGGCGTGGCACGCACGGCCTCCAGCAGGTTCAGCGTGCCCATGACGTTGGTGGCGTAGGTGTCGGCCGGCGCCCGGTAGGATTCGCGCACCAGTGGCTGAGCCGCCAGGTGCAGCACCAGTTCGGGCTGGAACGCCTGCACGGCACGGGCCACGGCCGAGGCGTCACGAATATCGGCAAACTCGCCGGGCACCTGCTGTTGCAAGTGCGCAACCTGCCACAGCGATGGCGTGGTCGCGGCAGGCAAGGCCAAGCCACGCAGCTCAGCGCCAAGCTGGCGCAACCATACAGCCAGCCAGCCACCCTTGAAGCCAGTGTGCCCGGTCAGCAGGACTCGGCGGCCCGCCCAGAATGCCGGGCTCAACGCCATAGCTGCCATGCTGCTTCGCCGTTCTTCCAGTGTGTTTCGAGCAACGTGCGATCACGCAGGGTATCCATCGGCTGCCAGAAGCCACGGTGCAGGTGGCTCATGAGCTGGCCGTCTTCGGCCAGGCGACGCATGGGCTCGTCTTCCCAGGTGGTAGCATCGCCTTCGATGTACTCGAGCGCAGCCGGTTCAAGCACGAAGAAGCCACCGTTGATCCAGCCACCGTCGCCCGCCGGCTTTTCCTGAAAGCCGCGCACCTGCTCGCCCTGCACATCCAGGGCGCCATAACGGCCCGGCGGTTGGACGGCGGTAACCGTGGCCATCTTGCCGTGCTTGCGGTGGAAATCGACCAGGCGCGGGATATCGACGTCGGACACACCATCGCCGTAAGTCAGGCAGAAGGTTTCATTGCCGACATAATCGCGAACACGCTTTAGACGACCACCTGTGGCGGTGTTTTCCCCGGTGTCCACCAACGTCACCCGCCACGGCTCCGCGTGGCGATTGTGGATATCCATACGGTTTTCCGCCATATCGAAGGTCACGTCCGACATGTGCAGGAAATAGTTGGCGAAGTACTCCTTGATCACGTAGCCCTTGTAGCCAAGGCAAATGACGAAGTCGTTGATGCCGTAGTGCGAGTAGATCTTCATGATGTGCCAGATGATCGGCTTGCCGCCTATCTCGATCATCGGCTTGGGGCGCAGGTGAGATTCTTCGCTGATGCGTGTGCCCAGCCCACCGGCCAGAATGACTGCTTTCATTGTACTGTTGGTCCGCATTGGTCGGAGGGGGCGGCGACAAAAAACTGGCCCCGGGCCCTTTATGCTAGGCAAAGCAAAACGCATGCCTGCTTTAGGGTGGCAATCGCAATGCATGACTGGAGATTTATAGGGGGCGCAAATCGAGCGCCGCCCGCGCCGCGCATCGCGAGCTGCGCTCGCTCCTAAGTTTGTTTCGGGCGAATTATTCCTGGGGGATTTGCGCGCGAATGCCTTGGCACATGGCGCGAGATAGCGTCGTACTCACCAGGCGGCCGCGCGCGCCTGTCACAGGCATAACTGGCCCGAAAAAAAACGTAGGAGCGAGCGCGGCTCGCGATGCGCCGCGCGGGCGGCGCTCGATCTCACAGACACCAGAAAGGCCGAGGCGAACACCCAGACCTCGGCGTCAATCCTCCGCCTGGTCCTCGCCGCCCTGTCGGCTCATGCCGTACTTGCGCATCTTCTCGACCAGGGTGGTCCGGCGAATACGCAAACGTTCAGCCGCGCGTGCAACGACACCGCTGGCATCGTCCAGCGCCTGCTGGATCAGGCCTTGTTCCAGGCTACCGAGGTAGTCCTTCAAGTCCAGGCCTTCAGGTGGCAGCATCGCAGGGTTGCTGAAGTTTGGCGTGTGACCGTTGATGGCCACGCGCTCTTCCAGATCGCTGCGCAGGCTGTCGACCATCTGCTCGTCTTCGTCATCGACGTAGCGGAATTTTTTCGGCAGCTCGGACACGCCAATCACCCCGTACGGGTGCATGATCGCCATGCGCTCTACCAGGTTGGCCAGCTCGCGCACGTTCCCCGGCCAGCCGTGGCGGCACAGCGACATGATCGAGGCGGAGTTGAAGCGGATGGAACCGCGCTTCTCGTGCTCCATGCGTGAAATCAGTTCATTCATCAGCAACGGGATGTCTTCCACCCGCTCACGCAGCGGCGCCATCTCGATGGGAAACACGTTCAGGCGGTAGTACAGGTCTTCACGGAAGGTGCCGTCCTCGATCATGGTCTCGAGGTTTTTGTGCGTTGCAGCAATGATGCGCACGTCAATGCTCTGGGTTTTATTGCTACCCACACGCTCGAAGGTACGCTCCTGCAGCACGCGCAGCAGCTTGACCTGCATCGGCAATGGCATGTCGCCGATTTCGTCGAGGAACAGGGTACCGCCATTGGCCAGCTCGAAACGCCCGGCACGGCTGGTGATCGCCCCGGTAAAGGCGCCCTTCTCGTGCCCGAACAGTTCGCTTTCCAGCAGCTCGGCCGGGATCGCGCCACAGTTGACCGGCACGAACGGCGCTTCACGGCGCTTGGAGTGGTAATGCAGGTTGCGCGCCACCACTTCCTTGCCGGTGCCCGACTCACCCAGGATCAGCACGCTGGCGTCGGTATCGGCCACTTGCTGCATCATCTGCCGCACGTGCTGGATGGCACGGCTGGTGCCGACCAGGCTGCGGAACAGGTTGGGCTCACGCTGGCGGCCGCGCTCGCGCGCCTGGTCGTACATCTCGCGATAGACCTGGGCACGGTGCAGCGAGTCCAGCAACTGGCTGTAGCTTGCCGGCATTTCCAGGTTGGACAGCACACGACGGCGAAGGTCTTCCGGGAACTCCGCAGAAGAAATTTCACCTAAAAGCATCACTGGAAGGAACTCATCCCACCCAGCCAGTGTCTTAATGAGCCCCAGGAGATTACCCGGAGCGTCTACAGCGCCGACAAGTACGCACAGCACTTCACGACTCGAGGACAACGGCTCGACCACTTGCTGCCAATCCTGGCTCGAGCAAGCGAGGTTCTCTTCGCCGAGAAAATTCAGCACCACCGCAAGGTCGCGGCGGCGCGCGCTGTCGTCATCGATCAGCAGAATCTTGGTTTCACGCCACATGCAATAGCAACTTCCCTAGTCATATCGGCGCCCTGCAGGGGCATGCTCGACATCATTCCGACTGAATGGTCAGTGTTCGGACGTCTGAAATTCGAGAACAGCCACTAGTAAAGTCAAAAAGGCCCGCACAGTCAAATTTATGGCGCCTTTTGTCAAGTTGTGTGCATCTTAACTGAACAGATGGTAAACCTTCGAAGCATTTTTCGCTTGGTTGATCTGCATCATCTCTTCGGCAATTGCCTGGCGCTCACCGGTTGTCACTTCGATCAGGTTGCGGTAGACCAGCAGCACCCCTTCCAGCTTCTCGCGCAGCAACGCCTGGTCCATCGCATGGGTTTCCAGCACCTCGTCGATGCACGCGCGGCAGGCCACATCCAGCTTGGCAATGGCATCCCAGTCACGCTCACCCAAGGCACCAACCAAGGCATCGCAGGTGTCATCGAGGCGTTGCAGTGCGGTCACGGTAATCTCCTTGCCGTCAGCTGGCAGGCTGGGCGTCGGCAATGCCGTCCCAACCGCTTTTAACGGTGATCAGCAACTGGGCAACTTCGTCGATAATGCCGGCATCGTTATCGACATTGGCCTGCATCAGGCGGTTGGTCATGTAGACATAAAGGGCGTCTAGTTTTTCGACGTATTCCGGGTTTTCGCTCTTTTCAGGCTGCAAGCCATCGCGCAGGCCGATGATGATGTCGATCGCCTTGCCGAGCATCAGGCCCTTTTCCGCGATGTCGCCACGCGCCAAGGCACCCTTGGCCTGGGCCATGCGATCAAGGCCGCCTTCCATCAGCATCTGCACCAGGCGGTGCGGCGTGGCTTCGGAAATCTGGGCATGGGAATTGACCTTCTGGTACTGACGAAGGGCTCTCATGGGATTCATCTTGCGACCTCGTGACGGGCAGGCTTAAGGGAGAGATATTCCTTGTATCGGGCAGACGGTGAAAAACTTTACCGGCCGATGACATGAAGCCGGGCATCATGCCCGCACTTCATGCAATGTTCACGGTTTAATCGTCACTGCTCGACTTGTTCAGCGCGTTTAGCGTACTCAGCACGGAACTCTGCTGCTGGCGCAGCTGGGTGACCAGGGTATCCATGTTGTTGTACTTGTCCTGCAGGCTCTTCTGCAGGGCTTCCATGCGGGTGTCCAGGGTATCCTGCTCGGTCTTGAGCTTGGTCAGGCTTTCGCTCAGCACCTTGGAGCGCTCGGCCAAAGTACCGGTACTGGCCTTGGCAAACGGTTCGGTCACCTTTTGCAGGCGTGCCAACAGTCCATCCTTGCCATTGAAGATACTGGTCAGGTCCGCCGCATTGGTGGAGGCGACCTTGTCCCATTTCTTGTCATCCAGGCTCAGCGTACCGCCATCCTGGGCAGAGGTGACGCCAAAGGCAGCGAGCGATTTCAAGGTACCGTTGCCCGACACCGCATTGAGCTCTTCACGAATGGAGGACATCAACGTGCGCATCGTGGCATCACCGGTCAGCGCCGCCGACGTCATTGTGCCATCAGCGTTTTTGGTGACCTTGGTTTCGGCATTCATGACTTTGAGCAGGGCGTTGTAGGTATCGATGAAACCCTTGAGGCCCGACTTCAAAGTAGTGGAGCTGGTAGTCAGCGAGAGAACAGTGGCTGTAACCTCGCCACTGGTAGCGTTTTTCGGTGAAGTACCCAGCAACTTGATGTTCAGACCACTCACGGCATCGGTGATGTCGTTGGTCTTGGACTTCATGGCAATACCGTCAAGCGTGTACTCGGCGTCCGCCGGCTCGTCGACCACGGTATAGCCAGTATCAATGCCCGAATTGCCCGAAAGGGTGATGTCGGAGCCGTCACCCATCTTGGTCGAGGTGATGATCAGACGCGAACCCGTGGCGTCGGTCAGTACGTTGGCGCTCAGGCCTGCCGTACTGAACTGACTGTTGATGCTATCGCGCACCTGCTGCAGCGTTGCGCCAGCAGGAACACTCAGATCGTAGGCCTTGCCATTCTGGGTCATGGTCAACGTGGTCGGACTGCCAGTGGCGTTGACTACAGAGCCCGCGCCATTTGCGTAGACCTTCGTTGACACCTTCGACGCAGTCGCCAGCTTGTCGACAATCAACTTGAACGAACCGTTGGCAGCCCCGGTACCCATGGTGACGGTCGCCACCTTCTCATCCGAAGACTTCAGGCTAAGGCCACCGAAACTGTTGGTGTCGGTCATGTTGGTCAAGGCGCCACGGAAGGCATCCAGCGCCGACTGAATCTTGCCGATAGAGGACAACGTGGTGGTTGCCTTCAGCGTTTGGGTATTGATCTGCGCCTGTTTGGGCGCCTTCTGCGCGGCCACCAGGGAATCGACGATCGCCTGGGTATCAATGCCCGAGCCAATACCGCTGACTGTTGTACCTGCCATCATTGCTCTCCTTGTTCAGTAGCTGCCGGATCCTTGGCGGATAAGTCCATCAATGGGCCAGCAGCAACAAAAATCATGCCAGCCTATGCCTGATCATCGAACAGCAGGCTACTGGCCTCACTGAGGCTTTGTGCAAGCTTCAGCGCCGTTTCCGACGGGAGCTGGCGAATCACTTCACCTGATTGGGTGGCGATCACCTTGACCACAACCTGCCCCGTGGAATCATCAATGGAAAAGTCCAGCTGACGCTGGCTCGACTGGACGAAATCACGAATCTCGCCAACCGCCTTCTCCAGGTCTTCGCGCGAGTGCGGCTGGCTATCGGGGGCAGCAGCCTCCTGCACCTTGGCAGGCACTACCGGGTCCCGGTCAGCGACTGGCGCCTGGGGTAACACAGACGGATACACCTGGCTCAGCTTGACACTCATGTCCATGTTTCGAACTCCTCATGTCAAAAAGGGTGAAAGGGCACGTAAACGCGCCCTTTCACCCTTTACTCAGGCGCCTGAATTACTGGAGCAGTTTCAGGACCGAAGATGGCAGCTGGTTAGCCTGCGACAGGATCGCAGTCGAAGCCTGCTGCAGAGTCTGCTGCTTGGTCAGCTCGGCAGTTTCCGAAGCGAAGTCCACGTCCTGCACGGTGGAGCGGGCAGCGGTGGAGTTCTTCTGGATGTTCTGCAGGTTGTCGACGGTGGTTTGCAGACGGTTCTGGGTAGCACCCAGGCCCGAACGGACGCTGTCGATCGAACCGATGGCCTTGTCGATAACGGCCAGGGCGTTCTGGGCGTTGACGGCGTCGGTCACATCGGTGTCGGCGATGGTGGTCTTGGCCGAAGACTTGGAAGCTGAACCGAACAGGTCGGTAGCACCAGTACCGACTGTACCATCGGCTACCGAGTAACCTTTGGCAGAGTCCAGGGAAATCTGGCCAGTTACAACCGATGTGTCATCAGCAGTAGCGGAAAGCGTGGTCAGAGAGTTCGGGAAATCACCATTACCATCCCGCGCACCGACAGAAATGGCATCAGCGCCAGCCTTGGAGGTGAATTTCAGGTTCTCACCAGTGTCCGACTTCACCGACAAGCTCTTGGTCGATTCATCGTAGTTGACGCTGATACCCAGCTTGGCGGCGTTGGACTTCAATTGATCAGCCAGGCTCGCAGTGTCAGTAACACCAATGAAGCTTACGGTGCTGCCACCAACGGTCAGCTCGAAGTTGGCAGGGGTGGCTGCGGCACCACTTGCAACGGTCATTTTCACTTCGGTGCTGGCAGAGGCTGTCAGGCCACCGATTGCGCCATTGAGTTTGGCAGCAATATCTTTGGCCGAAGCGCCTTCATCATAGCTGACAGTCTTGGATTGGCCGTTGCCGGTTACAACCAGATCTGCTGCTGCCACGCCGCTAGCGCTCGGCGCGATAGTGCCCGACTTGATCTGCTGCGAGCCGATGCTCTTGGCCGAAACGTTGTCCAGCGCCAGGTTGATGGTTTCGTTGGCGTTGGCGCCGACCTGGATGGCCTTGGTGCCGTAGGAGCCGTCCAGCAGCTTCTGGCCACCGAAGGTGGTGGTTTCCGAGATACGGTTCAGCTCAGCGGTCAGAGCCTGGTATTCGTCGTTGTTCGACTTACGGTCGTCGGCGCTCAGGGAGCCAGTAGCCGAGGACAGGGCCAGGGTACGCATTTTCTGCAGGATGTCGGTCGAAGCCTGCATTGCACCTTCAGCGGTCTGGGCGATCGAGATACCGTCGTTGGCGTTCTTGACAGCCTGGCCCAGGCCATTGATCTGGCTGGTCAGACGGTTGGCGATCTGCAGGCCTGCAGCGTCGTCTTTAGCGCTGTTGATACGCAGACCCGAGGACAGACGCTGCATCGAAGTAGTCTGAGCGTTGCTAGCCTTGGTCAGGTTGCCCTGAGTGGTGATCGACGCAATGTTGGTGTTTACAGTTAAAGCCATGACGAAATCCTCGTTGGATGGGTACTGCGGCTTCCGGCCTTGGCAACCGCCGGACTGGCCTAGAGAACCTTCGTAATAGTTATCGTCGGGTGCGCGGGATGCTTGAGGGGTTTTTCGAAAAAAAAATGCTGGCATGGGGCCAGCCCCGAGAAATCAAGGGGTTAAGGGCATTTTATTGGCGTCAAATTCCACTCCCAAGCACACTGAGCATCACCTACCAGCCTCCACCTGTGGGAGCGGGCGCGCCCGCGAACACCGGCAAAGCCGGTGCCATACACCGAGTCGCCTGCTTCGCGGGCATGCCCGCTCCCACAGAAGCTGCGCCATGCCACAGCATTTTGCAGGCAAAAAAAAGCGCCAGGCGGTGGCCGCCGGGCGCTTCGGGGGACTGCTGAGGGATCAGTCGCGGTACAGGATGGCCGAGCCCCACGACAGACCCACGCCAAAGCCGCTGATCGCCACACGCTTCCAACTGCCGTCGAGCATGTGCTTCTGCAGCAGCAGCGGCACACTGGAGGACACGGTATTGCCGGTTTCCAGCATGTCCTTGACGAACTTCTCCGGGTGTTGCTCTTCGAAGCGCCGCGCCACGGCGTCGACAATCGCCGCACTGCCTTGGTGAATGCAGAACGCATCGATATCCGACGACTTCAGGCCGCTGGCATCCAGCAGCTCGTGCAGGTGCGCCGGC
The DNA here is from genome assembly GCF_059423245.1 of Pseudomonas sp. GW460-LB5. Classification (NCBI taxonomy): domain Bacteria; kingdom Pseudomonadati; phylum Pseudomonadota; class Gammaproteobacteria; order Pseudomonadales; family Pseudomonadaceae; genus Pseudomonas; species Pseudomonas sp. GW460-LB5. Next base: position 34,971 of record NZ_JBWKXT010000018.1, read on the forward strand.
ACCTTGACCAGCGCGAAGTTGAACACCTGGCGGCCGTTCATGAAGAATTTGCCGTCGGTCACTTTCAGGTGCTCGGCACCGGAGCCGTCAGTGCCGAAGCGCGCCTGACCCAGGTTCCATACGGCGCCTTCACCCATCCAGGTGGCTGTGGCGGCATCGCCGAACAACATGGTGGTGTTGCGGTCTTCCGGGTCGACGATCTTCGAATACGGGTCGGCGGTGATCAGCAGGCCGTTTTTCAGCCCTGCAGCTTCCATGAAGCCTTTGATCGCATACAGGCCATACACATAGCCGGAACAGCCCAGCGACACGTCGAACGCCGCCACGCGGGTAGAGAGACCGAGCTTGCTCTGGACGATGGCTGCGGTGTGCGGCAGGCCTTCTTCGTCACCGTTCTGGGTGACCACGATCAGCGCATCGATCGACTGCGGATCCAGGTCAGGGTTGCTGGCGAACAGGGCCCGGGCGGCTTCTACGCACAGATCGGAGGTTTCTTGCTCTTCGGCCTTGCGCGGCAGGAACGACGCGCCGATCTTGCCGAACATGAACTCTTCGTCCTTGCCAAACTTCGCACCCTGGACGTAGTTGTCCAGGCCAGCGGTAGGCACGTAACTCGCGATGCTTTTGATGCCAATCATTCTGGCTTCCCAATGAAAACAGCCAAAGACCACCACTCGATGAATTGAGGGCGCCAAATACCGGGGCGTCACCGCCAGGGGTTGAAGGCAGAGCTCACCTGCGCACCGGTAACAAAATGCTGCAACAGCTGCTGCATAGAATACAGGGAAGATGATCGTTTTGACTCATTGGTCACATTGAAATGCTACGAAAGCCGTGGCGAGGGCGTGGAGACTGGGGAATTCGGGGAATGACCAGGCGGGCACAAATCCCTGCAGGAGCGGCCTTGTGCCGCGAAAGGGCCGCAAAGCGGCCCCGGCGATCTCAGCGTTAATGCAGAATGCCAAGGCTGCTTTCGCAGCCCTTTCGCGGCACAAGGCCGCTCCCACAGGGCATTCCCAGCCTGATGGAGCAGCAAGACAGATCAGAGCTTGTTGAACAGGCTCAGTTGCGAAATGCGCGAGAAGGCCAGTTGTGACGCCTCCAGCATGGCCTGCTGCAAGGTCAGGGTGATGGCCGCCTGCGACATGTCGGTGTTGCCGATGGCGTTCTGGGTGGTCTTGTTGGCCAGGCCCAGGCTGGTGTTCTCCTGGCGCTGGATCTCCAGCGAGTTGCCACGGGCGCCGATCGAACCACGGGTGATATCGACCTGCTCACGGGCACTGGCCAGGTTGGCGATCGCCGAGGCCGCTGCATCCTTCAGCGCATTGGCCTGGCCTACTCCCGTTACCGGCGTATCCAGCGCAGCACGCAGCTGGCTGAGGGTTTCCAGAACATTCTGGTTCTGGTGCGTATTGGCGGTGACCGCAAACTGGTCACCCGCCTCCGGCGAACCGGTTACCTGGTAGGTCACACCTGCCACCGTCAAGGCTGGCGCGGTGTAGGTACCCGTGGCCACGGCCTTGCTGTCAGCCGTCAGCGGCTGGGCGTAGAGCTCGTAGGCGCCGGGCCCGGTGAACTTGATCACAGCCCCGTTGCTGGGGAAGGTGCTGCGATACGCCGCTTGGTCGGTCACCGTGCTGCTGGTGATCTGGGCGCTGGAGGTGTTGCTGGCGTTGCGGGTGGTGTTGAACGAGTCCGGGCGCGCCGCCAGGGAAAACTCGCGCCCTGCCACCGCGGCGTCGGCGTCGGCGCCCTCCTCCACGGTAACGGTGATTTCAAACTCGACGCCACGCAGGGCAATGCTGTTGGCGCCCTCGGTCTTGCTGTCGAAGGTACCGTTGGTGGCGGTTTCAGACGTGATGTCCCTGCCACTTGCATCGGTGATGGTGTACTGGGTCGCGCTGGTGAAGGTCAGCTTGTACGGCTGGCCGGCAGTAAAGCTGTTGTTGTAGGTGGTACTTGAGGTCATCAGGCCAGACGATACCCCGACAACGCCATCGTCAGTTGCCGGTACCACCAGGGTCGACTGCGTGCGGCTCTTGTTGCTGGCGGAATCAAAGATGGTGAAGCCGGTGTCGTTGGTGGCCAGATTCAGGGTGTCGGAGACCTGCAGACTCAGCTGGGTCTGGTCACCGTGATAGCTGTAGGTGCCATCGGAGTTGCGCACATAGGGTGGCGTGGTGCTCTTGGAGCCGCCGAACATGTAGTCGCCGTTGGCATCGCGCGAGTTGAGCAGGCCAAAGATGTTGGCCTCGATCTCTTTCAGCTCGGTACTGATGGCCACACGGTCAGAGTCGGTAACCCCAGGGCCGCCAGCACGGATCGCCAGCTCGCTGGCGCGCTGCATGGTGTCGTTGATGGTGGAGAGCACGCTCTCCTCCTGCAGCAGGGCGTTGCTCACCGTGTTGATGTTGCCGCTGTACTGGTCCAGCAGCGACTGCTGCTGTTGCAGCAGCAGCAGTCCCGCCGCGCCGACCGGGTCATCGGCGGCCGTCTGGATACGGATACCCGACGTGACCTGATCGTTGGTCTTGTTCATGGTGGAGAAGTTCTTGGAGTAGCTACTGGCGCTGGCCTCATAGAACTGAGCAGTGGAAATACGCACGAGAGTCTACTCCTTACAAGGCATTGATCAGGGTGCTGAAGGTTTCTTGCGCCGCCTTGATGATTTGCGACGAAGCCGTGTAGTAGTGCTGGAATTTCACTAGGCTGGCCGCCTCGTCATCGAGGTTGACGCCAGACACCGCGCTGCGGCTTTCGCTGGCGGACTTGAGTACCGCCTCGGTCGCCGTGGTGTCGATGGTCGCCTGGTTGGCCTTGGCACCCACGCGCTCCACCAGCGAGGCATAGGCCGACGTGAAGCTGGTGCCACCGCCGGACCCGGTGTTCACCGTCGACTTGGTCTGCAGGCCCAGCAGCGCCGTTGCGTTGCGGTTGTCGGCCTTGCCGTCGGCATTGAACGACAGGGTAAAGCTGTCGTTGGCCGCCGGGCTGCCGCCGATGGTGGTCTCGACACTGAACGTGCGCGGGTTGCCGCTGCCATCGAGAATCGGCTGCCCAGCCGCATCGAGCATTGGCACGGCCACCGACAGTTTGTTGTCCGTTCCCGGCACCACGCTGCCGGTGCCGATCTGGGTGCCCTTGGCATCGAACAGCTTGTAGCCTTGTGAGCCACCACTGGCAGTGTCGAACACCACGCGCACCGGCATCGAGTCGCGAATAGACTGCTGGATCAGTGCGGTGTCGGCACCGCCATAGATATCCAGCGACTGGCTCAAAGTAGGCTGGGTAATGGTGCCGGTGCCGCTGTTGCCGCTACCCGAGGCGGCGCTGATCGGCCCGGCAAAGGCCAGCTTGTTGGCATCGGTCAGGGTTGTGGTGATGCTGCCTGCTGCGGCACGAGTGGGGATGACCTTGAAGCTGTCGCCTGCCGCCAGGCCACCGCCTTTCAGCGACAGGCTGAAGCCGTCGATCACCGGCGCCGGGTCGGCGCTGAGGTCAAAGCTACCCATGTCGGTGCCGTCGGAGCGGCGTACGCTGTACTGGTTGGCGCTGGTGAACTTCACCTCGTAGTCGTAGGTGGTCAGCGCACCGCTGTTGGCAATGGTCACGTCCAGGTTGCCGGAGCCGGTGCTGTTGCTCGACGAGGCCAGGCTGCGCTGGGCAACGGCAGTGGCGCTGTTGATGCTGGAGAACAGCGAGCTGCCGAACTGGCCATTGGCATCCAGGCCCTGCCCCAGCTGGCTGTTGATGCTGTCCGAAACCACCAGGGCTACACGGCCCAATTCGTTCATGGACGGTGTCAGCACGTCCTGGCGGTAGCGCACCAGGCCGCCGATCGCGCCACCGGTCACGACCGAGGTCACGTCGGAGCTGAACGACTCGTAGTTGATACGCAGGCTGGCCTGGCTCTTGTCGGCAGTACCCGGTTGCACCGACAAGGTGTTGGCCTTGTTGCCGGTGACCAGCGACTGGCCGCTGCCCAGGTACACGTCGTAGTTGCCGTCACGCTCCTGCACGGTCACGCCAACCAGCTCGTTGAGCTGGCGTACCGCTTCGCTGCGCGCATCCAGCAGGCTGTTCGGCGTGTTGCCAGTGCCCGAGGCCGCCGCGATCTGCTTGTTGTACTCGGCAATGCTGGCCGTGAGCTTGTTGACCTGGCCAGCCATGGTGTCGAGCTGGGAGTTGATCGTTTCGTTTTGCTGGGTCAGCTGGGTACTCACCGCGTTGAAACGGTTGCTCAGGGTTTGTGCCTGGGTCAGCAACAGCTGCCGGGAGGCAACGTCACCGGGCTTGGCCGCTGCCGTCTGCAGGGCCGAAAAGAACGCCGTGAGGACCGAGCTGATGCCGGTATCGCGATCGGCCAGCAGCTTGTCGATGCTGGTGATCTGGTCCTGGAAGGCAACCGAGTCCGCCTGCAGCGAAGTCGCGGTCTGCAGTTGGTTGTCCAGGTAGGAGCTGTAGATGCGACGCACGTCCGACAGCGTGGTACCGGTACCCAGGAACCCCGCGCCGATGTTGTGCGAAGGCCCCGCCGCCTGAATCGTCTGCTGGCGCGAATAGCCACTGGTCGCGGCGTTGGCGATGTTGTTACTGGTTACCGACAAGGCCGCCTGGCTGGCACTCAGGCCACTCAGGCCGATGGAAATCAGGCTCGACATGATTTAGTCCTTTTATAGATTCGTGGTTCTGCCAGCCATGGCGTATTGCGGGGTTGTCTGCATTTGCTGGGCGATGCTGATGATCTTCTTCGCATAGCCCGGGTCGGTCGCATAACCTGCCTTTTGCAGCTCTCTTGCAAACTGCTCAGGGTTATCGGCCGAGGCCAACGCATCTTGATAGCGAGAATTGCCCTGCAGCAGGTTTACCAGGTCGTGGAAGCTGTCCTGGTACGAGTCATAGCTGCGGAAGGCTGCGGTTTCCTTGACGAACTGGCCATCACGGAACTCGCTGGTGATCGCCCGTGCCTGCTCACCCTGCCAGTTGCCGGTGGCCTTGATGCCGAACAGGTTGTGGCTGCTGCTGCCATCGGTATTGCGCATCACTGATTTGCCCCAGCCGGTTTCCAGTGCGGCCTGGGCTACCAGGTAACGCGGGTCGATGCCAATGCGCTTGGCGGCCTGCTCGGCCATCGGCAGCATGGTGGCAACGAATTCGTCACTGTCGGCAAAGGCCTTGTTCGGCGCCAGCGGGGGCTGGGCCACGGCGCGGCCGACAATGCGCAGGCCGTTGTCCGGCACAGCGAAAGCCTTGGCCACCTGCTGGCCGTCACGGGCAGGCACGGCGGCGGCATTGGCACTGGCGGCCGATGGCACGATACCGGCCAGCAGGCGATCGGTGAGTTTGCTCGGCAAGGCCAGGCGCCGCGAGTTGAGCGCAGCGACGTCGTTGCGGGTGCTGACCGAGTCCGTGGCATGCACCGGCTCCGCCACCTTGTTGCCCCACAGCGCCGGACCACTGCCATCGGCACGCGGGAACGGGCTGGTATTGATCGATGCACTGCGGCCCTTGGTCAGCTGGCGCACCAGCACGTCCTGCAGGCCGATACCGCCACCTTCGCGGGACATGCTCACGGCCAGCTGCTGGTCGTACATGTCACGGTACTGCTTGACCGTTTCGGTGTTCATCGGGTTGTCATCGGCCAGCACGTCGCTGGCCTTGCGCGAGGCCTTGAGCATTTCGCTGATGAACAGCGACTCGAACTCCTGGGCCACCTTGCGCACGTTGGCTTCGCTGTCGCGGTCACCGTGCTTCAGAGCACTCAGGCGATTGAGGTCGGTATAGGCACCGCTGTCGGCACTGCCGGAGACCTGGCTTTTGATATTCATCCGCGCCGTCCTCAGATCACGATCAGGTCGGCCTGCAAGGCGCCGGCCTGTTTCAGGGCTTCGAGAATGGCCATCAGGTCGCCGGGCGCCGCGCCCACCTGGTTCACCGCCCGGACGATCTCATCCAGTGTGGTGCCTGGGCCGAACTTGAACATCGGCTTGGCTTCCTGCTCGGCGTTGACCCGCGAGCGGGGCACCACGGCCGTCTGGCCATTGGAGAAGGCCCCCGGCTGGCTGACGATCGGGTCTTCGGTAATGGTCACGGTCAAGCTGCCGTGGGTCACCGCCGCGGGCGACACCTTGACGTTCTGGCCGATGACAATGGTGCCGGTACGCGAGTTGATGATGACCTTGGCCACCGCCTGGCCCGGGTCGATTTCGAGGTTCTCAAGGATCGACAGGTAATCCACGCGCTGGCTGGGGTCCATAGGCGCACTGACCCGCACCGAACCACCGTCCACGGCCTGGGCCACACCCGGACCAAGCAGCTCGTTGACCTTGTCGACGATACGCTTGGCCGTGGTGAAGTCCGGCCGATTCAGGTTCAGGGTCAGGCTGTTGCCCTGATTGAAGCCGCTCGGCACAGCCCGTTCAACGCTGGCACCGCCCGGAATACGACCCGCCGACGGAACGTTGACGGTGATCTTCGAGCCGTCACGGCCTTCGGCGTCAAAGCCACCCACCACCAGGTTGCCCTGGGCGATGGCGTAGACGTTGCCGTCGATACCCTTGAGCGGGGTCATCAGCAGGCTGCCGCCACGCAGGCTCTTGGAGTTACCGATCGACGACACGGTAATGTCCACCACCTGGCCGGGCTTGGCGAACGCCGGCAGGTCGGCATGCACCGACACCGCCGCGACGTTCTTCAACTGCACGTTGCCGGAGCCGGCCGGCACCTTGATGCCGAACTGCGACAGCATGTTGTTGAAGGTTTGCAGGGTGAACGGCGTCTGGGTGGTCTGGTCACCCGTGCCGTTCAGGCCCACCACCAGGCCGTAACCGATCAACTGGTTGGAACGCACGCCAGAAATGCTGGCGATGTCCTTCAGGCGCTCTGCCTGGGCACCGAAGGCACAGGACAGGAGCAGGGTTGCGGCAATCAGCTGCCTCACGTTGAACATGGTCATCCGTACTCAGAAAGGCCAAAGCGGGCTGATGAAGAAGCGGTCCAGCCACCCGGGCTGGCTGGCATCGGCGAACGAGCCGGTACCGGAATAAGTGATGCGCGCGTCGGCCACCCGGGTAGACGGCACGGTGTTGTCGGTGGCGATGTCATCAGCGCGGATCATGCCGGCAATGCGCACCAGCTCCTCGCCGGTGTTCAGGGTCAGCCACTTCTCGCCGCGCACGGCGATAATGCCGTTGGGCAGCACTTCGGCCACGGTCACGGTAATCGAACCGGTCAGGGTGTTGCCCTGGGTGGCCTTGCTGTCGCCCTTGGTGGCACGCTCGCCGTTGTACCCGGCCTCCAGCGACAGATCACCACCGCCGAACGGGTTGTTGGTGTTCGGTGTGCTGCCAAACAGCGAGGTCAGGCCGATATCGGCCTTGCTGTTTTTCTGGATCTGCGAACCTGCGTTCTTGCTGGCCGAGGTTTTCTCGTTAAGGGTGATGGTGATGATGTCACCCACCCGGAACGCCTTGCGGTCGCTGTACAGGTTCTGCTCGAAACCGGCCTGGTAGATGGAACCGTTGTTGGCCGCTGCCGGTAACGGGGTGCGCGGCAGTACCGGCGCGTAGTACGGGTCGTTGGGCTTGGGCGTCGGGCCGACGCAACCTGCCAGCAACACCGCCCCCCCCAGGGCGAACACGGACAACAGACGATTCATGGTGCATACCTCACGGGTGTAACGAAGCGACAGGGCTTAGAGCTGTTGAGTCACGAACGACAGCATCTGGTCGGCGGTGGAAATGACCTTGGAGTTCATCTCGTAAGCGCGCTGGGTGGTGATCATGTTCACCAGCTCTTCCACGGTGCTGACGTTGGAGTTTTCCAGGGTCTGCTGCTGGGTGGTACCGAAGCCGTTCAAGCCCGGTGTGCCGACTTGCGGCGCACCACTGGCGGCAGTTTCCAGGAACAGGTTGTCGCCGATGGCCTGCAGGCCAGCCGGGTTGATGAAGTCGGCGGTCTGGATGTTGCCGATCACCTGCGCAGCCGGGTTGCCGGCGGTGGTGATCGATACTGTGCCGTCCTGGCCGACGGTGAAGGTTTGCGCGTCGTTCGGCACCACAACGGCAGGCTCGAGGGCGTAGCCATTGGCGGTGACGATCTGGCCGTCGGAGTTCAGGTGGAAGGTGCCGTCACGGGTGTACGACACGGTGCCGTCTGGCTGCAGGATCTGGAAGAAGCCACGGCCGTTGACCGCCATGTCCAGCGGGTTCTCGGTGGTTTGCAGGCTGCCAGCGACGAAGCTTTTTTGCGTGCCGACAATGCGCACACCGGTACCGACCTGTAGGCCCGAAGGCAGCTCGCTGTCCTGGGTCGACTGCGCGCCAGGCTGACGCTTGATCTGGTAGAGCAGGTCTGCGAATTCGGCGCGATCACGCTTGAAGCCGGTGGTGGAGACGTTGGCCAGGTTGTTGGAAATGACCGTCAGGTTGGTGTCCTGGGCGGACAGGCCGGTTTTAGCGACCCAAAGAGCCGGAAGCATATAGTTTCTCCTCGTGCGCCTGTTTTACGGCACCCGTTCAAAAGTGATTAGCCGATTTGCAAAACCCGAGCCATGGCTTCGTCGCCTTCCTTGGCCGTGTTCATCATCTTGACGTGCAGTTCGAACTGGCGAGACAGCGCCAGCACCGAGGTCATTTCCTCGACAGCATTGACGTTGCTGCCTTCCAGGAAGCCCGACACCACCCGAACGTTGACGTCGGCATCGGCCGGTTGGCCAGAAGCGGTATGGATCAAGCCATCCAGCCCTTTTTGCAGGCCTTTGGTGTCTGGGTTGACCAGCTTGATCCGGTCGACCTCGGCCATCACGCGGGGGTCTTCACCCATGGAGCGAATGCTGAGGGTGCCGTCGGCACCCACCTCAACCTTCTGCTCTGGCGGGATGGCAATCGGGCCACCGTTGCCGATCACCGGCATGCCGTTGCCGGCACGCAGCACGCCGAGGGCGTCGATGTTCAGGCTACCGGTACGCACGTAGGCTTCGCTGCCGTCCGGGGCCTGCACGGCAATGAAGCCCTTGCCGGTCACGGCGACATCCAGGTCACGCCCCGTCTCGACCAACGGGCCCTCGCTGAAGTCGGTGGCCGGGCGTTCGGTCATGGCAAAGGCGCGCGCCGGAAAGCTGTCGCCGAACACCGGCATCGAACGGGCCTGCTCCAGGTCACGCTGAAAACCGTTGGTGGAAATGTTCGCCAGGTTGTTGGCGTGGGCCTTTTGCGCCAGCGCGTTCTGGCTGGCGCCGGTCATGGCCACATAAAGCAACTTGTCCACAGTATCTCCTCTGCGCGTCGCTGCCGCGCTGTCACTGGCCAGGTCCGAAGCAATAATCGAACCAAGTCTGAAACCGCCTGTTTACAGGGGCTCCAGCGCAGCAAGGGGCAACAAACGTCAGTTTGTCGGCGGAAGTTTGCCGCCTGCGGCAAGGGCGTGCTCAGAAGGTGCGGCAAGCGGCGTTGTTGTAAGGGCCGGAATGGCGTACCCAGCCCTCGCCCGGGTTGTTGGCAGAGCACAGGTAGCGGCCGGTGGCCAGGCTTTGCCATTGGTAGAACGGGGCGGGAGCGGCCGAGAGCGGCAAGGCCATGGCCAGGAGGGCGGTGAGCATTAGCCGTTTCATGGGCGTGAACCTTGAAGAACCTGGGGCCGCTTTGCGGCCCATCGCCGGGGGGGGGGCG
>NZ_JBWKXT010000018.1:44661-71415 GCF_059423245.1 Pseudomonas sp. GW460-LB5
CCCCCGGCGATGGGCTGCAAGGCAGCCCCAATTACAGACAAAACCACACTAGCAGGCGGCCATCAGGTCATCTGGATGATGGTCTGCATGATGGTGCTTTCGGTGGAAATGGTCTTGGCGTTGGCCTGGTAGTTGCTCTGCGCCTTGATCAGGTTGACCAGCTCACCGGTAAGGTCGACGTTGGAGTCTTCCAGCGCACCGCCAGTAATCTGGCCCAAGGTACCAGTATCCGGGGCGCCGATCACCGGCACACCCGAGCCATAGGATTCTTTCCAGCTGGTGCCACCCACCGGGGTCAGGCCCTGCAGGTTGGCAAAGTTGGCGATCGCCACCTGGCCGATCACCTTGTCCTGGCCATTGGTGAAGTTGGCGAACATATTGCCGCTTTCGTCGATGGTCAGGCCCGAGAGCTCACCCGTGGCAAAGCCATCCTGGCTCTTGGCAGTGGTGGCGGAGGCTGCGTTGTACTGGGTGGTACCGAGCATGTCCAGGTTCACCCCGGCGACGTTGGCGGTAGCGCCGTTGGCGCTCCACACACCGGCGGCGTTCTTCTGTGCCGGGATCCAGTTGTCGAGGGTGAAGGTCTTGTTGGCCGCGATGGTCATGCCACCGGCCACCGGGCCTGCCGTCATCGAGGCAGAATCCAGGGTGCCGTCAGACTTGAACGGCAGATTGTTGGCCAGCGGCGTGGTCGAGGCCGGGTTGGCAGGGTTGCGCCCGTCGATGGTGGTGTACATGGTCCAGGAGTTGCTGGTGGCGTCCTTGACGAAGTACTGGTTCAGCTGGTGCGCGTTACCCTGGCTGTCATACACGTCGGTATTGAACGTGTAGTTATAGGTGCTGGTATTGGTCGGATCGAACGGCGTCTGGCTGGGCGCAGTCGCAGTGGAGTTGAGGTTGACGTTCTCGGAGATGCGCCCGGTCGGGTTGGGCGTCAGGTTCGAGGTGTCGATCTGCAGGTTGGTCAGCACGCCCTGGACGATCTTGCCGTTGGCATCCACTGCATAACCTTGCAGGTTGGCGCCCGACGAGTTGACCACGTAGCCGTCCTTGTCGCTGTAGAAAGCACCGGCACGTGTGTAGATCTTCGAGCCGTTGTCGTTCATCACGAAGAAGCCGTTGCCATCGATGGCCATGTCCAGCGCCTGGCCGGTGCCATTGATGTTGCCCGGCGTGAACAATTGCGACACAGCGGCAGTCTTCACACCCGTGCCGACCACGTTCTTGCCGGCACTGGTGCCGCGGATGGAGTTGGAATACTGGTCGGCGAACTCGGCGCGCGAGGACTTGAAGCCAGTAGTGGCAACGTTGGCAATGTTGTTGCCGGTAACGTTCAGGGCCTTGTTCGCTGCATAGAGGCCGCTAAGGCCGGTATTGAAAGACATGTGTAACTCCTGTCGTTTTGCTCAGGCCCTAGATGCCGATGCTTTGGATTTTGGAAAGCGCAACACTGCCCAGCCCAGCCAGGTTGAGCGTCATCTCAGAACCGTTGGTGCCCATGGTCACACTGGTAACGGAGGCCGGCAGGTTGGTGGTCATGGCCGTGGCCTTGCCGTCGATCGAAGCGGTGGCCTTGAAGGTGTAGGTACCGGCTGGCGCCGCTTCGCCGTCGTCGTTCAGGCCATTCCAGGTAAAGTCGACCTTGCCGGCTTTCTGGGTACCCAGGTCGAGGGTGCGTACCAGCTTGTCATCCTTGTCGTAGATGCCCACCGAGGTGGCGGTGCTGGACGACGTCAGGTTGACCGTGCCTTTCATATCCTTGCTGGTGTCGACCACAGCCTTGTCGGTCTGGACAATCACATTGCGCCCGACCAGTGACGAGGCCTGCAACGCCTGGGAAGACTGCAACCCTGCCGCGATATAGGTCACAGAATCGTTCAGCGACTGCATGCTCTCGAGGCTGCTGAACTGCGCCAGCTGCGCCACGAACTCGCCGTTTTCCTGTGGATCGAGCGGGTTCTGGTTCTTCATCTGGGTAACCAGCAACTGCAGAAAAGCATCTTTGCCCAGCGCGCTGCCGGCAGCGCCGGTGCTGCTGTCGGTCTTCGACGTCTGCTTCTGCAGCGAGGTCAGGTACGCGCTGCTGACGTCAGAGGTGGAATTGGTGGTGGTCATGTCGGCTTCCTATCACTGCCCCAGGGTCAGGACTTTCTGCATCATGCTCTTGGCCGTGTTCATCAGCTCGGCGTTGGTCTGAAACGCACGGCTGGCGGAGATCATGTCTGCCATCTCCTCGACCACATTGACGTTCGGGTAATAGACGTAGCCGTCCTTGTTCGCCGCCGGATGATTGGGCTCGTAGCGTGCTTCCAGGGTGCTCTGATCCTCGACGATGCCTTTTACCTGCACGCCCTGCCCTGCTTCGCCCTGGTCTTCGAACAGCGACTGGCTGCTGCCGGCTTGCGCATCCTGGAAGGTGGTGGCGAACACGGGGTGGCGGGCGCGGTACGTCTGGTCGATGCTCGAAGAAACGGTTTCGGCGTTGGCAATGTTGGAAGCGACGGTGTTAAGGCGCGTGTTCTGCGCGCTCATGCCGCTACCGGCAATATTGAAGACACTGGAAAGGGACATGGTCATTCTCCCCGCAGGGCCGATACCAGCCCTTTGAATTTGCTGTTGAGCAAGGTGAAGCTGGCCTGGAAGCCAATGGCGTTTTCGGTATAGTTCGATTGCTCGATCTGCGCGTCCACGGTGTTCTGGTCGATCGACGGCTGCAGCGGCGTGCGGTACTTGAGGGTATCGTCGGCTGCGATGGCGAGGCCTTCGGCTTCGATGTGGCGGCTATTGGTGCGGTCCATGGCGAAACGGCCGCTTTGCTGCTTGTCGCTTTCGGCGGCCAGCACAGAGGCGAAGTCCATGTCACGCGCCTTGTAGTTGGGCGTGTCGGCGTTGGCGATGTTGTTGGCCAGCACTTCGGCGCGCTGGGCGCGGAAGCCCAGAGCCTTTTCGTGAATACCAAGCGCCTTGTCGAAGCTGATGCTCATGTCGGGGAAACCTTCGGAGGTTGACCGGAATATCGTTGAGCAAGGTATAGCAAGGGCTGTGCCAACCCATGCAAAGCCCGCAAATACGGGGCTACGAGGCGCAGTGCTGTCAGGGTGATGCCAGAAAAGCGGCAAAGGCCTTCCGCCCACGGCGGCGAAAGCGGCAATTGCCGGGCGGCAAATGCGGCAAATCAAAAAATTGACGTCAGGGATTTTCCTGTGCCGGCCCCTTCGCGGGTAAACCCGCTCCCACAAGGACCCGTGCAAGGCCTGAGGGCGGCACCGAACCTGTGGGAGCGGGTTTACCCGCGAAGAGGCCGGCACATACAGCAAAAAGGCCGGCAGTTTTCGCTGCCAGCCTTCTTGATTACTTGGCCTGGTAGATGATCCCCGGGCTGCACTGGACCATCTGGTAATGGTCCGGCAACCCGTTCAGCGCTTCCGAAGCACCAAGGAACAGGTAGCCACCTGGCTTCAGTGTGCTGTGAATGCGCAGCAGGATGTCCCGTTTCACCTGCGCCGAGAAGTAAATCAGCACGTTGCGGCAGAACACGATGTCGAACTTGCCCAGGGCGGCATAGCTGTCGAGCAGGTTGAACGAGCGGAATTCGACGCGGCTGCGAATCGCCGGCTTGACCGCCCAGCGCCCCGGCCCCTTGGGGTCGAAGTAGCGCTGCAGGCGCTCCTGGGACAAGCCGCGGGCGATGGCCAGGCTGTCATACTCACCGGTCTTGCAGTTGGTCAGCATGGTGCCGGACAGGTCGGTGGCAACGATCTGCGCGCCCATCTTCAATTGGCCAAGGTTGCTGCGCTCGAACTCGTCGATGGCCATCGAAATGGAATACGGCTCCTGGCCCGACGAACAGGCCGCCGACCACATGCGCAGGCGCTGGCCGGGGTTGTTGCGGATGAACTCGGGAATCACCTTGTTCTTCAGCACTTCGAACGGGTAGGTATCGCGAAACCACAGGGTTTCGTTGGTGGTCATCGCATCCACCACCTGCTCACGCAAACCACCGCGCGGCTGGGCCTGGATGCGTTGCACCAGTTCGCCCAGGCTCTTGATGCCCTGTTGCTCCATCAGCTTGTTGAGACGGCTGGAAACCAGGTACTGCTTATTCTCGCCCAGCAGGATGCCACAGGCTTTCTCCAGGAATACCCGGAACTGTTCGAAATCCAAATTACCCGTAGACACTCTTGCCGCCTCTTTTCAATCACTGGTGCCGGGGGCGTGCCCCCGGCTGCTTCAATGCGCTGCCTTGATCCGGTCGACCACCCGCTGGGCCAGGTCGTCCGGCTTGAACTTGGCCAGGAAGTCATCGGCACCGACCTTCTTGACCATTGCCTGGTTGAACACCCCGGAAAGCGAAGTATGCAGGCAGATGTGCAATTTTTGCATGCGCGGGTCGCTGCGGATCTCCGCCGTTAGCGTATAGCCGTCCATTTCCGGCATTTCAATGTCCGAGATCATCATCAGGAACTCTTCTTCCGGCTTTTTGCCCTCCTCCACCAGCTGGCGCAGGTAGTTCAGGGCCTGACGGCCATCATTGAGCGCCACCACCTCCACCCCCACGGTCTGCAGGCAGCGGCTGACCTGCTTGCGTGCCACCGACGAATCGTCCACGGTCAGCACCCGCATCAGCACGGCCTTGTCCTGCGTCTCGGCATCGATCACCCCGGCCGAGACCGACTCGGACGACGGCGACACTTCGGCCAGCACCTTCTCCACATCGATGATCTCGACCATGCGGTTGTCCACCCGGGTGACCGCCGTCAGGTAGTGGTCACGGCCGGTGCCCTTGGGTGGCGGATGGATCTCTTCCCAGTTCATGTTGACGATGCGCTCCACCGAGTGCACCAGAAAGCCCTGGGTCTTGGTGTTGTACTCAGTGATGATCACGAAGCTGTTGCGCGTCTCTTCCTGCAGCGGCCGCAACCCGGTGGCCATCGACAAGTCGAGGATCGGGATGGTCGCCCCGCGAATGTTGGCAACGCCACGCACCACCGGGTGCGCCTTGGGCAGCAGGGTCAGCGCAGGGCATTGCAGCACTTCCCTGACCTTGAACACGTTGATGCCGTAAAGCTGTTCGCCGTTGAGGCGGAACAGCAGCAATTCCAGGCGATTCTGCCCCACCAGCTGCGTGCGCTGGTTGACCGAATCCATAACACCCGCCATGCCAGACTCCTTATCTTTCAGCCTTTCGTTGCAACTCAGGTTACGAGTCGGCACGGGCTTTGCTTTTTTGAGCGTCATGCATACGAAAACGACATTTTTCCGACGATTGACGCGCCTGCTGACGGGCTCGCTGGCCACGTTGTGCCTGCTGGTGCCCGGCGTTCGCACGGTAGCGGACGCGCTCACCTTGCCTGAACAGCTTATCGGTGTCACCCAAGGGTTTCTTGAATTCACCGTCGAAGATTACCTGGCTACCACCCAGACCCCCGGCCGCTATGAAATCCAGGTCAACCCGCTGGACCCACGCCTGCGCATGCCGTTGTGCAGCCAGCAGCTGGACGCCTCGCTGGAAAGCCCTTCCCTGCCACTTGGCCGGGTAACGGTACGGGTGCGCTGCGACAGTGCGGCCCCGTGGACGGTGTTTGTCCCGGCCACGGTACGGCTGTTCCGCGACGTGGTGGTGGTCACCCGCCCGCTCAAGCGCGACAACACAGTGGGCGAAGGCGACGTGGCCCTGCGCGAGCGCGATGTCGGCACCCTTGGCCAGGGTTTTCTGACCGAACTGGACCAGGCAGTGGGCATGAAGATGCTGCGCCCCACGGTGATCGACCAGGTACTTACCCCGCAACATCTGGAGCAGGCCGAGGTGGTGCGCAAGGGCGACCAGGTGGTGATCATCGCCCGCAGCGGCAGCCTGAGCGTGCGCATGCCGGGCGAGGCCCTGAGCAAAGGCGGCCTGAGCGAACAGATACGGGTACGCAACCTGAATTCCAAACGGGTGGTCAAGGCCAGGGTGACGGGCCCGGGCCAGGTCGAGGTGAGCATGTAGCCCGCCACAGATTGCGCTGGCAGGGAGGAACCGCTTTTCCTAAACTGTGTCAGAGAACGGGTTGGCGAGCTTGCTGACAGGCGGCCAAGCATTTGTGCCTAAAGTTTCTTTCGGGCTGGCCGAAAACAAGGCAAGCGTCCAAATACCCAGAGGTTCCTGATCATGGTCATCGACTTCAGTCGTTTGAATAACTCTCCGTCCGTCACGGGCGGCGTGCGCGGCAACACCGCGGCGGGCAATGCCGAAAAACCGGCAGCCAGCCAGGAAGCGGTGAAAGACACCAGCGCCAGCGGAGAAGCGGTACACCTCAGCCAAGAGGCACAGCAGTTGCAAAAGGTCAGCGACAAGCTGCGCGACGAGCCGGTTGTCAACAGTGCCCGTGTGGCCCAGTTGAAACAGGCGATCGCCGACGGCAGCTACCAGGTCGATGCCGGCCGGGTCGCCAGCAAACTGCTCGATTTCGAAGCCCAGCGCTGACCCCTCGGCGCGCTGACTTCACGGACGCTAGAAAAGCCAAGAGTTAGCCATGCACGACACCACCTTGCTGCAACTGATCGAAGATGACATTGCCCCGATGCAGGAACTGCTCGACCTTCTGAATAAAGAAGCGATCGCCCTGCATGGCCGCGACATGCCGCTGCTGGAACAGATCCTGGCGCGCAAGCAGTCGCTGATCATCTTGCTCGAGCAGCATGGCCAGCGCCGCAGCCAGTTGCTCGGCAGCCTGGGCCTGAGTGCCGATCGCACTGGCGTGCAGGCGGTAGCCGCACAATCGCCCCATGGCGACGCGATGCTGCAGCGGCTCGACATGCTGTCGAAACTGATGGACGACTGCCAGCAGGTCAACCAGACCAACGGCCGGATCATCCAGGTACAGCAACACGTCACCAACAACCAGATCAGAATCCTCATGGGCGGCGACTCACCGTCGCTCTACGATAGCCGAGGCAGCACCTCGCCGCTGGCCAAGCCACGGGCCCTCAGCCAAGTGTGATTTTTCTATCAAGGCACGGAACATACTGGCAAAATGCCGTTACTTGCGTGTGTCGCTTTTGCCTGGAGAACGATAAGCCGTGTTCAATGAAACCGAAGCCCCGCAACCGCCAAAGGTGCTGAACACCCCCTTGGAGATTGCGGCCAACTTGCGGCAGCTGCAGGAAAGCCACGACCCCCTGATCATCACCTTCCATGACCGCAGCCAGCGCTTCCAGAGCTATGTGGTGCACGTGGACCGTGAAAGCAACACCCTGGCACTGGACGAGATGATCCCGCGCGACGGTGAAAAATTCATCGAAAACGGCGAGCACTTCCGCGTTGAGGGCTTTCACGATGGCGTACGCATCGCCTGGGAATGCGACCACGCGCTGAAGATCACCGAAGTCAACGGCCACCGCTGCTACAGCGGTGCCATGCCGCAGGAGATGACCTACCACCAGCGCCGCAACGCCTTCCGCGCCGCGCTGAAGCTGTCGCAACTGGTCGACATCATTCTCGATGGCACCCACCTGAAGGGTAACGGCGCCCTGCGTGGCAAGCTGCTGGACATCTCGGCCACCGGGTGCAAACTGCGCTTTGAAGGCAATGTCGAAGATCGCCTGCAGCTGGGCCAGGTGTACGAACGTTTCAAGGCGGGTAACCCGCTGGGCCTGGTGGACACCATGGTCGAACTGCGGCACCTGCACTATGAAGAGCGCATCAATACCACCTTTGCCGGCGTGCGCTTCCACAACCTGAGCGGGCAGGCACAGCGCAAGATCGAGAGCTTTGTGTATCAGCTGCAGCGTGAGGCGCGACGGTTTGACAAAGACGACTATTGATCGTCGCCTGAATGCGAAAACGCCACCTGCTGAGGTGGCGTTTTCATTTGCGTTCTTCCTGCCCCGGCCTCTTCGCGGGGCAAGCCCGCTCCCACAGTGGTGGCGTCAAACCTGAGGCTATACAGTACCTGTGCGAAGAGGCCAGTGCAGGCTTATACCGACTTGCTGACCTCCTCCGGTTCAGCAGCCTGTTGCTCAGCACCTTTATCTTCTTCCTCGGTATCCTCAGCCGCCACCGGCGCCTGCATCACGTCCTGCACGGTCTGCTCATCCACCCGAGGGTCCAGCGCCGCCGACAAGGGCGAACCGGCTGCCGGCATCGCCACGTGGCCCAGCGGCGCATCCTGCACCTGGTGCAGCCCGGTAACCGCCTTCGGCCGAATGCGCCACACCAGCACCAAGGCGAAAAATACAAAGAACGCATACAGCATCTGCGCGCCCAGCATTTTCATCAGAACGCCCGCCGCCAATGGCCCGATACACGCGCCTACGCCGTAGGTGACCAGCAACATGGCCGTCAGCGACACCCGCCGCTCGCTTTCCACGTGGTCGTTGGAAAACGCCACCGCCAGCGGGTACAGGCAGAACTGCAGCAACGAAATCAGGAAGCCGAACCCGAACAGCAACTCCAGCGGCACACTGGGCAGTATCGCCAATGGCGCAGCGGCCAGCGCCAGGCCTATTGCCACGCTGCGGATCAGCACCGCCCGGTCGTAACGGTCAGACAACCAGCCCAGCGGCCACTGCACCAGCAGGCCGGCAAAAATGCAGCTACCCATGAACAGACCGATCTGCTCGGTCGTCATCCCTTGGCTTGAGGCATACAAAGGCGCCAGGCCGTAGAACGAGCCAACGATCAACCCCGAGCCCAATACCGTACTGAGCGACTGCGGCACGCGCTTGATGAAGAACTTCGGCTCCATCGGTGCCGGGCGCAAGGGTGCCGGGTGAATACGCCGGGTCATTGCCACCGGCACCAGGCACAGGGCAAAGCACATCGCCACCAGCATCAGCAGCTCCGGGCCAAGCTCAGGGTGCACCACCAGAATCAGCTGGCCGAGCACCAGCCCCAGGTACGAGGCGATCATGTAGCCGCTGAACACCGCGCCGCGGTGCTTCACATCGGCCTGCTCGTTGAGCCAGCTTTCAATGACCATGTACTGGCACATCATCCCCAGGCCGACGATCATCCGCAGCCCGACCCAGGCCGGTAGCCAACTGGTCATGCCATGGCCAAGTACCGCCGCGCCGACGATACCGGCGCAGGTGGCATAAGCGCGAATGTGCCCTACCCGGCCAATCAGCCGGTGGCCGACCTTGCCGCCGACGGCCAGGCCAAAGTAGTTGGCCGCCATCAACGCACCCACCCACAGGCTGTCGACATGGTCGGCCGCCAGGCGCAGGGCCAGGTAGGTACTGAGCAGGCCAGAACCGATCAACATCATCAGCGCGGCGAAATACAACGACTGAAACGGCTTCCATACATTTCGCATACGTACCGAGAAGCTCCCTGATCAGGTGACGGTTGGGTGCTAGAAGCATACGGGCAAAAATTGTGTCGCGCAGGCCCCGGCAGCGAAATAGCGCTGCCAGGGCGTGTCCGGTGCAGGTGATGTCGCGATCAGGCCTGCGCCGCCAGCACCCGGCGCTCCCACGGGGTGATCTCGTCGAAGAAATCAGTCAGCTCCAGGGTTTTGCTGGCGATGTAGCCTTCGATGAACTCGCTGCCGAACAGTTCCCGTGCCAGCGCGCTGCGCTTGAGCCGTTCGAGGGCGGCATGCAGGGTACATGGCAGGCTCAGGTGCTCGGGCACTTCGAACTCGCCCTGGATGGCCGGCGATGGCTGCAGGCGCTGCTCGATGCCGTGCAACCCGGCGGCCAGGCTGGCGGCGATGGCCAGATAGGGGTTGGCGTCGGCGCCGGGCAGGCGGTTTTCGACCCGCCGCGCTGCCGGTGCACTGGCCGGAATGCGCAGGCCGGCGGCACGGTTGTCCTCGGACCAGCAGGCATTGTTTGGCGAGGCATAGGGGTGGCACAGGCGCTGATAGGAATTGACGTTGGGCGCGAACAGCGCGGTGAAGTCGGCCATGCACGCCTGCAGGCCACCGATGAAATGGTGGAAGGTGTCGGTCGGCCGGCCTTGCTCGTCATTAAACACGTTACGCCCGCTGCCGGTTTCGACCAGGCTCTGGTGAATGTGCATGGAGCTGCCGGGCGTGCGCGCCAACGGCTTGGCCATGCACACCACGGTCAGCCCATGCTTGAGCGCCACTTCCTTGAGCAGGTGCTTGAACAGGAAGGTCTGGTCAGCCAGCACCAGCGGGTCGCCGTGCAACAGGTTGATCTCGAACTGGCTGACGCCCATTTCGTGCATGAACGTGTCGCGCGGCAGGCCGAGCGCAGCCATGCAGTGGTACACCTCTTTGAAGAACGGTCGCAGGCCGTTGTTGGAGCTGACACTGAACGCCGAATGGCCTAGCTCGCGGCGGCCATCGCTGCCAACGGGAGGCTGGAACGGCTGCTGCGGGTCGCTGTTGGGGGCAAACACGAAGAATTCGAGCTCGGTCGCCACCACAGGCGCCAACCCCAGCGCGGCATAGCGGGCGATCACCGCCTTGAGCTGGCCCCGGGTGGACAGTGCCGAGGGCCGGCCATCCAGTTCATTGGCATCGCAGATGGCCAGGGCGCGGCCGTCGCTGCTCCAGGGCAGGCGATGCACCTGGCTGGGTTCGGCCACCAGCGCCAGGTCACCGTCGTCGCTGCCGTAGAATTTCGCCGGTGGGTAACCGCCCATGATGCATTGCAGCAACACTCCCCGGGCCATCTGCAGGCGGCGGCCTTCCAAAAAGCCTTCGGCAGTCATCACCTTGCCGCGCGGGACGCCGTTGAGGTCGGGGGTGACGCATTCGATTTCATCGATGCCGTGAAGCTGAGCAGTGCTCATGACGCTTGTCCTTGTTGTTGTACGCTGACAACAACATAGGCTGGGGGTGTTTAAAATATCAAGCACCCGCTTTCAACACCGCGTGCTCCCCTTCGCGGGCATGCCCGCTCCCACAGGTACGGCGCCGCCCTTGAAGTTAGCGAGATCCCTGTGGGAGCGGGCGCGCCCGCGAAGAGGCCAGCACTGGCAACCTCTATTCCCGCAAGGTAATGCCGTTGGCCGGCAGCGGCAAAGCAGTCTTGTACCGCACCTGCTTCAAGGCAAAACTCGAGCGGATATTCGCCACCCCCGGCAACCGCGTCAGGTAGTCAAGAAACCGCTCCAGCGCCTGAATGCTCGGCAGCAGTACCCGCAACAGGTAATCCGGGTCCCCGGTCATCAAGTAGCACTCCATCACCTCGGGCCGTTCGGCAATTTCCTCCTCGAAGCGGTGCAACGACTGCTCCACCTGCTTTTCCAGGCTGACATGGATGAACACGTTTACATCCAGCCCCAGCGCTTCGGGTGACAGCAACGTCACCTGTTGGCGGATTACCCCAAGTTCTTCCATGGCCCGCACGCGGTTGAAACAGGGCGTGGGCGACAGGTTGACCGAGCGGGCCAGCTCGGCGTTGGTAATGCGGGCGTTTTCCTGCAGGCTGTTGAGAATGCCGATATCGGTACGATCGAGTTTGCGCATGAGACAAAATCACCGGTTTTTTGTGTTTATGCGGAATGTTTATCTGCACCGCTCGGCAAAGGCAATCAACTTGAGAGAAAAATTCTCCTGCCGGACCACTAAGATGTAGATGACGCTGACCTACCAGTCACAAGCCGGTGTTCAGCGGCGGCCGCTTCAGAGCTCACAAAAACAAATACCCGAGCGAGCGTAAAAAGCATGAACGAGTACGCCCCCCTGCGTTTGCATGTGCCCGAGCCCACCGGCCGGCCAGGCTGCCAGACCGATTTTTCCTACCTGCGCCTCAACGACGCAGGTCAAGCCCGTAAACCCCCCGTCGATGTCGAGGCTGCCGACACTGCCGACCTGGCTCACAGCCTGGTCCGCGTGCTCGATGAGCAGGGCGACGCCCAAGGCCCTTGGGCTGAAGACATCGACCCGCAAGTCCTGCGCCAAGGCATGCGTGCCATGCTCAAGACGCGGATTTTCGACAGCCGCATGGTGGTTGCCCAGCGCCAGAAGAAGATGTCCTTCTACATGCAGAGCCTGGGCGAAGAAGCCATCGGCAGCGGCCAGGCGCTGGCGCTGAACCGTACCGACATGTGCTTCCCTACCTACCGCCAGCAAAGCATCCTGATGGCGCGAGACGTGTCGCTGGTCGAAATGATCTGCCAGCTGTTGTCCAACGAACGCGACCCGCTCAAGGGCCGCCAGCTACCAATCATGTACTCGGTACGCGAGGCTGGCTTCTTCACCATCAGCGGTAACCTGGCGACCCAGTTCGTGCAGGCGGTCGGCTGGGCCATGGCCTCGGCGATCAAGGGCGATACCAAGATCGCCTCGGCGTGGATCGGCGACGGTGCCACAGCCGAGTCAGACTTTCACACCGCCCTCACCTTTGCCCACGTGTACCGCGCCCCGGTAATCCTCAACGTGGTCAACAACCAGTGGGCCATTTCTACCTTCCAGGCCATCGCCGGTGGCGAATCGACCACCTTCGCCGGCCGTGGCGTGGGCTGCGGCATTGCCTCGCTGCGGGTGGACGGCAACGACTTTGTCGCTGTCTACGCCGCCTCGCGCTGGGCAGCCGAACGCGCCCGCCGCGGCCTAGGCCCAAGTCTGATCGAGTGGGTCACCTACCGTGCCGGCCCGCACTCGACCTCGGACGACCCCTCCAAGTACCGCCCTGCCGATGACTGGAGCCACTTCCCGTTGGGCGACCCGATCGCCCGCCTGAAGCAGCACCTGATCAAGATCGGCCACTGGTCCGAGGAAGAGCACCAGGCCACCACGGCCGAATTCGAGGCTGCGGTCATTGCCGCACAAAAAGAAGCCGAGCAGTACGGCACCCTGGCCAACGGTCACATCCCAAGCGCCGCCTCGATGTTCGAGGACGTGTACAAGGAGATGCCCGACCACCTGCGCCGTCAACGCCAGGAACTGGGGGTTTGAGATGAACGATCACAACAACAGCATCAACCCGGAAACCGCCATGGCCACCACTACCATGACCATGATCCAGGCCCTGCGCTCGGCCATGGATGTCATGCTTGAGCGCGACGACAATGTGGTTGTCTACGGCCAGGACGTCGGCTACTTCGGTGGCGTGTTCCGCTGCACCGAAGGCCTGCAGAACAAGTACGGCAAGTCCCGCGTGTTCGACGCGCCAATCTCCGAAAGCGGTATCGTCGGTACCGCCGTGGGCATGGGCGCCTACGGCCTGCGCCCGGTCGTGGAAATCCAGTTCGCCGACTACTTCTACCCGGCCTCCGACCAGATCGTCTCGGAAATGGCGCGCCTGCGTTACCGCTCAGCCGGCGAGTTCATCGCCCCGCTGACCCTGCGCATGCCGTGCGGCGGTGGCATCTATGGCGGCCAGACCCACAGTCAGAGCCCGGAAGCGATGTTCACCCAAGTGTGCGGCCTGCGCACTGTCATGCCATCCAACCCGTATGACGCCAAAGGCCTGCTGATTGCCTCGATCGAATGCGACGACCCGGTGATCTTCCTGGAGCCCAAGCGCCTGTACAACGGCCCGTTCGACGGCCACCACGACCGCCCGGTAACGCCGTGGTCGAAGCACCCACACAGTGCTGTGCCAGACGGCTACTACACCGTACCGCTGGACAAGGCCGCCATTACCCGCCCCGGCAATGACGTGACCGTGCTCACCTACGGCACCACGGTGTACGTGGCCCAGGTGGCCGCCGAGGAAAGCGGCGTCGATGCTGAAGTGATCGACCTGCGCAGCCTGTGGCCGCTGGACCTGGACACCATCGTCGAGTCGGTGAAAAAGACCGGCCGCTGCGTGGTGGTGCACGAGGCCACCCGTACCTGCGGCTTCGGTGCCGAGCTGGTGTCGTTGGTGCAAGAGCACTGCTTCCACCACCTGGAGGCGCCCATCGAGCGCGTCACCGGCTGGGACACCCCCTACCCTCACGCGCAGGAATGGGCGTATTTCCCAGGGCCTTCGCGGGTAGGTGCGGCATTGAAAAAGGTCATGGAGGTCTGAATGGGCACGCACGTCATCAAGATGCCGGACATTGGCGAAGGCATCGCACAGGTCGAGTTGGTGGAATGGTTCGTCAAGGTCGGCGACATGATCGCCGAAGACCAGGTGGTGGCCGACGTCATGACCGACAAGGCCACTGTGGAAATCCCTTCGCCGGTCAGCGGCAAGGTGCTGGCACTGGGCGGCCAGCCCGGTGAAGTGATGGCGGTCGGTAGCGAACTGATCCGCATCGAAGTGGAAGGCAGCGGCAACCATGTGGATGTGCCTCAGGCCAAACAGATAGAAACGCCCGCCGCCCCTGTGGCAGCCAAGCCAGAACTGCAGAAAGACGTAAAACCCGCTGCGTACCAGGCACCCGTCAACCACGAAGCTGCGCCCATCGTGCCGCGCCAGCCGGGCGACAAGCCGCTGGCCTCACCGGCGGTGCGCAAGCGTGCGCTGGATACCGGTATCGAACTGCGCTATGTGCACGGCAGCGGCCCGGCCGGGCGCATCCTGCACGAAGACCTTGACGCCTTCATGAGCAAGCCGCAGAGCGCCGCCGGGCAAGCCCCCAATGGCTATGCCAAGCGCACCGACAGCGAGCAGGTGCCGGTGATCGGCCTGCGCCGCAAGATCGCCCAGCGCATGCAGGATGCCAAGCGCCGGGTCGCGCACTTCAGCTATGTGGAAGAAATCGACGTCACCGCCCTGGAAGCCCTGCGCCAGCAGCTCAACAGCAAGTACGGCGACAGCCGCGGCAAGCTGACCCTGCTGCCGTTCCTGGTGCGTGCCTTGGTCGTGGCGCTGCGTGACTTCCCGCAGATCAACGCCACCTACGACGATGAAGCGCAGGTCATCACTCGCCATGGCGCGGTGCATGTAGGCATTGCTACCCAGGGTGACAACGGCCTGATGGTGCCAGTGCTGCGCCATGCCGAAGCGGGCAGCCTGTGGGCCAATGCCGGCGAGATTTCGCGCCTGGCCAACGCTGCGCGCACCAACAAGGCCAACCGCGAGGAGCTGTCGGGTTCAACCATCACCCTGACCAGCCTGGGCGCCCTCGGCGGCATCGTCAGCACTCCGGTGGTCAACACCCCGGAAGTGGCAATTGTCGGCGTCAACCGCATGGTTGAGCGGCCGGTGGTGATCGACGGCCAGATCGTCGTGCGCAAGATGATGAACCTGTCCAGCTCGTTCGACCACCGCGTGGTCGACGGCATGGACGCCGCGCTGTTCATCCAGGCCGTGCGTGGCCTGCTCGAACAACCCGCCTGCCTGTTCGTGGAGTGAGCATGCAACAGACTATCCAGACTACCCTGTTGATCTTCGGCGGTGGCCCTGGTGGCTACGTGGCCGCCATCCGCGCCGGGCAACTGGGCATCCCGACCGTGCTGGTGGAAGGCCAGGCACTGGGCGGTACCTGCCTGAACATCGGCTGCATTCCGTCCAAGGCGCTGATCCATGTGGCCGAGCAGTTCCACCAGACTTCACGCTTTGCCGGGCCGTCGGACCTGGGCATCAGCGTTGCTTCGCCGCGCCTGGACATCGGCCAGAGCGTGGCCTGGAAGGACGGCATCGTCGACCGCCTGACCACCGGGGTAGCTGCCCTGCTGAAGAAGCACGGGGTCAAAGTGATTCACGGCTGGGCGAAGGTGCTTGATGGCAAGCAGGTCGAGGTTGATGGCCAGCGCATCCAGTGCGAACACCTGTTGCTGGCCACCGGTTCCAGCAGCGTCGAACTGCCGATGCTGCCGCTGGGTGGGCCAGTGATTTCCTCGACCGAAGCGCTGGCACCGACGGCACTGCCGCAACACCTGGTGGTGGTGGGCGGGGGCTATATCGGCCTTGAGCTGGGCATTGCCTACCGCAAACTGGGCGCGCAGGTCAGCGTAGTGGAGGCGCGTGAGCGCATCCTGCCGACCTACGACAGCGAATTGACCGCCCCGGTGGCCGAGTCGTTGAAGAAGCTGGGCATCGCCCTGCACCTTGGCCACAGCGTCGAAGGTTACGAAAACGGTTGCCTGCTGGCCAACGACGGCAAGGGCGGGCAACTGCGCCTGGAAGCCGACCAGGTGCTGGTGGCCGTGGGCCGCCGGCCACGCACCCAAGGCTTCAACCTGGAATGCCTGGACCTGAAAATGAACGGCGCCGCCATTGCCATCGACGAACGCTGCCAGACCAGCATGCACAACGTGTGGGCCATCGGCGACGTGGCCGGCGAACCGATGCTGGCACACCGGGCCATGGCCCAGGGCGAGATGGTGGCCGAAATCGTCGCCGGCAAGGCACGCCGCTTCGAGCCTGCCGCGATTGCTGCTGTGTGCTTCACCGACCCGGAAGTGGTAGTGGTCGGCAAAACCCCGGAGCAGGCCAGCCAGCAAGGGCTGGACTGCATCGTCGCGCACTTCCCGTTTGCCGCCAACGGCCGGGCGATCAGCCTGGAATCGAAGAGCGGTTTCGTGCGCGTGGTGGCGCGCCGGGACAATCACCTGATCCTGGGCTGGCAAGCGGTTGGCGTGGCGGTTTCCGAACTGTCTACGGCGTTTGCCCAGTCGCTGGAGATGGGCGCGTGCCTGGAGGATGTGGCCGGCACCATCCATGCCCACCCGACGCTGGGTGAGGCGGTACAGGAAGCGGCATTGCGCGCCCTGGGCCACGCCCTGCATATCTGACACTGAAGCGGCCGAGGCCGATTTGGCCCGCTGCGCCGCGAGGCGCCGCGGGTCTTTTTTCATTCAGGCCACGGGACGATCCAGTAACAGGCACCGCTCCCACAATCACCGCGCGCTACTCGGCTATGGCGTTCTTGCCTGCCGCCTTGGCCCGGTACAGCGCCTTGTCGGCGCGCGCCAGCAGCGCAGGCTGGTCCTCTCCTTCCTGCCATTGGACCACGCCATAGCTCAGGGTCAGCCGGCAATCGCCCACAGGCTCCAGCTGCTCAATCACCTGACGCAAGCGTACCGCCACCTCAAGTGCATCCCTCAGCGTGGTCTGCGGCAGTACAAGGACAAACTCATCCCCGCCCCAGCGGGCCAACAGGTCCAGTTCACGCTGGCAGGTGCGCAGGTTTTCGGCCACCCGCACCAGCGCCGCATCGCCCCTAGCATGGCCGTAGCGGTCGTTGATCGGCTTGAAGTCATCCATGTCCATGGCGATCAGCGACAACGGCTGGCGGAAGCGCTTGGCCCGCTCGCACTCCAGTTGCAGGGTCTTGTCCAACCGATAGCGGTTGGCAATGCGGGTCAATGCATCGCGCTCGGCCAACTCGCGGTTTTCGTCCAGTTGCCGCTGCAACTGCTGGTTCACCCAGGACAGCTCGCGAGTGCGCTCGGCCACTAGGCACTCCAGCGACTGGTTCTTCTGTTCCAACTGGGCCACCCGGCGTTTGCCGGCATCGATATTACGGTGCGCCCCGAGCATGCGCGCCACCGAACCGTCCTGGTTATGGGCAATGATGTAGCCGCTGTCTTCGATCCACAGATAGCTGCCATCCTGGCAACGACAGCGGTATTCGATGAGGTAGCGCTCGTTGCGCTGGTTGATATACGCCTCGAAATGCGCCATTACCCGCGGGTAGTCCTCCGGATGGATCACGCTTTCCCAGGTGAGGACTGAATTGGCCATTGAATGGCTGGTGTAGCCGAGCATGGCGTACCAGCCCGGGTTGCGATAGACGTAGCCGGTATTGGCATTCCAGTCCCAGATGCCATCGCTGATCAACTCGAACAAGGTGTGCAATTGCTGTTCACTGAAGCCGGCGGGTGCCGGCCCGGTTTCCTGATTCATGGACGCTCTCCCTGATGCCCAGCAACTGCGCCCCGTTCACGGGGCTGCCGACAGTGGTGGTAATTGCCGCAGGCGGCAAGAGGATGCTTGAACCGGCAAGCATATGCCCCCCGTGCTGCTACCGGAAATAGTCGCAACGCGCTATTTTCGCCCACCGCTGCAGGCGGTATGGCTGCCGAAGTGTTTCGTATAAGATATCCGCACCGCCTGATTCTGGAATTTCCCGTGCCGTTGCCGTCTTTCAAAGCTACCGACCTGGGTGCAACGCCCTCGATGTCGGAAATCATCGCCAAACACCTGCGCGAGGCAATTATCTCGGGGCAGCTGGCCGAAGGCGAACCGGTGCGTCAGGACGAAGTGGCGCAGGCGTTCAACGTCAGCAAGATCCCGGTGCGCGAAGCCCTGAAGCGCCTGGAAGCCGAAGGCCTGGTGGACTTTCAGCGCAACCGTGGCGCGCTGGTTACCCGCATCTCGGAACCTGAACTGGCGCAGATGTTCGAGGTACGTGTGTTGCTGGAAGTGCAAGCGATTCGCCTGGCGATTCCGAACATGACCGAAGCACATTTTGCCCAGGCCGAAGCCATCTGCGCGGAGTTCATCGGCGAGGACGATGTGGGCCGCTGGGCCGACCTGAACTGGGCGCTGCACGCCTGCCTGTACGAACCGGCGCGGCGGCCTTACCTGGTCGGCCTTATCCGCTCGATCCATGACAAGGTGGAACGCTACCTGCGCATGCAAATGAGCCTGTCAGCGGGCAAGCTGCGCGCGGATCACGAGCACCGGGATATCGTTGCCGCCTGCCGGGCGCGGGATGTAGAACTGGCGGCGCGGCTGATAGAAGAACACATCAATGGCGTGTGCCAGAGCCTGTACGAGCACCTGCCCCATAACTGACCCGACAGGCTATCACCGCCGCGTGCAGGAGCAGCCTCCTGCGGCCCTTACAGAAAAACCATGACGTATTGATTTAACGGGGACGCTGTGGGAGCGGGCTTGCCCCGCGAACACCGGCAAAGCCGGTGCCATACACCCCGTGGCCCCCTTCGCGGGACCAGCCCGCTCCCACAATGACCCCGTTCTATCCTGCCAATGGCTCGATTGGAAATCTCCCTTTCTGGCTTCGTTTTTGCTTATCTAGATATCGTATACGAAATACCATATAAGGAATCGGCGGCTCCGATTTCCCCGGCGCCACCCTGCCTACTCCTTCTTCCAATAATTACGTATCGGAGTGCAAAACCATGGCCACACCCTATTCGGCGGCATCAGCGAATGTCGCAAACACAGCAGACAAGGCCCCTGCGGGCATCAAGCGTGTGGTAGCTGCGGCCATGGCCGGCGCAGTCGCCGAGTGGTACGAATTCTTCCTCTACGGCACCGCCTCGGCGCTGGTGTTCGGCCAGCTGTTCTTTCGCCAGACGGGCAGCGCCATGGACGGCATCATTGCCGCCTTTGCCCTCTACGCAGTGGGCTTTCTCGCCCGCCCCATCGGTGGCCTGGTGTTTGGCCATTACGGCGACAAGGTCGGCCGCAAGCATTTGCTGCAGATCAGCCTGATCGTGGTCGGAATAACCACCTTCCTGATGGGCTGCCTGCCCACCTTCGAGCGCATCGGCTATGCCGCGCCCATCCTCCTGGTGGTGTTGCGGCTGATCCAGGGCTTCGCCTTCGGCGGCGAATGGGGCGGCGCGGTGCTACTGGTGTCCGAGCACAGCCCGGACAACCGCCGCGGCTTCTGGGCCAGCTGGCCGCAAGCGGGCGTGCCGGCCGGCAACCTGATCGCCACCATCATCCTGCTGTTGTTATCGTCCAACCTTAGCGAGGCGCAGTTCCTGGACTGGGGCTGGCGGGTGGCCTTCTGGTTCTCGGCAGTGGTGGTGCTGATCGGTACTGGATCCGCACCCGAGTCGATGATGCCCCCATCTTCAAGGAAGCCCAGGCCAAGCAGCAGAAGCTGGAAAGCCAGCAACTGGGCGTAGTGGAGGTGGTCACCAAATACTGGCGCGAAGTGCTGATCGGCATTGGCGCGCGCTTTGCGGAAAACATCCTCTACTACACCGTGGTCACTTTCTCCATCACCTACCTGAAACTGGTGGTGCACAAAGACACTTCGCAAATTCTGCTGCTGATGTTCGGCGCTCACCTGCTGCACTTCTTCATGATCCCGGCCATGGGCTACCTCTCAGACATCATCGGCCGCAAGCCGGTGTACCTGATCGGCGCCGTGCTCACCGCGTTCTGGGGCTTTGTCGGTTTCCCGATGATGGACACCGGCAACGACTGGCTGATCATGGCGGCCATCACGCTGGGCCTGGCCATCGAGTCGATGACCTATGCGCCGTACTCGGCCTTGATGGCCGAACTGTTCCCCACCCACGTGCGCTACACCGCCCTGTCGTTGTGCTACCAGGTGGCGCCAATCCTGGCTGGCTCGCTGGCCCCGCTGATCGCCGTCACCTTGCTGAAGGAATACAACAGCTCCACGCCTATTGCCTGGTACCTGGTGGGCGCGGCAGCGATCTCGATTGTTGCCGTGGCGGCAGCCAAGGAAACCCGCGGCAAGTCGCTGCGCGCCGTTGACGAAGAATCCGTGGCCCGCAACGCCGGCCGTTAAGCAACCCATAAAAATCACACAACAATAGGTAACCACCATGAGCAATATCTTCAACGGCACCATGCCCGCCCTGATGACCCCGTGCACCGCCGCGCGCAAGCCGGACTTTGACGCGCTGGTGCGCAAGGGCCACCAGCTGATCGAGGCCGGCATGAGCGCCGTGGTGTACTGCGGATCGATGGGCGACTGGCCACTGCTGACCGAGGCCGAGCGCCAGGAAGGCGTGGCGCGCCTGGTGGCCGCCGGCATCCCGACCATTGTCGGCACTGGCGCGGTGAACACCCGTGAAGCGGTATCCCATGCCGCCCACGCCGCCAAGGTCGGCGCCGCCGGCCTGATGGTCATCCCTCGCGTGCTCAGCCGCGGTGCCTCGCTGATCGCCCAGAAGCACCACTTCTCGGCCATCCTCGCCGCCGCGCCCAAGCTGCCAGCGGTGATCTACAACAGCCCCTATTACGGCTTCGCCACCCGCGCCGATCTGTTCTTCGAGTTGCGTCGCGAATTCCCCAACCTGATCGGCTTCAAGGAGTTCGGCGGTGGTGCCGACCTGCGTTATGCCGCCGAGCACATCACCTCCAAGGATGACGACGTGACCCTGATGGTCGGCGTGGACACCCAGGTGGTGCATGGCTTCGTCAACTGCAACGCCACCGGCGCCATCACCGGCATCGGCAATGCCCTGCCCCGTGAGGTGCTGCACCTGGTGAGCCTGAGCAAGCAGGCGGCCAAAGGCGATGCCAAGGCCCGTCGCCTGGCGCGCGAACTGGAAGCGGCGCTGGCGGTGCTGTCGTCGTTCGATGAGGGATGCGACCTGGTGCTGTATTACAAGCACCTGATGGTGCTGAACGGCGACAGCGAGTACAGCCTGCATTTCAACGAAACCGACGTGCTGACCGACGCCCAGCGCAACTATGCCGAGCAGCAATACGCGCTGTTCCGCAGCTGGTACGCCAACTGGTCGGCCGAGCAGAACATCGCCTGATTACCAAGGCCCCGCCGCGTTCTCTGTGGGAGCGGGCTTGGCCCGCGAAGCAGGCGACGCGGTGCCTGGCACCGGCTTTGCCGGTGTTCGCGGGCACGCCCGCTCCCACAGGGATGGCGGTGCAGCAGCGCCTGAGGCAACACGCCTCAGGAAAAATCGGCAGGATGTTGTGCAGAGAATTCGTTTGAGGTCCTTGGCCTTATTGTCCATGGTGGCAGGCTGGTAGCTATTTGCCACGCGTGGACGCAGGCGCATGACGATGCCTGCGTTGGGGGACGTTGTCGGATCCCCCCAACAATAAGAGAGGACAAGGAAATGCAATCCAACGGTTTGAAGCAAAGCCTCAAGCAGCGGCACATCACCATGATCGCACTGGGCGGGGTGATCGGTGCAGGGCTGTTCATGGGCTCGGGCGCACTGATCGCATCGGCAGGGCCTGCGGCCATCCTGTCGTATTTCATTGGTGGCCTGGTGGTCACTCTGGTGATGTTCATGCTGGGCGAAATGGCCTGTCGCAACCCGGATGCGGGGTCATTCTCGACCTATGCCAACACCTGGCTCGGCGACTGGGCAGGGTTTTCAGTCGGCTGGCTGTACTGGTTCAAGTCGATGATGACCATCACCCTCGAAGCGGTACTGCTGGGCGCCATCCTGCATGACTTTCTACCCTGGCTGCCGATCTGGGCAGGCGCCTTCCTGATGTTGGTGACACTGATGGCCAACAACGCCTACTCGGTGCGTTCGTTTGCCGAAGTGGAGTATTGGCTGGCGGCCATGAAGGTCGCCACCATCCTCATCTTCATGCTGCTGGGCATCTCGATCCTGCTGGGCCTGCACAACGACATTCCTTCGCCTGGCCTGGTCAACCTCACCGCCCACGACGGGTTCATGCCCAATGGCCTGTCGCCCGTCATGGCGGGTGTCATCGTGGTGATATTCTCCCTGGGCGGCAGCGAAATTGCCGCGGTGGCCGCAGGTGAATCAGAGAACCCGCGGCAGAACGTGATTCGCGCGATCAAGAGCGTGATCCTGCGAGTGATGTTGTTCTACGTTGGCTCCGTGTCGATCCTGATCCTGTGCCTGCCATGGACCGACAAGGCCAACCTGGCCTCGCCCTATGTTTCGCTCTTCACCCTGGCCGGGTTCGGCGGTGCTGCGGTGGCCATGAAACTGGTGCTGTTCGTCTCGTTCATGTCGGTGATGAACTCGTTCATGTTCTCCAACTCGCGCATGCTGTTCTCGCTTAGCCAGCGCGGGCACGCGCCCAAGCTGTTCTCGCGCACCAGCGCCAAGGGCGTGCCGATCAATGCACTGCTGCTGAGCCTGTCGATCTGCACGATGATCCTGACCGTGCACTTTATCAGCGCCGGTGACCTGTTCATGACCCTGGCCAAGAGTACCGGCAGCCTGGTGATGGTCGTATGGATCTTCATCATCATCGCCCACGTGGCCATGCGCTGGAGAACCCGTCACGAAGCGGTCGACCCCAAGGCCTTTCGCGCCTGGCTGTTCCCGTACGCCAACATCGTTGCGCTGTTCGCCCTGCTGGCAGTGATTGGCACCCAGGCGTTCGACCCGGCGTCGCGTTTCCAGTTCTGGTTCACGGTGCTGACGCTACTGCTGGTTGTGGCGGGGTACTTCCTGATGCGCCAGCAAACGGCGGCCGCTGCAAAGGAGGCGGAGGTCAAGACAGGAGAGACAAGAAATGGCGTCCCAGGCAGGAATTGAACCTGCAACCTTCCCCTTAGGAGGGGGATGCTCTATCCAATTGAGCTACTGAGACGCTACGACCGGCAGCGAGCGCTGCACAGCGGGACGGCCAGCATGTTAACCAGCATGCTGGCATTTGTCATGCACCTACCGGGCTTTTTCGCGTAATCCTTTTCTGGCACTGCTACACCTGCGGCAGCACACCTTCATCGCGAAGCACCCCGAACAGGGCTGATACCGCAGCCTCCAGGGTTGTAGAGTTGTCCAGCAGGTGCACCGACGGATCAGGCAGTGCCTGCAAGCGGGCGCTGCGAGCCAGGCGCTGCTCGACTTCCTCGGCGGTTTCGCGGCCACGGGCCACCAGGCGCTGGCGCAACACCTGCGGCCTGACCTGTACAAGCACCGCCAACAGGCCCGGATAACGCTGACGCGCTTCGGCCAGGTAAGCGCGCGAGCCGTTCACCAGCACTGCCCGGCCCTCCGCCAGCCAGTCGTCCACCTGCCGGGGAATCCCGTAGTCCAGGCCGTTGGCGTGCCAGTGCATGGCAAAAGCACCCTGCACGCGCAGGGTCTCGAACTGTTCAGGCGTGACACCATGGGCGGCTTCGCCCTTGGCTTCGGCCGAACGGGTAATGACACGCCGGGCAATTTCTACCCCGGCAGCCGCCAGCCGCTCACGTGCAGCGTCGATCAGGGAATCTTTCCCCGAACCCGACGGTCCTACCAGAAATATCAACCGGCCTGTCCCTGATCGACGGTCGCTTGCGTCATGTTGCATAGCCACTATGCTCTATGAAGGGAAACCGCCGCATTCTAGGTGTTTTCCTGGCCTTTTGCTGCGTTTTACCTGTTTTTGACGGCAAAAGTCTGACGGTTGGGCAAGCCGGAGCATGTAAAACTTTTCAAACCAGTGCTCATTTCTGATAATTGGTACTGGCATAAAGCCTTTATCCGGCTCACTATTTGTCACAGAATTGACGCCAAGGAAACGGCGACCATAAGGCAAGATGAGCATCCATTTTTACTGACGGTTGAACATTTTGTCGTCGCCACGGTCGTATTTCCACCCCGTGCGGCCAATTTGAGAACCGCTTCCCCTGAACCAAAATCTGGTCAATTTATATGCGCCCAATGAAACAGGCTATTTATTCAAGCCGCACCGCTGACAAATTTGTCGTCCGCCTGCCAGACGGGATGCGTGAGCGCATTGCCGAGGTAGCGCGCAACCATCACCGCAGCATGAACTCTGAAATTATCGCGCGCCTGGAACAGAGCCTTATCCAGGAAGGTGCGTTGGGTGACGAGCTGAGCATGCGCCTGGACAGCCCTGAGCTGTCCCTGCATGAGCGCGAGTTGCTGCAGCGCTTCCGCCAACTGTCCCACCGACAGCAGAACGCCCTGGTTGCCCTCATCGCTCACGATGTGGAAATGGCCGCCGACGCTTCCTGAGGCGTGCAGCGCCCACAAAAAAGCCAGCGTAAGCTGGCTTTTTTGGGGGCGCCTGACTAGCCGCGCTGCAGCCCCTGTGGGAGCGGCCTTGTGTCGCGAAAGGGCTGCAAAGCAGCCCCGGGGCATCAGCAGCAATGCACAGATTTCTGGGGCTGCTTCGCAGCCCTTTCGCGACACAAGGCCGCTCCCACAGGGCCGCGCAACTGCAAGAAAAGGGGTTTACAGCAGGAACAGCGTAGCCAGGCCAAGGAAGATGAAGAAGCCGCCACTGTCCGTCACGGCAGTGATCATCACACTCGCCCCCATCGCCGGGTCGCGCCCCAGGCGGGCCAACGTCATCGGGATGAGCACACCCATCAGCGCCGCCAGTAACAGGTTCAAGGTCATCGCTGCGGTCATCACCACACCCAGTGACCAGCTGCCATACAACCAGAAAGCCACCGCACCAATCACGCCTCCCCAAACCAGGCCGTTGATCAGCGACACCGCCAGCTCCTTGCGCATCAGGCGACTGGTGTTGCCCGGCGACACCTGGTCCAGCGCCATGGCGCGGACGATCATGGTGATGGTCTGGTTACCCGAGTTGCCACCAATACCCGCAACGATCGGCATCAACGCCGCCAACGCCACCAGCTTTTCGATCGAGCCTTCGAACAGCCCGATCACGCGCGAGGCAACAAAGGCGGTGATCAGGTTGATCGCCAGCCATGCCCAACGGTTGCGGAACGAGCGCCAGACCGAGGCAAAGATATCTTCCTCTTCACGCAGACCCGCCATGTTGAGGACTTCGCTCTCGCTCTCCTCACGGATCAGGTCGACCATCTCGTCAATGGTCAAACGGCCAATCAGACGACCGCTCTTGTCCACTACAGGTGCCGATACCAGGTCATAACGCTCGAAAGCCTGCGCCGCATCATAGGCATCTTCCTCAGGCTGGAAGGACACCGGGTCGGTCGCCATGACCTCCGCTACCTTCTTCTCTGGGTCGTTGACCAGCAGGCGCTTGATCGGCAATACCCCTTTCAGGATGCCGTCATAATCGACCACGAACAGTTTATCGGTGTGGTTGGGCAGCTCTTTCAGGCGGCGCAGGTAGCGCAGTACCACCTCCAGGCTGACGTCTTCGCGGATGGTGACCATCTCGAAGTCCATCAGCGCACCGACCTGCTCCTCGTCGTAGCTCAGCGCCGAGCGCACACGCTCGCGTTGCTGGGCATCGAGGGTTTCCATCAGCTCGTGAACAACGTCACGCGGCAGCTCAGGGGCCAGGTCGGCCAGCTCGTCGGCGTCCATTTCCTTGGCGGCGGCCAGCAGCTCGTGATCGTCCATGTCGGCGATCAACGATTGACGAACCGAGTCGGAAACTTCCAGCAGGATGTCGCCATCGCGATCCGAGCGCACCAGCTGCCAGACCGTCAGGCGGTCTTCCAGGGGCAAGGCTTCGAGGATATAGGCGATGTCGGCGGGGTGCAGGTCATCAAGCTTGCGCTGCAGCTCGACGAGGTTCTGGCGGTGGACCAGGTTTTCTACCAGGTCATTGTGCGCGCCTTCCTGGCGGTGCGTCAGGTCTTCGACCACACGCTGGCGTTGCAGCAGTTCGACCACCTGGGCCAGGCGATCCTGCAGGCTTTCTTGCGCTTTTTTTACTTCTACTTCAGTCATAGGCGAACTCCACTCCCAGCAGCGGAGCACGCCGGGAGAATCAATCGGTCAGATCTTTCTGTATGAATCTTGTTAGCGAGTAACTACTGGGTAAGTCCATGGTGGTTTTCCACAAGCCCCGGCGGGGCTGACGGGCGCAATCATACACTGCTCAAGCTGTCAGATCGCTTAAAATTTTGGTCAGAACAATCGTTTGCGTGATAAAGGTGGGACAACGCTCGAAGCTATGAGTGCGACGATTGTTGTGGATGGGGAAGCACATTGAAGTTCAGGTACGCTGCGCCTGATCAATTTGGGGCTGCCTTACAGCCACACGCTACACCCTGCTCATTACAGAAGAGCTTAGATCGACATCGCCAACAATTCAGTGGCGCAAAAAACAAAAAGCCCGCTCAATTGAGCGGGCTTCTTGATGGGGTATGGCGGACTCAGCAGGATTCGAACCTGCGACCGCTCGGTTCGTAGCCGAGTACTCTATCCAGCTGAGCTATGAGTCCGTGGTGGTAGTTTTAGACCAGATTACCACTGGTTGACTGAAGCAGCTTTGCAAGCAGAGCCACTTCAAAAAGTGGCGGACTCAGCAGGATTCGAACCTGCGACCGCTCGGTTCGTAGCCGAGTACTCTATCCAGCTGAGCTATGAGTCCGTG
>NZ_JBWKXT010000018.1:71512-102863 GCF_059423245.1 Pseudomonas sp. GW460-LB5
GCATTGGTAGTTTTAGACCAGATTACCACTGGTTTCTTGAAGCAGCCTTGCAAACAAAGCCACTTCAAAAAGTGGCGGACTCAACAGGATTCGAACCTGTGACCGCTCGGTTCGTAGCCGAGTACTCTATCCAGCTGAGCTATGAGTCCGTGTCTTGCCGCGCATTATAGGTCGCTGAAACATTTTTGCAAGAACTTTTTCGTTTAAAATCAACTACTTAGCGTTCTTACCGTTTACAGCGCCCTAAGCGAATAATGGCGGTGAAGGGGGGATTCGAACCCCCGATACCCTTATGAGGTATACTCCCTTAGCAGGGGAGCGCCTTCGGCCACTCGGCCACCTCACCGCAACACGAGGCGAATATTAAAGAACCTCTTTCACCTTTGCAACCCTTTTTTTGAAAAAAACTTCAAAAAAATTAAAGGCTTGGCTCTTCATCCTTCTCTTTCTTGATCCGCAGGTAGATTTCCTCGCGGTGAACGGCCACTTCTTTAGGGGCGCTGACGCCAATACGCACCTGGTTGCCTTTGACGCCAAGCACCGTCACGGTGATCTCGCCGTCTCCAATGATCAGGCTCTCGGCGCACCGACGAGTCAGAATCAACATAGCTTTCTCCTTACGCAAAACATTCAGGGGTAACAGTCTTTGGTATCGGGGCCTGGTCGTGGACGACGACCAGGCCCCGGTTACTCGCCACACAGGGCAGGACAGGCCATGCGTGGCGAGCAGAAACGCGAAGGGCGCGGCAAGCCGCGCCCTTCCTGGCAGCGCCTTACTCGCCCTGTCGGACAGGTGCGTCGAGCTCGAACGCGGTGTGCAGCGCACGCACGGCCAGCTCCAGGTACTTCTCTTCGATCACGACCGAAACCTTGATCTCGGAGGTGGAGATCATCTGGATGTTGATGCTCTCCTTGGCCAGGGCTTCGAACATGCGGCTGGCAACACCGGCGTGCGAACGCATGCCGACGCCAACGATCGAGACCTTGGCGATCTTGGTATCGCCGATCACTTCACGGGCACCGATTTCGCGGGCAGTGTTTTCCAGCACGCTTTGCGCCTTCTCGTACTCGTTGCGGTGTACGGTGAAGGTGAAGTCGGTGGTGTTATCGTGGGCAACGTTTTGCACGATCATGTCGACTTCGATGTTCGAAGCGCTGATCGGGCCGAGGATCTTGAAGGCCACGCCCGGGGTGTCCGGCACGCCGCGAATGGTCAGCTTGGCTTCATCACGGTTGAAGGCGATACCGGAAATGATCGGCTGTTCCATGGATTCCTCTTCATCAATGGTAATGAGGGTACCCGGACCCTCCTTGAAGCTGTGCAGCACGCGCAGCGGAACGTTGTACTTGCCGGCGAACTCCACCGAACGGATCTGCAGCACCTTGGAACCGAGGCTGGCCATTTCCAGCATCTCTTCGAAGGTGATCTTCTCCAGGCGTCGGGCCTGTGGCACGACGCGCGGGTCAGTGGTGTAGACGCCATCGACGTCGGTGTAGATCTGGCACTCGTCAGCTTTCAGCGCTGCCGCCAGGGCCACACCCGTGGTGTCGGAGCCGCCACGGCCCAGGGTGGTGATGCTGCCGTGCTCGTCGACGCCCTGGAAGCCTGCTACCACGACCACGCGGCCTTCCTTGAGGTCGGCACGAATCTTCTGGTCGTCGATCTGCAGGATGCGCGCCTTGTTATGCGAGCTGTCGGTGAGGATGCGCACCTGGTTGCCGGTGTAGGACACGGCTGGCACACCACGCTTGATCAAGGCCATGGTCAGCAGGGCAATGGTGACCTGCTCACCGGTCGACACGATCACGTCCAGTTCACGCGGAACCGGATGATCGGTGATCTGCTTGGCCAGGTCGATCAGGCGATTGGTTTCACCGCTCATGGCCGACAGCACAACCACCAGGTCGTCGCCTGCCTCACGGTGTTTCTTGACCTTTTCGGCAACCTGCTCGATCCGCTCGATGGAACCGACAGAGGTGCCGCCAAATTTCTGTACGATCAACGCCATTTCAATGGTGCCTCAGCCCATACAGGGCCTCAAAAAACAATCCAACATGAAGGAGTGGACGGGAGTGGCCTGTGTGGCTAAGCCTTGCACCCGAGACTGAGCGCACGAATTAGCCGTACAGGCCACCAGACCACCCACCCCTTCATCTCAAAGTCCCTGCTCTGCGAATGGCACGGCCAGCGCCAGGGCCTGGTCCAGTGCAGCGACGTCGACGCCACCACCCTGGGCCATGTCCGGACGACCACCGCCCTTGCCACCCACCGCCGCAGCGGCTTGTTTCATCAGATCGCCAGCCTTGAGTTGGCTGGAGAGGTCCTTGGTCACGCCGGCCACCAGCACAACCTTGCCCTCATGCTCGCTGCCCAGCAGGATCACTGCGTGGCCGAGCTTGTTTTTCAACTGATCGACCAGGGCCAGCAAGGCCTTGCCGTCCTGCCCATCCAGGCGGGCGGCGAGAACCTTGGCACCCTTGACCTCAACAGCCGCGTTGGAGAGATCGTCCCCGGCGGCGCTGGCAGCCTTGGCCTGCAACTGTTCCAGCTGCTTCTCCAGCTGACGGTTGCGCTCGAGCACAGCCGACAGCTTGTCGATCAGGTTGTCGCGGTTGCCCTTGACCAGTTGCGCGGCTTCCTTGACCTGCTCTTCGGCAGCATTCAGGTAGGCCAGCGCAGCAGCGCCGGTCACGGCTTCGATACGGCGCACACCAGAGGCTACGCCGCCTTCGCTGATGATCTTGAACAGGCTGATGTCACCGGTGCGCTTGGCGTGGATACCGCCGCACAGCTCTACCGAGAAATCACCGCCCATGCTCAGCACACGCACGGTGTCGCCGTACTTCTCGCCGAACAGCGCCATGGCACCTTTGGCCTTGGCGGTTTCGATGTCGGTCAGTTCGGTTTGCACCGGAGTGTTCTTGCGCACTTCGCGGTTGACGATGTCTTCCAGGGCCTTGATCTGCTCTGGCTTCAACGCCTCGAAGTGGCTGAAGTCGAAACGCAGGCGCTGGCTATCCACCAGAGAGCCCTTCTGCTGTACATGTTCGCCCAGCACCTGGCGCAGCGCTTCGTGCAGCAGGTGGGTAGCAGAGTGGTTGAGCGAAGTGGCGTGCTGCACCTCGGCATCGACCTTGGCCACGACCGGCGAACCGATCACCAACGCACCGCTGGCGACCACGCCGTGGTGCAGGAAGGCACCGCCGGTTTTGGTGGTGTCGCGCACATCGAAGCGCGCAGCGCCGGCCTGCAGGAAGCCGGTGTCACCCACCTGACCACCGGATTCGGCATAGAACGGCGTGCGGTCGAGCACGACCACGCCCTGCTCGCCTTCACCTAATTGGTCGACGGCCTGGCCGTCTTTGTACAGGGCGATGATCTTGCCTTGGCCTTCGGTGGCGTCGTAACCGAGGAACTCGGTGGCGCTGTCGACCTTGACCACGCTGTTGTAGTCCATACCGAAGGCGCTGGCGGAACGCGCACGCTCACGCTGGGCGTCCATCTCGCGCTCGAAGCCGGCTTCGTCGATGGTCAGCTCGCGCTCACGGGCAATGTCGGCCGTCAGGTCCATCGGGAACCCGTAGGTGTCATACAGCTTGAACACCACATCGCCCGGTACCACGTCGCCTTTCAGCTGGGCCAGGTCCTGCTCGAGGATGCGCAGGCCTTGCTCCAGGGTCTTGGCGAACTGCTCTTCTTCAGCCTTCAGCACACGCTCGATGTGCGCTTGCTGGCTCTTCAGCTCAGGGAAGGCCTCGCCCATTTCGGCGGCCAGTGCGGCAACGATCTGGTAGAAGAAGCTGCCTTTGGCGCCCAGCTTGTTGCCGTGGCGGCAGGCGCGACGAATGATGCGCCGCAGCACATAACCACGGCCTTCGTTGGACGGCAGCACACCGTCGGCGATCAGGAAGCCGCACGAGCGAATATGGTCGGCGACCACCTTCAGCGACGCCTGGCCGTCATTGCTGCAACCGATAGCCTTGGCCGCAGCCGCCAGCAGGTTCTGGAACAGGTCGATCTCGTAGTTCGAGTGCACGTGCTGCAGCACGGCGCTGACGCGCTCCAGGCCCATGCCGGTGTCCACCGACGGCGCTGGCAGCGGGTGCAGCACGCCGTCGGCGGTGCGGTTGAACTGCATGAAGACGTTGTTCCAGATCTCGATGTAGCGGTCGCCGTCTTCTTCTGGCGAGCCGGGCGGGCCGCCCCAGATGTCAGCGCCGTGGTCGTAGAAGATTTCGGTGCACGGGCCGCACGGGCCAGTGTCACCCATGGTCCAGAAGTTGTCGGAGGCGTAAGGGGCGCCCTTGTTGTCGCCGATGCGCACCATGCGCTCGGCCGGCACGCCGATTTCCTTGGTCCAGATGTCGTAGGCTTCGTCGTCAGTGGCGTAGACGGTGACCCAGAGCTTTTCCTTGGGCAGGTTAAGCCACTTGTCCGAGGTCAGGAAGTTCCAGGCGTAGGTGATGGCATCACGCTTGAAATAGTCGCCGAAGCTGAAGTTGCCCAGCATTTCGAAGAACGTATGGTGACGCGCGGTGTAACCGACGTTTTCCAGGTCGTTGTGCTTACCACCGGCGCGCACGCACTTCTGGCTGCTGACAGCCCGGGTGTAGGCACGCTTCTCCGCGCCGAGGAAACAGTCTTTGAACTGGTTCATGCCGGCATTGGTGAACAGCAGGGTTGGGTCGTTGTTCGGGATCAGCGAACTGGAGGCGACTCGGGTGTGTCCCTGCTCTTCGAAGAAGCGAAGGAAGGCTTCACGGATTTCTGCGCTTTTCATAGGTTCTTCCACGGAAACGGCGGCCCTGTCGGGCAAACGCGTCGACGAAACGACGGCAAAGGGCCGCATTATATCGGTCCTGCAATCTCGATGCAGTGTGTTTATACGATAGAAACCATCGTTTGGACGGTTTTTCGGGCTATGCAAACGAAAATGACATGACCGGATGCTAAATCCTGTCTTTCGCCACTGGCAAGCCAATTACCGCCGATGGGAAGGGAAAATGGAACAGGCGGTGAATTAAAAGAGTTTCACGGGGAATGAAGGATCCAATTCATCCTGTCAGGGCCCTATCGCCGGCCAGCCAGTTCCCACAGGATAACCCCAGGCCTGGCTGTCATGCAGTCCCTGTGGGAGCTGGCTTGCCGGCGATAGGGCCGGGGCAGGAAGACAGGCAATCAGCCCAGCCGCTGCCCCGAATCCGGCACGATCAGGATGCCGGCCCGCAAGCCGTTCCTGACCTTGGGATTGGGAAAAATGATGCGCGCCCCCTCCTCCTCGACCACCCAGCGCATTTCGGCCAGGTCTTCAGCCAGCAGGTAACCCTTGCTCAGCTCTGAGAAGTTTTCAATGTCCGCCGGCAGGTGCAGGTGGAAGCTGTCGCTGTGCTTGATGATCTCACGCGAAACGCTGAACAGTTGCAGGCCATCCAGCGAGCCTTCACCCTCTGGCTCGGTGCCTTCGATGATCTGGATCAGGCGCTCTTCGAGCCGGTCGAGGTTGACCTGCTCGTTCTGGCCAAACGGGCGGGCCTTGCCCAGTTCCAGAGTGAAAGCTTCGGCATCCAGCTGTTCGTAGGTAAAGGCACTGAAGGTGATGGAGGATTTGCTCTGCAGCAGCACCGCTTCCATGCCTGCCGCTGCCAGGCGCGCCAGTTCACGACGGGAGTGCTTGCGCCCTTCTTTATAGGGGTACAAGGCAAATTGCTCGATCTTCGAACCGCGGATGGCGGTATGCAGGTCGTAGTGCAGGCGGCTGCGCTCCGGCTTGCTGAAGAACACCCGGGCGAACTGTTCCAGCTCGGCGGCACGTAATGCCTCGAAGCCACTGGAAAGCTCATGGCGGCCGTTGAACAGCCGATTGATGTCCTGCTCGATGAACCGTTCGCCCTTGCGGATCGCCGCCGGGTTGCCAAACAGGAACAGCAGCCGTGCCTTGGGTTTGATCTTGCCGTTGGCCACACCGTGCAACAGCCGTTCGAGCAATTCGATCGGCGCCGTTTCGTTGCCATGAATGCCCGCAGACAATAACAAGTCCAGCCCGCAATCATCGCTTTCGGCGGGGCGCACTTCGAGCGCGCCCTCCCCCAGCCAGCGCAAACGCGCGCCCTTGGGTGTCACTTGGGTCTTCTCGGCCGGTTCGTGATCGGTGAGTGTCAGCTCAAGCAATTTGCCAAGGGCGAGCATAGGGGCTTCCTTAGTGGTGGTGGCCGCAGTCAGGGCCATGGACGTGATCGTCGTCTTCGCCAACCTCGGCCGGCTCCATTTCCAGCTGCAGGCTGACCAGGTTGGTGGCCATCGGGCGCAGCAGCAGGTTGGCGTACTCGGTGTCATCTTCATCGACATCTACACCGATCAGCAGCTGGCCACGGCCGTCCTGCTGAATCCACACTTCCTTGCCTTGCCAGACCACGGCAAAACGGGTGCAGGAGGTTTCCAGCTGGGTGCCGTCTTCATCTTCAAGGATCAGGCGCAGGGCATCGGTCATTGCAAAGTCTCTCTTCAAGGTTGGCGTTGGAACGGGTATACCGAGCCCAACTTCAGGATCTGGGTCAATTCGTCCAGTGCCGTACGGCATTCCACCAGCAACTGCGGGTCGGCCAGGTCCGCTTCGCCCAGGCGATCGCGGTAATGCTTGCCGACCCACTGCACCAGGGTGTCGTACAGCGGGGCGGTCATGATAACGCCTTGGTTCACCGCCGCCAGTTCCGATTCCTTCAACGCCACGCGCAGACGCAGGCAAGCCGGGCCACCGCCGTTCTGCATGCTTTGCTTGAGGTCGAATACCTTGACCTCCCTGACCGGGCCACCTTGGCTGGTCAGCTGGCCCAGGTAGGCCCAGACCCGCTCGTTGTTGCGGCACTCCTCCGGCACCACCAGCAGCATGGAGCCGTCATCGCGGCTGAGCAACTGGCTGTTGAACAGGTAAGAGCGCACGGCATCCTCTACCGCCACCGCCGCACGTGGCACGCAGATGGCCTGGAAGTGGCCGCCCTTGTTGGCCAGTTTAGCGCGCAGCTGACCAAGCACCGCGTCGGTCTCGAGGAACGCGTCCTCGTGATAGAACAGCACTTCGCCGTTGCCCACCGAAATCACGTCGTTATGGAACACGCCCTGATCGATCACGGCGGGGTTCTGTTGAGCGTAGACCACACCGCCATCGCTCAACCCATGCAACCGGGCCACGGCCTGCGAAGCCTCCAGGGTTTGCCGGGCCGGGTACTTCTGCGGCGCCGGGTAACGGCTGTCGAAGGCACTGCGGCCATAAACGAAAAACTCCACGCCGGGGTCACCATAAGCACGGCAGAAGCGCGTGTGGTTGGCCGCGCCCTCGTCACCGAACTGTG
This sequence comes from Pseudomonas sp. GW460-LB5, assembly GCF_059423245.1. Classification (NCBI taxonomy): domain Bacteria; kingdom Pseudomonadati; phylum Pseudomonadota; class Gammaproteobacteria; order Pseudomonadales; family Pseudomonadaceae; genus Pseudomonas; species Pseudomonas sp. GW460-LB5. The sequence continues at coordinate 78,860 of NZ_JBWKXT010000018.1, forward strand.
CCACGGCCGGCAATGCTGCGTGGTGGGCAAAGTGTTTCTCGTTGTTGAACATGGCGCCCAGCACACGGCTGGTGGTCGGGTGCTCGATGCTGCGGTGGTACTTGCAGTTCAGGTTGGCGGCGGTGAAGTGCACGCGGCCATCCGCCGTGTCGGCACTGGGGCTGACCGTGGCCGCATTGGCCACCCACATGCTCGAGGCCGAGCAGCTGGCCACCAGCAACGGCATGGCGTCTTTCGCAGCACGCTGGATGACCTCGGCATCGCTGCCGCTAAACCCCAGGCGGCGCAGCGCGGCCACATCCGGGCGCTCTTGCGGCGCCAGCACGCCCTGCTTGAAGCCCATGTCGGCCAGCGCTTTCATTTTTGCCAGACCTTGACGCGCGGCTTCGCGCGGGCTGGAACCCTGCTGGCTGTTGCTCTGTGAAGCCACGTTGCCGTAAGACAGGCCGCCATAGTTGTGGGTAGGCCCCACCAGGCCATCAAAATTCACTTCATAGGATTTCATCGGCTAGGCTCCGTGACCTGTTGTTATAGGGTGATGCCCGGCGTGAGTGTCGCCGGCAAGGCAAGGCTGGCGGTCTCCAGCGAAGCCACGGGGTAAGCACAGTAGTCAGCCGCGTAGTAGGCACTGGCGCGGTGGTTGCCACTGGCACCCACGCCACCGAACGGCGCGCTGCTGGCGGCGCCGGTCAGTTGCTTGTTCCAGTTGACGATGCCGGCGCGGCTTCGCAGCCAGAAGTACTGGTAGCGGGCACGCGAGTCGGACAGCAAGCCGGCGGCCAGACCGAACTGGGTGTTGTTGGCTTCATCGATGGCGGCATCGAAGTCGGCGTAACGGATCACCTGCAACAGCGGGCCAAAGAACTCCTCGTCCGGGCGCTCGGCCACGCCTGTGACATCGACAATGCCCGGGGTCAGCAGCGCGGCATCGGCCTGCGGCTGGGTCATTTCCAGCAGCTTCACGCCACCCTTGGCGGCCAGTTCGGCCTGGGCCGCAATCAGCGCCCGCGCCGCCTGCAGCGAAATGACCGAGCCCATGAACGGCGCTGGCTGATCGTCAAATGCACCCACCGTGATGGTTTTGCACACCTCGACCAGGCGTGCGATCAGCGCATCACCCCAGGCGCCTTGCGGCACCAGCAGGCGCCGCGCGCAGGTGCAACGCTGCCCGGCAGAAATGAACGCCGACTGGATAATGGTGTACACCGCAGCGTCGAGGTCCTTGACCTCGTCTACCACCAGCGGGTTGTTGCCCCCCATTTCCAGGGCCAGAATCTTGTCCGGGCGACCGGCGAACTGCTGGTGCAGCAAGTTGCCGGTGCGGCTGGAACCTGTGAAGAACAGGCCATCGATCCCCGGGTTGGCGGCCAGTGCCACACCGGTTTCACGCGCGCCTTGCACCAGGTTCAGCACGCCCGCCGGCAGGCCGGCGGCGATCCAGCAGTTGACGGTCAGCTCGGCGACCTTGGGCGTCAGCTCGCTGGGCTTGAACACCACGCAGTTACCCGCCAGCAGCGCCGGCACAATATGGCCATTGGGCAAGTGACCGGGGAAGTTGTAGGGGCCGAACACCGCCACCACGCCATGGGGCTTGTGCCGCAGCACGGCCGTGGCGTCGGCCAGCGGGCCGCTCTTTTCCCCGGTGCGCTCGCGGTAGCTTTGTACCGAGATCGCCACCTTGTTGATCATGCTGGTGACTTCGGTCGCCGACTCCCACAGGGGCTTTCCGGTTTCCTCACCGATGCACTGTGCCAACGCTTCGGCATGCTTTTTCAGCTGTTCGGCGAACTTCTCCAGCACATCGATGCGCGCTTCCAGGCTCAGTTGTGCCCACGCCGGGAAGGTCCGGCGCGCTGCCTGCACAGCGGCGTCCACTTGGCTGGCGTCAGCGCCCTGCCCTTGCCAGATGACAGCCTGGGTTACCGGGTTCAGCGACTGCAGGGCTTCGCCCTGCCCCGCCAGCCAATTGCCTGCGATGTAATGCGTGGTCATTTATTGGGCCTCCCGGCTGGCCGACAGCGGCACGGCACGCACGTTGTCGCCAGCCCCCATGCGCAGACGCTTGGCGGTCAACGGGTCGACCACCAGGGTACCGGCAGCCAGCCGCGCCGGAGCGGCAGTGATGCGGCAATCGTCGCGTTTGCGGTTGTGGATGATGTAAGGGGTGGCGTCATCGCCCGGCGTGCCGACTGCCAGCACCAAGGTCTGGCTCTCGCGCACGGCGCGGATCTTGGCGGTATCACACTCGATGGCGGGGCCTGCGTCGAAGATGTCGACATAGCCCTGATAGTTGAAACCTTCCTGCTTGAGCATGGCCAGCGCCGGCTCGGTGTCGACGTGCACGCGGCCGATCACCTCGCGCGCCGCCTCGGACAGGAAGCAGGTGTACAGCGGGAACTTGGGCATCAGCTCGGCGATGAACGACTTGTTGCCTACGCCGGTCAGGTAGTCCGCCTGGCTGAACTCCATCTTGAAGAAATGCCGGCCAAGGCTTTCCCAGAAAGGCGAACGGCCATGCTCGTCGGACATGCCACGCATTTCGGCGATGATCTTTTTGCCGAACAGCTCCGGGAACTCGGCAATGAACAGCATGCGCGCGCGCGACAGCAGGCGGCCATTGAGCCCGGAGCGGTAGTCGCTGCGCAGGAACAGCGAGCACAGTTCAGAGTTGCCGGTCAGGTCGTTGGCGAGGAACAGGGTGGGGATTTCGCGATAGATCTTCAGCTCCTGCGAGGCGCTGACGGTCAGGCCGACCCGATAGTTGTACCACGGCTCGCGCAGGCCGACGGCACCCGCGATGGCACTGATGCCCACCACCAGGCCTTCGTCGTTTTCCAGCACGAACAGGTAGTCGGTGTCGCCACGCTCGGCTTCGCCACGGAAGCTCTTTTCCGCCCAGCCAACGCGATGCCCCAGGCGTTCCTCGTTGGCCGGCAGCGTGGTCAGCCCGGTGGTGCCGGTGCTGCGTGCCAATTCGATCAACGCAGGCAAATCGCTGCTGCGTACAGGACGAACGATCATGCTATCTCCTTGTGCGGCGGCGGCGGCCGGCGCAAAACTCTTCTAACGCATCAATCCCGAAACGTCTGTTACCAGACCTCAGACTGCGACCAGGCGCACGCTGCCACCCTCACCCACACCCAGCGCATCGGCCGCAGCCAAGCTCAGGCACACCGGCTTGCCGGGCACCCAGTCCAGGTCCAGCAGCACTGCGCGGTAGTCCTGCAACTGGCCGTTGCACACCAGGTACGGGCGCCCCCCCTTGCCCGGCGCGTCCTCGATTTTCACCGGCGCCGAGCGGCTCTGGGCAATCGAGCGAATGCCCGAAGTGCGCGCATGCAGAGTCGGGCCGCCGTCGAAAATGTCGATGTAATGCTCGGTCTCGAAGCCTTCGCGCATGAGGATGTCGAAGGTGATCTGCGCGCGCGGGTGCACCTGCCCCATGGCTTCCTGCGCCTCATCGGGCAGCAGCGGCACGTAGATAGGGTAATGCGGCATCAGTTCGGCGAGGAAAGTGCGGCTCTTCAGGCCACACAGGCGCTCGGCGTCGGAGTAGTTAAGGTCGAAGAAATTGCGGCCGATGGCATCCCAGAACGGCGATTCGCCATTCTCGTCGCTGTAACCGACGATTTCGGTCACTACCGAGTCGGCGAAACGCTCCGGGTGCGCGGCCATGAACAGCAGGCGACCGCGCGAATTGAGCTCGGCCCAGCCGCTGTTCACCAGCTCCGGCAATACATAGAAGCTGGTCAGCAGGCTGTTGCCGGTCAGGTCATGACACAGCGACAGCACGTGGATCTTGTTGTGGATCTTCAGTTCGCGCGAGGCATGCACGAAGGTTTCGTTACGAAAACTGTAGAACGGCTCGGAGTAGCCAGCCGAAGCGACAATGGCCGAGCAGCCGGCCAGCTTGCCGGTCTCGCTGTCTTCAAGCACAAAAAAGTAGCTTTCCTCGCCGTTGAAGCTGACCTCGGCGGCGAAGGAAGTCTCGGAAGCGGCGATCTTGTCGCCCAGGCGAGCAGCGTCGTCCGGCAGCGAGGTGACACCAATGGGGCTGTCTGCAGCCATGCGCTGCACTTCGTTCAGATCAGCCATTTGCGCGGGGCGCATCACCAGCATGGTGTCACTCCTTTGGAATACGGGCCGCTCACCGCGGCACGGAAAAACGGCAGGTACACAGGCACCTGCAGTGGAATCGGTTATCGCCGGCCAGGCCCGCTAGTGGCCTGGGCCGGCGACGGGACCGCAGGCGGATCAGCCTTTGGTCAAGGCAGCCACAGCGCGCTCGAAGCGGTCCAGGCCTTCATCGATGTCGGCGTCTTCAACCACCAGGCTTGGCGCAAAACGGACCACGTCCGGGCCGGCCTGCAGCACCATTACGCCTTCTTTCTCGGCAGCGTTGAGCACGTCCTTGGCCTTGCCCTGCCAAGCCTCGGCAAGTACGCAGCCGATCAGCAGACCAACACCACGTACCTGGGTAAACAGGTTGTACTTCTGGCCGATCTGTTCCAGGCGGGTTTTGAAGCGTGCGTGCTTGGCCTTGATGCCGGCCAGGGTTTCAGGGGTATTGACCACATCCAACACCGCGCAGGCGACGGCGCAGCCCAGCGGGTTACCGCCGTAGGTGGTGCCGTGTGTACCGACCGCCAGGTGCTTGGCCAGTTCGGTGGTGGTCAGCATGGCGCCGATCGGGAAGCCCCCGCCCAGGCTCTTGGCGCTGGTCAGGATGTCGGGCGTCACGCCGTAGTGCTGGTAGGCATACAGCGAACCGGTGCGGCCCACGCCAGTCTGCACTTCGTCGAAGATCAGCAGGGCGTTGTGCTCGTCGCACAGCTTGCGCGCGCCTTCCAGGTAGGCCTTGTCGGCCGGCACCACGCCGCTCTCGCCCTGGATCGGCTCGATCACCACGGCGCAGGTCTTGTCGGAAATCTTTGCCTTCAACGCTTCCAGGTCGTTGTACGGCACGTGGCTGATGCCAGTGATCTTCGGACCGAAACCGTCGGAGTACTTCGGCTGCCCACCAACGCTGACGGTGAACAAGGTGCGGCCGTGGAAGCTGTTCACCGTGGCGATGATTTCGTGCTTTTCCGGGCCGAAGCGGTCATGGGCGACGCGACGGGCCAGCTTGAAAGCGGCCTCGTTGGCCTCGGCGCCGGAGTTGCAGAAGAACGCCCGGTCGGCAAAGGTAGCGTCCACCAGCTTGTGAGCCAGGCGCAGGGCCGGCTCGTTGGTGAACACGTTGGATACGTGCCAGAGCGTGTTGGCCTGGTCGGTCAGGGCCTTGACCAGTGCCGGGTGGCAGTGGCCCAGGGCGTTTACCGCGATGCCACCGGCAAAATCGATCAGCTCGCGACCCGACTGGTCCCACACACGGGAACCCTCGCCTCGCACAGGAATGAAGGCCGCCGGAGAATAGTTGGGGACCATGACCTGGTCGAAATCGGCACGTTGCACCGGGGCTTGCTCAACGGACATCTGAGTCTCCTGAAGAGGAACGCTGGCCTGGAAGTGGGCGAGCGATGGGGGGATTGTAAGGACTGATCCGCGCCTGTCCTTGCGGCCAAGCGACAACTTGTTACAGCGCAAAACCCAGTTTTGACAAGGCTTTCGGCAATGCGACAAACACTGTCGCAATCGCGCAGTGTACGGGAGAGAGGATGCTGGGTGAACGGGTGTTCACATTGGGATTGAACGCTGCCTGCACCGGCCCTTTCGCGGGACAAGCCCGCTCCCACAGATTCACTACTGAATCAGATGGCAACGAGCATCTGTGGGAGCGGGCTTGCCCCGCGAAAGGGCCAGCACTGACAGCAACGTTTCAGCCCTTTTCGGCAGGCGCCGAGCTCAGTTCGAACGGGCTGCTGCTGCGTCGCTGGTTGCGGTCTTCCCGTGGCGTGGCGCCAAAGAAGTTGCGATAGGCACTGGAAAAATGCGGCCCCGAGGAGAAGCCACAGGACAAGCCGATCTGGATGATCGACTTACTGGTCTGCATCAGCATCTGCCGCGCCTTGTTGAGCCGCAGCTCCAGGTAGTACTGGCTAGGCACGCGGTTCAGGTACTGTTTGAAGATACGCTCCAGCTGGCGACGCGACACGCACACATGCTGAGCAATCTCGTCGGTGGTCAGCGGTTCTTCGATGTTGGCTTCCATCAACAGCACCGCCTGGGTCAGTTTGGGATGACTCGAACCCAGGCGGTTTTGCAGCGGAATGCGCTGACGCTCGCCACCCTCACGGATGCGCTCCACCACCAGTTCTTCCGACACCGCACCCGCCAGTTCCGCCCCGTGGTCACGGGCCAGCACTGCCAGCAGCAGGTCGGCCACGGCGATGCCGCCACAGGCCGTCAGGCGATCACGGTCCCAGTCGAACAGGTGGCTGGTGGCGATGACCTTGGGGAAGCGTTCGGCAAAATCGTCCTGCCAGCGCCAGTGCACCGCAGCCCGGTAACCGTCGAGCAGGCCCAGCATCGCCAGCGGATAAACCCCTGCAGACAAGCCGGCGATCATGCAGCCACTGCGCGCCAGCTGCTTGAGCGCAGTCGACAGGGACGCCCCTACCGCCGCAGGCGGCTCATCAGCAACCAGGAACAGTTTGTGGCACCCCTCCAGGCGGCCGGCCCACGGCTCGCCGGGCAGGCGCCAACCGCCTTCTTGCGCTGGCTCCGCCTGTAGAAAGGCCAGTTCGTAAACCACATCCGGATGCACCCGCTGCGCCACCTGCAACACTTCCTCGGCCAGCGCCAGGGTCAAGGGCTTGGTGCTGGGCCAGATGAGAAAACCGATTCGCTGGGTGGTCATAGGGTGCGGTCCGAAACCTGAGGTCGTTCGAGTCTGTGCGCCGGGTCATGCTGCGCTCGCAGCGCAGCATGCCCTATTCTGGTGCAAAAATGCAGCTTTTACTTCAGGCTGCCCGAGAGGAACTGCTTCAGGCGCTCCGACCGCGGGTTGGCCAGTACTTCGCGAGGGCAGCCGGTCTCTTCCACCAGGCCTTTGTGCAAGAACACCAGCTGGTTGGACACCTCACGAGCAAAGCCCATTTCGTGAGTCACCACCACCATGGTCCGGCCCTCCTGAGCCAGCGCCTGCATGACCTTGAGCACATCCCCCACCAGCTCCGGGTCGAGCGCCGAAGTCGGCTCATCGAACAGCATGACCTCCGGCTCCATGGCCAAGGCCCGGGCAATTGCCACACGTTGTTGCTCACCGCCCGACATATGCCCGGGGAAAGCGTCCTTGCGGTGGGCCACCCCCACCTTGGCCAGGTAGTGCTCGGCCTTTTCAAGGGCTTCTTTCTTGTTCACACCCAGTACATGGACCGGCGCTTCGATCACGTTCTCCAGCGCCGTCATGTGCGACCACAGGTTGAAGTGCTGGAACACCATCGACAGGCGCGAGCGCATGCGCTGCAGCTGGCGAGGGTCGGCGGCCTTCAGCGCACCGTCCTTGGCGGCGACCAGCTTGAGTTCTTCGTTGTTGAGCAGGATCTTGCCTGCGTGCGGCTGCTCCAGCAGGTTGATGCAGCGCAGGAAGGTCGACTTGCCCGAACCGCTGGAGCCGATAATGCTGATGACGTCGCCGGCCTTGGCCGCCAGGGACACGCCCTTTAGCACTTCATGGCTGCCGTAGCGCTTGTGCAGGTCTTGGACTTCGAGTTTGTACATGCTGTCGATTCTCACAAAGCGGTCAGTGCTTGCGCGGCGCCAGGTAGCCGAGCCAGCGGCGTTCGGCCATCTTGAACAGGCGCACCAGGATGAAGGTCAGGCACAGGTAGAACACGCCCGCCGTGATATAGGCCTCGAAAGGCAGGTAGTACTGGGCATTGACCGTGCGTGCGGCACCGGTGATGTCGATCAGGGTGACGATCGACGCCAGGCTGGTGGTCTGCAGCATCATGATCACTTCGTTGCTGTACTGCGGCAGCGCGCGGCGCAGGGCCGACGGCAGCAGGATGCGCCGGTACATCTTCATGCGTGACATGCCCATGGCCTTGGCCGCCTCGATCTCGCCGTGCGGCGTGGCCTTGAGGCTGCCGGCGATGATTTCGGCGGTATAGGCACTGGTATTGATACCGAACGCCAGGCAGGCGCAGAACGTGGCGCTGGACAACAGCGGCCACAGGAAGCTTTCGCGTACCGCCTCGAACTGCGCCAGGCCGTAGTAGATCAGAAACAGCTGCACCAGCATTGGCGTGCCGCGAATCACGTAGGTGTAGAGCCATGCCACGAGGTTGATCGCAGGCTGTTTGGACACGCGCATCAGGCCCAGCGGAATGGCCGCCAGCAGGCCGAAGAACAGCGAAATCGCCAGCAGCTTGAGGGTGGTCAGCAGGCCGCCGAAGTACATCGGCAATGCCTCCCAGACGACGTTGTAGTCGAAGATCATAGTTCAGCCACCTTGACGCCCACCGAGTAGCGGCGCTCGAGATACTTCAGGGCCAGCAGCGAGACACTGGTCAGCACCAGGTACAGGGCCGCCACCGCCAGGAAGAAGGTGAAAGGCTCGCGGGTGGCATCGGCCGCCTGCTTGGCCTTGAACATCATGTCCTGGAGGCCGACTACCGAGATCAGCGCGGTGGCCTTGGTCAGCACCAGCCAGTTGTTGGTGAAGCCCGGGATCGCCAGGCGAATCATTTGCGGCACCTGGATGCGGAAGAACACCTGGCGGTTGCTCATGCCATACGCCACGCCCGCTTCGGCCTGGCCTTTGGGAATGCCGAGGAAGGCACCGCGGAAGGTTTCCGACAGGTACGCGCCAAAGATGAAGCCCAACGTGCCAATACCCGCAACCAGCGGGTTGAGGTCGATGTAGTCTTCGTAGCCGAGCAGCGGCGCCACCCGGTTGATGATGTCTTGCCCGCCGTAGAAGATCAGCAGGATCAGGACCAAGTCCGGAATACCACGGATCACCGTGGAATACAGATCGCCCAGCCAGGCCAGCCAGCGCACCGGCGACAAGCGCAGCGCCACACCGATCAGGCCGAGCACGATGGCCAGGGCCATCGACGACAGGGCGAGCTGCAGCGTCAGCCACGCCCCGTCGAGGATGACTGCCCCGTAGCCTTTCAACATGATGAGGTCCTCGACCTAGAGAATGAAAAATGGTGCAAACCTCAGAGCTTCTGCTGTTTGCACCATTGCACAGGTGAAACCCGACGTCTTAGTTCGAGTCTGGACCGTAGATATCGAAGTTGAAGTACTTCTTCTCGATTTCTTTGTACTTGCCGTTGGCACGGATGGCGTCGATAGCCGCGTTGATGCGGTCGACGTTGGCCTTGTCGCCCTTGCGTACGGCAATGCCGATGCCGTCACCGAAGTACTTGGCGTCGGTGAAAGCCGGGCCTACGAAGGCGAAGCCCTTGCCGGCGTCGGTCTTGAGGAACCCGTCTTCCAGCAGGGTGGCGTCAGCCACGGTGCCGTCGAGGCGACCGGCCGCCACGTCCAGATAGATTTCGTTCTGGGTGCCGTAAGGCACCACGGTGGCCCCTTTGGCGCCCAGCACTTCCTTGGCGAAGCGGTCATGGATCGAGCCACGCTGCACACCGATCTTCTTGCCTTTGAGCTCATCCAGGCTGTCGCTGACAGCGGTGCCGTCCTTCATGACCAGGCGCGCCGGGGTGAGGTAGTAGCGCTTGGTGAAGTCGACCGACTTCTTACGGTCTTCAGTGATCGACATGGAGGACAGAATGGCGTCGATCTTACGCACCTTAAGCGCAGGGATCAGGCCGTCGAACTCCTGCTCGACCCAGGTGCACTTGGCCTTCATCTCTTCGCACAGGGCGTTGCCGATGTCGTAGTCGAAGCCGGCGATGCTGCCGTCAGGCTGCTTGAAGGCGAAGGGTGGGTAGGCGGCTTCAATGCCGATTTTCAGTGGTTTTTCATCGGCCTGCGACACCAGGGAAAACACAGACAGCGCCAGGGCGCCAAGCAGTGCGAGCTTCTTCATCAGGTAACTCCATCGGTACGGGGCAATACAAGGCAGGTAACAACTGCCCGATATGCGAATGGGTACAACGCGAGCCGCGCAGGGTTCGACCAAGGTCGCAGACCACGAGCGAGTGAGTGGCATTTTAGCGACAGCCCGGTAGTCGATATTTCTTCAAAGCGACAACTACTTACAGAAGCGCCTGAAACCGCTGCGGGCGATGTTGACAGCCAATGCAAAATATGCAGAAGCGCAAGAAATAGAACCTATAGACCTAGCAATTCCTGGGCCTATTATTGGCAAAGCCTTGTACTACGGCAAGTGGAGCGTGCTGTGTTGCACAAATTGGCTACGCAAATGCACCAAAACGGGCCAGATGTGTTTCTTCGCGCCCCGAACCTGTGCGGGACCGGTGACAGAACAGTTACCGATGAATGTCGGGTAACAGTAAAGCAAAAACCCCGCCGGTTGCCCGAGCGGGGTTTAGTCTGGTCGTGGCGCTCCCACCGCGTAAGCGGCGAGGCTATCAGGCCGAAGCCAGGCTCATGGCCTTGTGGGTATCGATCAGGTGCTGCACCACACCCGGGTCGGCCAAGGTGGAGATATCGCCCAAAGCATCATACTCACTGGTGGCAATCTTGCGCAGGATACGGCGCATGATCTTGCCCGAACGCGTCTTCGGCAACCCCGGCGCCCACTGGATCACGTCCGGCGAGGCAATCGGACCGATTTCCTTGCGCACCCAGTTCTTCAGCTCCAGGCGCAGTTGCTCGCTGGCCTCGACACCGGCATTCAGGGTGACATACACATAGATGCCCTGGCCCTTGATGTCGTGCGGCACGCCAACCACTGCCGCCTCGGCAACTTTCGAGTGCGCCACCATGGCGCTTTCGATTTCGGCAGTACCCATACGGTGGCCAGACACATTGAGCACGTCATCCACACGGCCAGTGATCCAGTAGTAGCCATCTTCGTCGCGGCGCGCACCGTCACCGGTGAAGTACATGCCACGGAACGTCTTGAAGTAGGTGTCGACGAAGCGGTCGTGGTCGCCGTACAGCGAACGCGACTGGCCCGGCCAGGAGTCGAGGATCACCAGGTTGCCTTCGGCCGCGCCCTCGATCAGGTTACCCAGGTTGTCCACCAGCGCAGGCACCACGCCAAAGAACGGACGGGTTGCCGAGCCCGGCTTGAGGCCGGTAGCGCCCGGCAGCGGGCTGATCAGGATGCCGCCGGTCTCGGTCTGCCACCAGGTGTCGACGATCGGGCAACGCTCCTTGCCAACGGTCTTGTAGTACCAGTTCCAGGCCTCAGGGTTGATCGGCTCGCCCACCGAGCCAAGCAGGCGCAGGCTGGAACCATCGGCCCCCTCAACAGCGGCCTGCCCTTCGGCCATCATCGCGCGAATGGCAGTTGGGGCGGTGTAGAGGATGTTGACCTTGTGCTTGTCGACGATCTTCGACACGCGGGTAATGTCCGGATAGTTTGGCACGCCCTCGAACAGCAAGGTGGTGGCGCCATTGGCCAGCGGGCCGTAGACGATATAGCTGTGGCCAGTGACCCAGCCGACGTCGGCGGTGCACCAGTAGACCTCGCCCGGGCGGTAGTCGAACACGCGCTCGTGGGTCAGCGCGGCATACACCAGGTAACCACCGGTGGTGTGCAGCACACCCTTGGGCTTGCCCGTAGAGCCGGAGGTATAAAGGATGAACAGCGCTTCTTCAGCACCCATTTCTTTTGGCGCGCAGTGGCTGGAGGCCACTTTCATCAGGTCTTCGTACCAGATGTCGCGGTGCTGGTGCCAGGCAATCTCACCACCGGTGCGCTTGCACACGATGATCTTCTGTACGCTTTTGGTTTCAGGGTTGGTCAGCGCCAGGTCGACGTTGGCCTTGAGCGGGGTACGACGGCCGCCACGTACGCCTTCGTCGGCGGTGATCACCACTTTGGACTCGCAATCGATGATGCGGCCAGCCAAGGCCTCAGGGGAGAAGCCACCGAAGACCACCGAGTGGATCGCACCGATACGGGCACAGGCCAGCATGGCGACCACGGCCTCGGGGATCATCGGCATATAGATGGTGACCACATCACCACGGTGCACGTCCTGGCCACGCAGGGCGTTGGCGAACTTGCAGACCTGCTCGTGCAGCTCACGGTAAGTGATGTTGCGGTGCTCGGAAGGGTCGTCGCCCTCCCAGATGATTGCCAGCTGGTCGCCACGCTCTTCAAGGTGGCGGTCCAGGCAGTTGGAGGAAACGTTCAGAGTGCCGTCGGCGAACCATTTGATATCGACGTGATGGTCATCAAAGGAGGTTTGCTTGACCTTGGTGAACGGTTTGATCCAGTCGATACGCTGGGCCTGCTCGCGCCAGAAGCCGTCCGGGTTGATCACCGATTTCTGGTACATGGCCTTGTAGGTGGCCTCGTCGGTCAGGGTAGTGGCCGCAACCTCGGGACGAACGGGATACAGTGGAGCCGCACTCATCTGTGTTACCTCGGTGTAATAGTTGTTTTTGTATGGAACCGTTTGTAACTGTACCAGAGCGACAAAAGCCATTCGACGTTGGTAGTAATTTGGTACGCCCGTTCCGCCCAAGCGCTCTGGCCCGGGCATTACAGACCCTGCGTCGAAAAAAAAGAGGCGGTTAACAGGGGATTGTTACAGATTCTGTCAAAACACTTTATCAAAAGACCCACTGTTTCAGCCTTGGCCACCGCCATAAAATTCACCTCGCCAGCAACGGCAAGGCGATTAACAACTGGTAACAGCCCCCACGAAGGCAAGCGTTAATCTCCATTTCATCCCGATAGTTAAAACTCGCTGTACTCGCGGCGCCATAAGCGCCGCGTGCCCCCTCACGACCTTAGACAGGTAAATAGAAAATGAAAGCTTTACTGGTATTGGTACTTGGCAGTCTTTGCGGCGCGGCGATGGCCGGCGAAGCCAAAGATGCCGAGCAGATTCCGGTTGAACAATACAGTTACTCGCAACACCTGGACATTGCCCGCGTCATCTCCATGAGCGAAGTGCCCAATGTGTGCGAAGTCGTGCCAGCCCGCATGACCTACGAGGACTCCCAGGGCCAGAAGCACATTCTCGAATACCGCGTGATGGGGAACGGCTGCTCCAACGGCTGATACCTTGTGAATCGGGGCCCTGCGGGCCCCTATCGCGACACAAGGCCGCTCCTGCAGGTATGGCGCAATCCTCAAACCCGCGCCGTACCTGTAGGAGCGGCCTTGCGCCGCGAAAGGACTGCGAAGCAGTCCCAAGTTCTTTGCCTGACAACTAATCCGCAGACTTGTTAAGCGAGTAATCCCTCAACTTGTTGGCAATTGTCGTGTGCGAAACACCCAATCTTTTCCCCAAAGCCCGACTACTCGAAAACTCCCCCATCAAACTTTCCAGTACCGCCTTTTCAAAGCGCCCGACAATCTGCGAAAGATCCCCTTCCAGCGAAAACTCACCCAACGGTTGCCGCACGCCATAATCCGGCAAGCGAATATGCTCGCTTTTGACCACGCCGCCGTCACATAAAGAAACCGCCTGAAACAATACGTTTTCCAACTGCCTTACATTACCCGGCCAATGGTATTGCCCAAGTTTTTCCATTGCTGCTGGCGCCAGGCGGGGCATGGCGCAGCCGATCTGCCGGCTGGCCTGATCGAGAAAGTGCTGTACCAGCCCTTCCAACCCATCCATGCATTCACGCAAAGGCGGAATGTGCAGCGACAATACGTTCAGGCGGTGATACAGGTCCTGGCGAAACTCGCCACGGGCACACAGTTCCGACAAATCCACCTGGGTCGCGCAAATCACCCGCACATCCAGGTACACCTCTTCATCGCTGCCTACCCGGCGGAAGCAGCCGTCTTGCAGAAAGCGCAGCAGCTTCACTTGCAGGCGCGGGCTCATCTCCCCTACTCCGTCAAGAAACAGCGTGCCGCCGGCGGTCAGCTCCAGCAGCCCCAGCTTGCCCTCGGCCCGCGCCCCTTCGAACGCGCCGGGACCGTAACCGAACAGTTCAGTCTCGGCCATCGACTCGGGCAACCCGGCGCAATTGAGCGCCATCAGCGGCGACTGCCCGCGCGGGCTGGCCAAATGGCAGGCGCGCGCCAGCAGCTCCTTGCCAGTGCCGGTCTCGCCTTCAATCAGCAAGGGTGCATCCAGCGGTGCCATGCGCCGCGCCTCACGTACCACGGCGGCCATCACCCGCGAGCTCTGGAAGATGCTGTCGAAGCCGCGCAGCTCTTGCTTGCGCACGTTGTAGATACGCTCGCCGATGCGGTCTGCACGGTGCAGGGTGAGTACCGCACCCGCCAACGCCTCACTGTCATCGTGCTCGGACTGCAGCGGCGCGATATCGGCCAGAAACACATCACCTTTGACCTTGATACGCATGCCATTGATGCGCGACTTGTTGGCCCGCACCAACTCCGGCAGGTCAAAGTCTTCCACATAGCGTGCCAGCGGCATGCCCGGCACCTCATCTACCCGCACCCCCAGCAGCTGCGCCGCCGTGCGGTTGGCGGCGACGATACTGCCGCCCATGTCGATCGACAGCACCGGGAAATCCAGCGCCCCCAGCAGCGCATTCAGCTCCATGTGGCGGCGCTCGCTGGGCATCAGCCCTACGCGCTTGACGCCGAACACGCCGGCAATCGCCTCGAACTTGGGCCGCAATGCCTGGAACTGCAGATTGATCAGGTTCGGGCAATGCAGGTAGATGGCGTTGCCATGGTCACCGCCCACCTCGCCACGCAGCACGTTGATGCCGTACTCCACCAGCAGGTTGAGGATGTCGCGCAGAATGCCAATCCGGTTCTGGCAATGGACTTTGATACGCATGTGGGGCCCGCGAAGCGCCAATGTTTTTCAACACCGCGCAGAAAAGTTGTAAAGAGAAGCTGACAAAAACAGTGTAACCATCAGCCAGATGCCTCGGATTTTCCGACACCTGCCGCATTTTGTAAAATTATCGTTACGAAAATGAGGGCGATAACGCGCGACAGGGCGTGCGATCCATCGTGCAAACCGATCCGGGCGGGGATATTACTGAGTCATGTCCTGCACATAACAAGAAAAGCCCTCACCAGGAGAGCCTCATGAAACAGACGCAATACGTGGCACGCGAGCCCGATGCGCATGGTTTTATCGATTACCCGCAGCAAGAGCACGCGGTATGGAACACCCTGATCACCCGCCAGCTGAAAGTGATCGAGGGCCGCGCGTGCCAGGAATACCTGGACGGCATCGACCAGCTCAAGCTGCCCCATGACCGTATCCCGCAACTGGGCGAGGTCAACAAGGTGCTGGGCGCCACCACCGGCTGGCAAGTTGCCCGGGTACCGGCACTGATCCCCTTCCAGACCTTCTTCGAACTGCTGGCCAGCAAGCGCTTCCCGGTTGCCACCTTCATTCGTACCCCGGAGGAGCTGGACTACCTGCAAGAGCCCGATATCTTCCACGAGATCTTCGGCCACTGCCCGCTGCTGACCAACCCATGGTTCGCCGAATTCACCCATACCTACGGCAAGCTCGGCCTGGCCGCGACCAAGGAACAACGCGTCTACCTTGCGCGCCTGTACTGGATGACTATCGAGTTTGGCCTGATGGAAACCCCGCAAGGCCGCAAGATCTATGGCGGCGGCATTCTCTCGTCGCCGAAAGAGACCGTCTACAGTCTGTCTGACGCGCCTGAGCACCAGGCCTTCGACCCGATCGAAGCCATGCGTACGCCATACCGCATCGACATCCTGCAGCCGGTGTATTTCGTGCTGCCGAACATGAAGCGCCTGTTCGACCTGGCCCACGAAGACATCATGGGCATGGTCCACAAAGCCATGCAGCTGGGCCTGCACGCGCCGAAGTTTCCACCCAAGGTCGCTGCCTGATCAACCTTGCCGATAACAACTCGAACCGGAAAACATCTCATGAATGCCTTGAATCAAGCCCATTGCGAAGCCTGCCGCGCCGACGCACCGAAAGTCTCCGACGACGAGCTGGCCGAACTGATTCGCGAAATCCCGGACTGGAACATCGAAGTGCGTGACGGCCACATGGAGCTTGAGCGCGTGTTCCTGTTCAAGAACTTCAAGCACGCCCTGGCGTTCACCAACGCCGTGGGCGAAATCGCCGAAGCCGAAGGCCACCACCCGGGGCTGCTGACCGAGTGGGGCAAAGTTACCGTGACCTGGTGGAGCCACTCGATCAAAGGCCTGCACCGCAACGACTTCATCATGTGCGCACGCACTGACAAAGTGGCTGAAACGGCTGAAGGCCGTAAGTAATCGCTTAGGAAGTGGGGCCGCTGCGCGCCCCTTCGCGGGCTTGCCCGCCCCCACAAAGACGGCGCGCGCCCCTGGTTTTCGCGGTCCCTGTGGGAGCGGGCAAGCCCGCGAAGGGGCGCGAAGCGGCCCCAATTATTTGCAGGAAAAATGTGCGCTGTTCGCCCGCAAAACCGACAAGCGACCGGTAAAAAATCCAAACTGTCATCCAGACTTGTGTATCCTGCCCCAGCTTTGCGAAGCTTCAACCGCGCCTGGCGCAGACTTTTCACTCACACTTGCGAGGAACGACGAGATGCACGAAGTCCCGAATCTTCCCTTCCCAAGCCTGAACCCAGAAGAGCCATCCGTGACCGTTCACGCCGAACCGGCAGCTGCCGTCGAGCAGGATGGTGACGATCAATCCAGCGCTGACCAGGAATAACTGCGCATCCCCGACTGTGTGAAAACGGCTGACCTGCGGGCTACCCCCGTCATCACGTTTTCACACCGTCCTGAACACACGTAGGTCCCCATGCCCGACTCACCGCGCCCCCTTGCGGTCACCCTGCAAGTCGTCTCCATCGTCCTCTTCACCTTCATCGGCTACCTGAACATCGGCATTCCACTGGCCGTGTTGCCCGGCTATGTGCATAACGACCTGGGTTTCAGCGCCGTAGTCGCCGGCCTGGTGATCAGCGTGCAGTACCTCGCCACCCTGCTCAGCCGCCCTACCGCCAGCCGCATCATCGACAACCATGGCAGCAAGAAAGCAGTCATTTATGGCTTGGTCGGCTGCGGGCTTAGCGGGGTGTTCATGCTGGCGTGCGCCTTCCTTACCCACCTGCCTTGGCTGAGCCTGACCTGCCTGCTGGTTGGCCGCCTGGTGCTGGGCAGCGCCGAAAGCCTGGTGGGCTCGGGCGCTATTGGCTGGGGCATCGGCCGGGTAGGCGCCGAAAACACCGCCAAGGTCATCTCCTGGAACGGCATCGCCAGCTATGGCGCCCTGGCCATCGGCGCTCCGCTGGGCGTACTGATGGTCAAGAGCCTGGGGCTGTGGAGCATGGGCGTCAGCATCATCCTGCTGTGCGCCCTCGGCCTGCTGCTGGCCTGGCCCAAGCGGGCCGCGCCTATTGTCAGCGGTGTACGCCTGCCGTTCCTGCGGGTGCTGGGCAAGGTGTTCCCGCATGGCTCGGGACTGGCCCTGGGCTCAATCGGCTTTGGCACCATCGCCACCTTCATCACCCTGTACTACGCCAGCCGTGGCTGGGCCGATGCGGCGTTGACCCTGAGCCTGTTCGGCGCCAGCTTCATCAGCGCGCGATTGCTGTTCGGCAACCTGATCAACCGGATTGGCGGGTTCCGGGTGGCGATTGCCTGCCTGTCGGTGGAAACACTCGGGCTGCTGATGCTGTGGCTGGCCCCCAGTGCCGAACTGGCATTGGCGGGTGCAGCACTGAGCGGGTTTGGTTTCTCGCTGGTGTTCCCGGCATTGGGCGTGGAGGCGGTGAACCAGGTGTCGGCGGCCAACCGCGGCGCGGCGGTGGGGGCGTATTCGCTGTTCATCGATTTGTCGCTGGGGGTGACCGGGCCACTGGTGGGCGCGGTGGCGGCGGGGTTCGGGTTTGCTTCGATGTTTCTGTTTGCGGCGGCTGCCGCGGCTTGCGGGCTGGTGTTGAGCCTGTATTTGTACAGGCAGGCGCGGCGGCCTAGAGATCGGGGGCAAGAAGCCTGACCCTTGCATTGCCTGCACTGGCCCTATCGCCGGCAAGCCAGCCCCCACAGGATCACCACAAAGTTCAGGCCTGCGGTGATCCTGTGGGAGCTGGCTTGCCGGCGATGGGCTGCAAAGCAGCCCCGAGCCCCTGAAGGTTAACGCTGGGCGTACTGCAACACCACTTCCAGCGGGTGGCGCATCTTGCGCTCGGTCATGCGCTTGACCTGGCTACGGCACGAGTAGCCCGTTGCTAGCGGCTCCCCCTCCTTGTCCAGCTTGGTGGCCCAGCTCTGCTCAAAGATGGTCCGCGATGTTTCCTGGTTACGCGCCTCATGCCCGTAGGTACCGGACATGCCGCAGCAACCCGTCGCCTCGGTAACCAGCTTCAGGCCCAACCGGGCAAACACCTGCTCCCACTGCCTTGTGCTGGCCGGTACGTTGGTCTTTTCGGTGCAATGGGCCATCAGGCGGAAGTTGCCCGGCGCGGTCGGCGCCTGCTCGGGCAGCACATCCATCAGCCACTCCTGCGGCAACAGCACCTTAGGGCAATCTTCCAACCCCGGCACTTTCTGGTATTCCTGGCGATACACCAGGGTCATCGCCGGGTCCAGGCCCACCAGCGGCACGCCACAGTCGGCCAGGGCCTTGAGCTGGGTGGCGTTGCGGATCGCCGCCTTGGCGAATGCGCCAAGGAAACCCTGCACGTGCAGCGGCTTGCCATTGGCGCTGTACGGCGCCAGGAACACCCGATGACCGAGGCGATGGGCCAGGTCGATGAAGGCCGACAGCAGCGGCGTTTCGAAATAGCGGGTAAAGGCGTCCTGCACCAGCACGATGCTGCGCTCGCGCTGGGCCGGGGTCAGTTCACGCAGGGCCGGTACGCTGGCCACACCAACGCGGCAGCGGGTCAGGGTGGCCTGGAAGTTGAAACGGCTGATCAGCGGGCTGTCGACCATGCCGATCTTGTCGGCCAGCAGCCGGGTTACCCACTTCGACCCCATCACCGCGTTGTAAAGCCCTGGCGCGTGGGCCAGGTACGGAATGCTGAACTCCAGCGAGCCGATCAGGTAGTCACGCAGCGGGCGCTGGTAGCGGCCGTGGTACAGCTCAAGGAAGCGTGAACGGAAATCCGGCACGTTGACCTTGATCGGGCACTGCCCGGCGCACGACTTGCACGCCAGGCAACCGGCCATGGCGTCGTACACTTCATGGGAGAAATCTTCCTGCCCCTGGCTGCGTGCGCGGTTGTTGCGCAGCCGCGCTGGCAGGCCCTTGAGCCACGACACCTTGTTGCGCGCCGCGGCCAGCACGTCGATGTTCGCCTCGCCCTGCAGGCGCAGCCACTCGCGCATCAACGAAGCACGGCCCTTGGGCGAATGCTGGCGTTCGCGGGTGGCCTTCCACGACGGGCACATGGCGTCGTTGGGGTCGTAGTTGTAGCAGGCGCCGTTACCGTTGCAGTGCACGGCACTGGGGAAATCCTGCCACACACGCTCATCGATGGTGCGGTCGAGGTCGCCGCGCAGGGTCACGCCATCGACCGGGGTCAGGCCCTCGGTGCTGCCCGGCGGAGTGCAGATCTTGCCCGGGTTGAGCTGGTTGTGCGGGTCGAAGGCACCTTTCAGGCGCTGCAGCGCCGGGTACAGCTCGCCGAAGTACTCCGGCACGTACTCGGAGCGCAGGCCTTTGCCGTGTTCGCCCCACAGCAAGCCACCGTAACTTTTGGTCAGCGCCGCCACTGCATCGGAAATCGGCTTGACCAACGCAGCCTGCGCGGGGTCTTTCATGTCCAGCGCCGGGCGCACGTGCAGTACACCGGCATCGACGTGGCCGAACATGCCGTAGGCCAGGCCGTAGCCATCGAGCAGCGCGCGGAAGTCGGCGATGTAGTCGGCCAGCTGCTCCGGCGGCACCGCGGTGTCTTCGACAAACGGCTGCGGGCGCACCTCGCCCTCGACGTTACCCAGCAGGCCCACCGAGCGCTTGCGCATGACGTAGACACGGGTGACCGCCTCGGCGCCTTCGGCCAAGGTATGCCCCAGCCGCTCGACGCTGGTGTCCGCCTGCAAGTGTTCGACAAAGGCCTGCACCCTGGCGTTGACCTCGGCCGGCTCATCGCCACAGAACTCCACCAGGTTGATACCCAAGGTCGGGCGCTCGGGGTCGGCCGGGAAGTATTCGGCAACGCTGTGCCAGACGATGTCTTTCATCGCCAGCATCAACACCTTGGAGTCGACGGTTTCGATCGACAGCGGCTTGTGCGCCATCAGCGCGTTGGCGTCGCGCAGGGCATCCATGAAACTGGTGTAGCGCACGTTGACCAGCACCGCGTACTTGGGGATCGGCAGCACGTTGAGCTTGGCTTCAACCACATAGCCCAGCGAGCCCTCAGCGCCACACAGCACGCTGTTGAGGTTGAAACGGCCCTGCTCATCGCGCAGATGCGCCAGGTCGTAGCCGGTCAGGCAACGGTTGAGCTTGGGGAAGGTGGCTTCGATCAGCTCAGCCTGGGTTTCCTGAATGTCGCGGGCCATGCGGTAGACCTCGCCGACCCGGCCGGGGGCGGCACAGGCCTGTTCCAGCGCGGCATCGTCAATCGGCAGGCTGTGCAGGCGCTCGCCACCGAGCAGCACGCTGTGCAACTCCAGCACGTGGTCGCGGGTCTTGCCATAGGTGCAACTGCCCTGCCCGCTGGCGTCGGTATTGATCATGCCGCCAACGGTGGCGCGGTTGGAGGTGGACAGCTCGGGGGCGAAGAACAGACCGTGCGGTTTGAGCGCAGCATTGAGCTGGTCCTTCACCGTACCGGCCTGCACCCGTACCCAGCGCTCCTCGACATTGATTTCGAGGATCTTGTTCATGTGCCGCGACAGGTC
This sequence comes from Pseudomonas sp. GW460-LB5, assembly GCF_059423245.1. Lineage (NCBI taxonomy): Bacteria > Pseudomonadati > Pseudomonadota > Gammaproteobacteria > Pseudomonadales > Pseudomonadaceae > Pseudomonas > Pseudomonas sp. GW460-LB5. The sequence goes on from NZ_JBWKXT010000018.1 coordinate 99,645, forward strand.
GACGACGATGCCATCGGTCAGCGACTGGCCGTTGGTGCCGGTGCCACCGCCGCGCGGGGTCAGCTTGACCTGCTGGAAGCGCGCCTCGCTCATCAGCGTGGCAACCCGCGCCACATCATCGGCGTCCAGCGGGAACACCGCCGCCTGGGGCAACCGCTGGTAGATCGAGTTATCGGTGGCCAGTACGGTGCGGGTGCCGTAGTCGGCACTGATCTGGCCACGGAAGCCGCTGTTGCGCAAGGCTTCGAGGAATTCTGGGTAGTCGGCGCTCGGTGCAACGGTCGGCAGCTGGGCGATCATCGAAGGATGGCCTCTTGATATTGGCTAATTCACGGGATTCCTGTCACCGCAGCATAAGTGTTGCCATGCGGGGATGACGTATAGGCCAATGTTCCTGTAGTTTCGCCTCAAGGGCAAACGGATAATCCTGCCGCTATCAATGACTTTCATGAATGAATTACCGCCACCTGACACCTTCCATGTCGCTGCTGCTGGCATTCGAGGCCGCCGCCCGGCATGAAAGCTACACCCGCGCCGCTGCCGAGCTGTCACTGACCCAGAGCGCGGTCAGCCGCCAGGTGCAGGCGCTGGAACAGCAACTGGGCCTGACCCTGTTCCGCCGCGAAGGCCGCCAGGTGCAATTGACCGATGTCGGCCGCCTGTACCAGCGCGAGCTCAGTGAGGCACTGGGGCGCATCCGCAGCGCCACCCTGCAGGCACTGGCCTACCAGTCAGGGGTAGGCACCTTGCGCCTGGCCACGCTGCCTACCTTCGGCTCGAAATGGCTGCTGCCGAGGTTGCATGCGTTCTATAACGCCCACCCAGGCATGCTGGTGCACATTCATTCACGCATCGAAGCCATCAACTTCGACACCAGCGAAATCGATGCGGCCATCGGTGTGGCCAGCCACGATCTGCCGGGGCTCATCTGCCATCGCCTGCATGCCGAGGAACTGGTGGTGATCCTGCCGCCAGAGGCCGCCGCGGACAGCCAGGCCTGGAGCCCGGCAAGGATAAGCGAAGAGGTGCTGCTGAATGTGGCGAACAACCCGCACGCCTGGGGCGAGTGGTTCTCGCACCATGGCCTGCCGCACCGGTCGATGCGCCTGGGGCCGAGCTTTGAGCTGACTTCGCACCTGATTCAGGCAGTGCGCGCCGGGATTGGCATTGGCCTGGTGCCGCGCATTCTGGTAGAGGAGGAGTTGGCCAAGGCAGAGCTGTACAGCCCTGGGGTGGCGTTTGCCAGCCAGCGCAGTTACTACCTGATCTACCCGCCCAGGAATGAGGCCTTGCCGTCGTTACGGGCATTCAGGGGCTGGTTGCTGGAACAGATCTGAAGAGGCCGGCACAGGCAATAAAAAACCCCAAGCCGGTCACCTGGCTTGGGGTTTCTTCTTACTACGTTGGGTTGCTTACTTGGCTGCGGTACCCGCCACCCCACCGGCATTCATCCTGCGGCGCGGCTTGACCATGTAGACAACAAACATCGCAAACAGCCACACAGGGATCGCATACACCGAAACCTGGATGCCCGGGATCATCAGCATGATGCCCAGAATCAGCACCACGAAGGCCAGTACCACATAGTTGCCGTAGGGGTACCACAGCGCCTTGAACAGCGGCTTCTGGCCGGTACGGTCCATGTGCTGACGGAACTTCAGGTGCGAATAGCTGATCATCGCCCAGTTGATCACCAGGGTGGCCACTACCAGCGACATCAGCAGCTCCAGGGCGTTCTGAGGCATCAGGTAGTTGAGCAGCACGGCGACAAAGGTCACCGCGGCTGACACCAGGATCGAACGCACTGGCACGCCACGCTTGTCGACCTTGGCCAGCGACGCCGGAGCATCGCCCTGCTCGGCCATGCCCAGCAGCATGCGGGCGTTGCAGTAGGTGCCGCTGTTGTACACCGACAGCGCTGCGGTCAGCACCACGAAGTTCAGCAAGTGGGCGGCCACATCACTGCCCAGCAGCGAGAACACCTGCACGAACGGGCTGCTGCCATAGCTGCCACCCGAGGCATCGATGCTGGCAACCAGGTTGTCCCACGGGGTCAACGACAGCAGCACCACCAGCGCACCGACATAGAAGATCAGGATGCGGTAGATGACCTGGTTGATCGCCTTGGGGATCACGGTCTTCGGCTTGTCGGCCTCGGCAGCGGTGAAGCCGAGCATTTCCAGGCCACCGAAGGAGAACATGATGAACGCCAGGGCCATTACCAGCCCGCTGACACCGTTCGGGAAGAAACCGCCATGCGACCACAGGTTGGCGATGGTGGCGTCCGGGCCACCGCTGCCACTGGTGAGCAGGTAGGCACCCAGGCCGATCATGCTGACGATGGCCACGACCTTGATGATGGCAAACCAGAATTCGGCTTCACCGAAGAACTTCACGTTCATCAGGTTGATGGCGTTGATCAGCACGAAGAACGCCGCCGCCGTGACCCAGGTCGGGATCTCCGGCCACCAGTAGTGAACATACTTGCCGACCGCCGAAAGCTCCGACATGCCGACCAGGATGTACAGCACCCAGCAGTTCCAGCCCGACAGGAAGCCGGCGAAACCACCCCAGTAGGTGTGGGCAAAATGGCTGAACGAGCCGGCCACCGGCTCTTCAACAATCATTTCGCCAAGCTGGCGCATGATCATGAAAGCGATGAAGCCGCAAATGGCGTAGCCAAGGATCATTGACGGGCCGGCGGATTTCATCACGCCTGCCGAGCCGAGGAACAGGCCGGTACCAATCGCACCACCAAGGGCGATCAACTGGATATGGCGGTTCTTCAGGCCCCGCTTGAGCTCGCCTGAATGCATGTTTTGTCCACTCATGAACGAAGTCACCTGCATTGTTTTTATCTGTGACGGAATCGGACCCACCGCGCTCGTGGCGCAGCGGAATGAGCAAGGTGGTTACCTTGGGTTTCTTGACCTCAGGTGCCGCCGGAGCGGGTCAACCAGGCGTGATCAAGAGTGCGCGGTACGCAAGAGGGTCACAGGTAAAACGCGGCGCACTGTATACCCCTGCAAACGCGCAGGCGTCAACGCGTTGCGTCCTTCCATCCGGAAAAAACGCAGCGATCCTGTGGTGTGGGCCTTGAAAGGCGGAGTGATCGGCGTACATGGCGCCTCCATTTGTTGTTTTGTCAGCCCGGCGCTGTGGACGGGCTGTTGCACACGGCAATGGTGGCTATAACACCGTGGGGACGGGGGTTTGGGC
>NZ_JBWKXT010000019.1:0-31948 GCF_059423245.1 Pseudomonas sp. GW460-LB5
GGGCCGCAGAGCGGCCCCGGCGATATCTGCTGCGAAGCTGAAAATCTGGGGCCGCTACGCGCCCCTTTCGCGGCACAAGGCCGCTCCTACAGGGGGCGCGTTCTTGCGACCCATGCCATCGCCTGCTAAACCTTACTGGAGTTGCATTCGCCATCATCGAAGGAATCGCTAGCATGGCAGTCGAGACTGATTTTTCGCAGGAAGGGAAAAAGCTGACAATCAAGATCAAGGGGCGCTTCGATTTCGGCAAGCATCAGGAATTTCGTGACGCCTACGAACGCCAGCCGTACCGGCCCGATTCGGTGATCGTTGACCTGAAAGACACCACCTACCTCGACAGTTCCGCGCTCGGCATGCTGCTGTTGCTCAGGGACCACGCGGGCGGCGATGAGTCGGACGTGCGCGTGGTGCATGCCAGCTCTGATGTGCGCAAGATCCTTGCGATCTCCAATTTCGAAAAACTCTTCGACATCAGTTGAGCGTCGACATGCCCGCCGAACAGGCGTTGACAGTGCTGGTCGCCGAAGACGGAGCCGCCGACCGACTGCTGTTGGCGCAGATCGTGCGACGCCAGGGCCATCAGGTGGTCACCGCAGAAAATGGCGAGCAGGCGGTGGCGCTGTTCGTCGAGCGGCGCCCGCAGCTGGTGCTGCTGGATGCACTGATGCCGGTGATGGATGGCTTTGAGGCGGCGCGGCAGATCAAGGCCCTGGCTGGCGAGGCGCTGGTGCCGATCATTTTCCTGACGTCGCTGAATGAAGAAGAGGGCCTGGTGCGTTGCCTGGAGGCCGGGGGCGATGATTTCATGGCCAAGCCTTACAGTGCGGTGATCCTCGGCGCCAAGATTCGCGCCATGGACCGCCTGCGCCGGCTGCAGGCTACCGTGCTGGAGCAGCGCGACCAGATCTCCCGGCACCACCACCACCTGCTCAACGAGCAGCGGGTGGCCAAGGCGGTGTTCGACAAGGTGGCTCACTCCGGATGCCTGTCTGCCCCCAACATCCGCTACCTGCAATCGCCCTATGCGCTGTTCAATGGCGACCTGATGCTGGCCGCGTTCACGCCGGCCGGTGACATGCGCGTGCTGCTCGGCGATTTCACCGGCCACGGCCTGCCGGCGGCGGTGGGGGCCATGCCACTGGCAGAGGTGTTCTACGGCATGACTGCCAAGGGCTACGGCATGGCGCAGATCCTGCGCGAGATGAACGCCAAGCTCAAACGCATCCTGCCAGTGGACATGTTCTGCTGTGCGCTGCTGCTCGACCTCAGCTTGCAGCGTGGCGCAGTAGAGGTGTGGAATGGGGGCATGCCCGATGGTTATCACTTGTCGATTGATGGCCAGGTGCTATCATCGCTGAGGTCGCGGCACCTCCCACTGGGCATCCTGGCTGCGGAGCGTTTCGATGACAGCACCGAAGTGTTGCCATTGGCGCCGGGTGAGCGGCTGTTATTATTGTCGGACGGCGTGCTGGATACCGCCGATGACCAGGAGCGGTTATTCGGCGTGCGGCGCCTGCGTACGGTGCTGGCCGACAATCGCGACCCGGAGCGGCTGTTCGATGAGGTGATGCAGGCATTGAAGCGCTTTGGCGGGCGCCCGCGGGACGATATCAGCCTGTGCGACATTCGCATGTTCAGCGCTGAGGAGCGGGTGCCGGCGCCGATCATCTACTCTGATAGCGGCCGCTCCAGCCCGCTGGACTGGTCGCTGGGGTTCGAGGTGCGGGGCGAAAGCCTCAAGCGCTTCAATCCGGTGCCGTACCTGGTGCAGTTGTTGCAGGAAATTCACGGCCTGCGCGCACGCACCGGCAGCCTGCACGCAGTGCTCAGCGAACTGTATTCCAATGCGCTGGAGCATGGGGTGCTGGGCCTGGATTCGCGGCTCAAGCGCGATGGGCAGGGGTTTGCCGACTATTACCAGGAGCGCGCCCGGCGTCTGGGTGCGTTGACCGACGGGTTCGTGCGCATCGACTTTACGGTTGAACCGCACGCCGATGGCGGGCGTCTGATAGTTGAGGTGCTCGACAGCGGCGCCGGGTTCGACGTGCAGCGTGTGCTGTCGCGGCCTTCGCTGGCGCACGGCCTGAGCGGGCGTGGCCTGAACCTGGTCCAGCGGCTGGCCAGCAACGCCCGCTGGAGTGAGGACGGGCGTCGCGCGCATGTGGAGTTCATATGGTGAGCCACAGGTTGGCTCGGGCATAATCTGGCTTGATCAAGGAGTGAGCAAGTGACTGACATGCATATTGACCACAAGGTCCTCAGTGACCTGCGTGAAGTCATGGAAGATGGCTTCCTGCAGTTGGTGAAGACCTTTCTCGACGATTCCGAGCGGCGCTTGAGCCAGTTGCACGCGGCCAAAAGCGCCGAAGAGCTCGGTGCTGCCGCCCACAGTTTCAAGGGCAGCAGCAGCAACATGGGCGCAGTGGCCCTGGCGCGCTTGTGTCAGCAACTGGAAGACCGCGCCCGGCAGCGCCCACTGTATGGTATCGAAGACCTGATCAACCGTATCGATCTGGAATATGGCGTGGTGCAGCGCTTCTACCGTGATGAGCAGCAGCGTATTTCTGCAGGCTGATGCGTGAGTTGGCGCGAGTCTTGCTTTTCTCTGGCTGGATGATTTTACTGTTCCTGGCGCGGAGACCGCTCAATGCCTGTCGCACCCAACCCTTTGTTGCAAGCCAACGCCATTAAAAGCACCTCGCGTTCGGCCACCGCGCAGGCGGATAAACCGCTGCAGGCGTTGGGTGACAAGGGTGACGGCTTTGGCCAGGTGATGGCCAGGCAGGGGCGTGACAAGGCCGCTGGGCAAAATGACAAGGTCGCCCCGGCCCAACCCAAGGACAAACCTGAGGCGGCAGCGGGGGGCAAGAAAGAGCCCGCCGAGAAAACTGCGGTTGCCGATGACGGCAACAAGTTGCCAGCTGATGACGCTGCCCAGGCCGATACCGCGCTGCGTGATGCCAGCCTGGTGGCCGGCCAGGTCACCGACGCCCAGCCTGGCGCCCAACTGATCCAGGCGCAGGCCGAGGCTGTCGCGCCGGTGCTGCAGGCGGCCACGGCGCAGGCTGCGGCACTGCCCGAAGCGCCATCTGCCGAAGAAGCCTTCGACCCCGATGCCGACCCGTTGGCCAACCTGCCAACCTTGCGCCTGGCGCTGGAGCACAGCGCCCAGGCCAAAGGCGCTACCTCGGCGCATGCCCTGGACCCGTCCCGCGCCCAGGGCGAAGATGGGCAGGCAACCGTCAATACCTTGGCGAACCTGGTGGAGCATGCCGAGGGTGAAGCGGGTGAGTCGGGTGACAAGGCTTTTGGTGCCCTGCTTGAAGATGGCCTGAAAGACACCAAGAGCGCCGATAGCGACACCCGCATCGATGATTTTGCCAACCGCCTGGCCAGCCTGACCCAGGCTGCCACGGCCAAGACCGCCAACGCCGTACCGGCCAATGCCGGCCCGCTGCACCAGCCATTGCCGATGAACCAGGGCGCCTGGGCCGAGGGCTTGGTCAACCGGGTCATGTACTTGTCCAGCCAGAACCTCAAGTCGGCGGATATCCAGCTGGAGCCGGCCGAGCTGGGCCGTTTGGATATTCGCGTCAATGTTGCGACGGACCAATCGACCCAAGTCACCTTCATCAGCGGCCACGCCGGTGTGCGTGATGCACTCGACAGCCAGGTGCACCGCTTGCGCGAACTGTTCGCCCAGCAGGGGCTGGCGCAGCCAGATGTCAACGTGGCCGACCAGTCGCGCGGGCAGCAACAGCAGCAGGGGCAGGCGCAGGGCAGCAACCTGTCCGGGGTGGCGGCACGGCAGGCGGAGCAGGGTGGGGCCGAGCCAGTCGAAAGCGCCCGACCTGTGGAACAGCAAGTGGTTATCGGCGACAGTGCGGTTGATTACTACGCGTGATGCATGGCTGGGGGGTTTTGGCGCCTACTTAGATCGAGCGCCGCCCGCGCGGCGCATCGCGAGCTGCGCTCGCTCCTACGTTTGTTTCGGGCCAGTATTGCCTGGGCCGGGCGCGCGCGACCGCTTGGTTTTCAGGACGTGATAACGTGCCATGCGCCCAAGCGTACGCGCGCAAATGCCACAGGATTAATTGGCCCGCAACAAACGTAGGAGCGAGCGCAGCTCGCGATGCGCCGCGCGGGCGGCGCTCGATCTCACCGCCGTAAAATCCCTGAAGCCGAATTCTGGCATAACACTTGCTCAAGCCAAGCCATCCACCTTTGAACCCCCGATGGACGACGGATTATTGGCATGGCGAAGAGCGAAGCAGTCAAAGACCCCGCCACTAAAGGCAAACTCAAGCTGATCCTGCTGGCGGTCGTAGGCCTGTTGCTGGCGATCGGCCTTTCGGTGGGCGCTACCTGGTTCATCATGCACAAGAGCGAGTCGGCCCCGGCCGCCGAGCCTGCCGCCGGCAACGTCAAGCCTGCGGCGATCTACGAGGCGCTGACCCCGGCATTCGTGGTGAATTTCAACCAGAACGGCCGCCAGCGCTACATGCAACTGAGCATCACGATGCAGGCGCGTAACCAGGCTGACCTGGATGCCCTGAAGGTGCACATGCCGGTGATCCGCAACAACCTGGTGATGATGTTCTCCGGGCAGGGTTTCGACACCCTGGCCAGCAGCCCGGTCGGGCAGGAGATGTTGCGCCAGAAGGCTACCGCAGTGGTCCAGGAAGTGGCGCAGAAGGAAGTCGGCAAGCCGGTCATCGACCAGTTGCTGTTCACCAATTTCGTATTGCAGTAGGAGTCCGCAATGGCCGTACAGGACCTGCTGTCCCAGGATGAAATCGATGCCCTGTTGCACGGCGTCGACGACGGGCTGGTGCAGACCGAAAGCGCATCCGAGCCTGGCAGTATCAAAAGCTACGACCTGACCAGCCAGGACCGTATCGTACGGGGTCGCATGCCGACCCTTGAAATGATCAACGAGCGCTTCGCCCGTTACACCCGTATCAGCATGTTCAACCTGCTGCGCCGTTCTGCCGACGTGGCCGTGGGCGGTGTGCAGGTGATGAAGTTCGGCGAATACGTGCACTCGCTGTACGTGCCGACCAGCCTCAACCTGGTGAAGATCAAGCCGCTGCGCGGCACCTCGCTGTTCATCCTCGATGCCAAGCTGGTGTTCAAGCTGGTAGACAACTTCTTCGGTGGCGATGGCCGCCACGCCAAGATCGAAGGCCGCGAATTCACCCCTACCGAACTGCGCGTGGTGCGCATGGTGCTGGACCAGTGCTTCGTCGACCTCAAGGAAGCCTGGCAGGCGATCATGCCGGTCACCTTCGAGTACATGAACTCCGAAGTCAACCCGGCCATGGCCAACATTGTCGGGCCCAGCGAGGCAGTGGTGGTGTCCACCTTCCACATCGAACTGGACGGCGGTGGCGGCGACCTGCACGTGACCATGCCGTACTCGATGATCGAGCCGGTGCGGGAAATGCTCGATGCCGGTTTCCAGTCCGACCTGGACGACCAGGACGAGCGCTGGGTCAAGGCCCTGCGCGAGGACGTGCTGGATGTGGCCGTGCCCCTGACCGCCACGGTCGCCCGCCGCCAGCTGAAACTGCGCGACATTCTGCACATGCAGCCTGGCGACGTGATCCCGGTGGAACTGCCCGAGCACCTGGTGCTGCGTGCCAACGGCGTGCCGTCGTTCAAGGCGCGCCTGGGTTCGCACAAGGGCAACCTGGCCCTGCAGATCATCGACCCGATCGAACGCCGCTGACGGCGTGCCGGTCGCTCATAACGAATTGAATGCCTGTAGAGGAAACCATGGCTAACGAAAACGAGATCACCTCCGCAGAGGACCAGGCGCTGGCCGATGAGTGGGCTGCGGCCCTTGAAGAGACCGGCTCGGCGGGGCAGGCCGACATCGATGCGCTGCTGGGCGGTGACACCGGCAGCAGCGGCGGCCCCGGCCGCATGCCGATGGAAGAGTTCGCCAGCTCGCCGAAGCCGAACGAAAACGTCAGCCTCGAAGGCCCGAACCTGGATGTGATCCTGGACATTCCGGTGAACATTTCCATGGAAGTGGGCAGCACCGAGATCAACATCCGCAACCTGCTGCAGCTCAACCAGGGCTCGGTGATCGAGCTTGACCGCCTGGCCGGCGAGCCGCTGGACGTGCTGGTCAACGGCACACTGATTGCCCATGGCGAAGTGGTGGTGGTCAACGAGAAGTTCGGCATTCGCCTGACTGACGTGATCAGCCCCAGCGAACGTATCAAGAAGCTGCGCTGAGTGAAGGGCACGATGCGCGCCTTTGCGGCGTTCGCTGCGCTGCTGGCCAGCCAGGCCTGTCTGGCTGCAGCCACGCCGGCGGCAACCCCGGCGACGGCGCCTGGCAGCCTTGGCGGTCAGTTGGCGCAGATGGTCTTCGGTCTGCTGCTGGTGGTGGGCCTGATCTTCTTTCTGGCCTGGGTGCTGCGGCGCATGCAGAGCACGGCGGTGAAGGGCGGGCAGGTGATCGAGATCGTCGGCAGCCGGGCCATCGGCCCGCGTGACCGCCTGCTGCTGGTGCAGGTGGGCAAGGAGCAGATCCTGATTGGCCATACCCCTGGTAGCATCGAGGCCTTGCACGTGCTGGCCGAACCCGTGGAAGTGCCGGCTGGCGCACGTCAGGCAACGCCGGAGTTTGCCCAGCGGCTGATGGAGCTGATGGGTAAGGACCCTAAGGACAAGTTGTGATGAGCGGCCCGCTGCGTATGTTGTTGACTTTGGCGCTGCTGCTGGCTGCGCCGCTGGCCCTGGCCGCCGACCCGTTGTCGATCCCGGCCATTACCCTGTCCAACGGGGCGGACGGGCAGCAGGAGTATTCGGTCAGCCTGCAGATTCTGCTGATCATGACGGCGCTCAGCTTCATCCCGGCGTTCGTCATCCTGATGACCAGTTTTACCCGCATCATCATCGTGTTCTCGATCCTGCGTCAGGCCCTGGGCCTGCAGCAGACGCCGTCCAACCAGATCCTGACCGGCATGGCGCTGTTTCTGACCATGTTCATCATGGCGCCGGTGTTCGACCGGGTGAACCAGGACGCCCTGCAGCCGTACCTCAAGGAGCAGATGACTGCCCAGCAGGCCATCGACAAGGCCCAGGTGCCGCTCAAGGACTTCATGCTGGCGCAAACCCGGCAAAGCGACCTGGACTTGTTCATGCGCCTGTCCAAGCGCACCGACATCGCCGGCCCCGATCAGGTCCCGCTGACGATTCTGGTGCCGGCATTCGTTACCTCCGAGCTGAAAACCGCGTTTCAGATCGGCTTCATGATCTTCATCCCGTTCCTGATCATCGACATGGTCGTGGCCAGTGTGCTGATGGCCATGGGTATGATGATGTTGTCGCCGCTGATCATCTCGCTGCCGTTCAAGATCATGTTGTTCGTGCTGGTGGATGGCTGGGCGCTGATCATGGGCACCCTGGCCAGCAGTTTCGGCGGCGTCTGACGCCGTCAAGGAGAGCCGCCGATGACACCCGAAGTAGCCGTCGACCTGTTCCGTGACGCCCTGTGGCTGACCACCCTGATGGTCGCTGTGCTGGTGGTGCCGAGCCTGCTGGTGGGCCTGGTGGTGGCGATGTTCCAGGCCGCCACGCAGATCAACGAACAGACCCTGAGCTTTTTGCCGCGCCTGCTGGTAATGCTGGTTACGCTGATCGTTGCCGGGCCATGGCTGGTACAGAAGTTCATGGAGTACATCACCACCCTCTACACCAACATCCCGCAGCTCATCGGTTGACGCTGACATGCTGGAGCTGACCGACGCGCAGATCGGCACCTGGGTCGCCACCTTCATCCTGCCGTTGTTCAGGGTGACTGCGGTGCTGATGACCATGCCGATCTTTGGCACTCGCATGCTGCCGGCGCGGGTGCGCCTGTACGTGGCGGTGGCCATTACCGTGGTGATCGTGCCGGCGCTGCCGCCGCTGCCCGAATTCGACCCGCTGAGCCTGCGAGGCCTGTTGCTGTGTGGCGAACAGATCATCGTCGGCACGCTGTTCGGCCTGGCCCTGCAGTTGCTGTTCCAGGCTTTCGTGATTGCCGGGCAGATCGTCGCGGTGCAGATGGGTATGGCCTTCGCCTCGATGGTCGACCCCGCCAACGGCGTGAACGTCACGGTGATCAGCCAGTTCATGACCATGCTGGTAAGCGTGCTGTTCCTGTTGATGAACGGCCACCTGGTGGTGTTCGAAGTACTGACCGAAAGCTTTACCACCTTGCCGGTGGGCAATGCGCTGGTGGTCAACCAGTTCTGGGAACTGGTCGGGCGAGTGGGTTGGATGTTTGCGGCCGGCCTGCTGCTGATCCTGCCGGTCGTCGCCGCCTTGCTGGTGGTGAACATCGCCTTTGGCGTGATGACCCGAGCCGCGCCACAGTTGAACATCTTCTCCATTGGCCTCCCGTTGACCCTGGTCCTGGGCATGCTCATTTTCTGGGTGGGTCTGGCCGATGTGCTGTCCCACTATCAGGCATTGGCCAGCGAAGCGCTGCAATGGCTGCGTGAGCTGGCGAGGGCGCGCTGAGCATGGCAGAAAGCGAGAGCGGTCAGGACAAGACAGAAGACCCCACCGAGAAACGCAAGCGCGATGCCCGCGAGAAAGGCGAGATCGCGCGCTCCAAGGAGCTGAACACGGTGGCGGTGACCTTGGCTGGCGCTGGAGGCCTGCTGGCGTTCGGCGGTCACATGGCCGAGACGTTGCTGAGCATCATGCGCATGAACTTCAGCCTCACGCGCGACATCATTGTCGACGAGCGGGCAATGGGCGCCTTCCTGCTGGCCTCGGGCAAGATGGCGATATGGGCGGTGCAGCCGGTGCTTATCCTGCTGTTCGTGATTTCCTTCGTTGCGCCCATTGCCCTTAGCGGTTTCCTGTTCTCGGGCAGCTTGCTGCAGCCAAAATTCAGCCGCATGAACCCTCTGGCGGGGATCAAGCGGATGTTCTCGGTGAATGGCTTGACCGAGCTGCTCAAGGCGCTGGCCAAGTTCTTCGTGATTCTGGCGGTGGCGGTGGTGGTGTTGGTCAGCGACCGCCAGGCGTTGTTGTCGATCGCCAACGAACCGCTTGAGCAGGCGATCATTCACAGCCTGCAGGTGGTGGGCTGGAGTGCGTTGTGGATGTCGGCCGGGCTGCTGCTGATTGCGGCGGCGGACGTGCCCATCCAGCTGTACCAGACGCACAAGAAAATGAAGATGACCAAGCAGGAAGTGCGCGACGAGTACAAGGACAGCGAGGGCAAGCCCGAGGTCAAGCAACGTATTCGCCAACTGCAGCGCGAGATGTCGCAGCGGCGCATGATGGCGGCGGTGCCGCAGGCCGATGTGATCATCACCAACCCGACGCACTATGCGGTGGCCCTGCAGTACGACCCGGAGAAGGGCGGGGCAGCACCCTTGCTGCTGGCCAAGGGCACCGACTTCATGGCCCTGAAGATTCGTGAGATTGGTGTGGAGCACAAGATCCAGATCCTCGAATCGCCGGCGCTGGCGCGGGCGATCTACTACTCCACCGAGCCTGAGCAGGAAATCCCTGCCGGCTTGTACCTGGCCGTGGCGCAGGTACTGGCCTATGTGTTCCAGATCCGCCAGTACCGCGCTGGCAGGGGCAAGCGGCCAGAGCCGTTGAAAGAAGACCTGCCGATCCCGCCGGACCTGCGCCGCGACAGTTGACCTTGTGTCAGGGCTTCTGGCCCTTTCGCGGGCACAGGAAACATAAATCTCCCACCGAGCAAAGTTGGAAGGCTTCTTGCAAAGCCACGCCCAGGCGCCCCCTGGGCGTCAAAGTTTTGCATCAAGAGGACTCGCGGTGGATCGCACTCAGTTAATCAGCAACGCCCGCAACAACCTGGCCGGCCTCGGCCGGGGCAATCTGGGTGTGCCGTTGCTGCTGCTGGTGATGTTGGCAATGATGATGTTGCCGATACCGCCGTTCCTGCTCGACGTGTTCTTCACCTTCAACATCGCCCTGTCGATCGTGGTGCTGCTGGTCTGCGTGTACGCCCTGCGCCCACTGGACTTTGCCGCCTTCCCCACCATCCTGCTGGTGGCCACGCTGTTGCGCCTGGCCCTGAACGTGGCGTCCACCCGTGTGGTCATGCTGCACGGCCAGGAGGGCCACGGTGCTGCCGGTAAGGTAATCCAGGCCTTCGGTGAGGTGGTGATCGGCGGCAACTACGTGGTCGGTGCCGTGGTGTTTGCCATCCTCATGATCATCAACTTCGTGGTGGTGACCAAGGGTGCCGGGCGTATTTCGGAGGTGAGCGCGCGTTTCACCCTCGACGCCATGCCCGGCAAGCAGATGGCCATTGACGCCGACCTCAACGCCGGCCTGATCGACCAGGCCCAGGCCAAGCACCGCCGTGCCGAGGTGGCGCAGGAGGCGGAGTTCTACGGCTCGATGGACGGTGCCAGCAAGTTCGTGCGCGGTGACGCCATTGCCGGCCTGCTTATCCTGTTCATCAACCTGATTGGCGGCATGCTGATCGGCATGCTGCAGCACGGCATGAGTTTCGGTGATGCCGGCAAGGTGTACGCCTTGCTGACCATCGGTGACGGTTTGGTGGCGCAATTGCCATCCCTGCTGCTGTCCACTGCCGCCGCAATCATGGTTACCCGTGCCTCGGGCTCCGAAGACATGGGCAAGCTGATCAACCGGCAGATGTTCGATTCGCCCAAGGCGCTGGCGGTGTCCGGCGCGCTGATGATCGTCATGGGGCTGGTGCCTGGCATGCCCCACGTGGCCTTCCTCGGCCTTGGCCTGCTGGCCTGTGGCGGTGCCTACCTGGTGTGGAAGAAGCAGCACAAGGCCAAGCTGGACGCGCAGCAGGAGGCGCAGCGGCAGCAAGACCTGCTGCCCTCGCCGCAGCGCGCGCTTGATACCAAGGAACTGGGCTGGGACGACGTGACGCCCATCGACATGATCGGCCTGGAAGTCGGCTACCGGCTGATCCCGCTGGTCGACCGCAACCAGGGCGGCCAGTTGCTGGCGCGGATCAAGGGTGTGCGCAAGAAGCTGTCCCAGGACCTGGGTTTCCTCATGCCCACCGTGCATATTCGCGACAACCTCGACCTGCAGCCCAGCGCCTATCGCCTGACCCTGATGGGGGTAATCCTGGCCGAAGCGGAGATTTACCCGGACCGGGAGCTGGCGATCAACCCTGGGCAAGTGTTCGGCACCCTCAACGGCATTGCCGCACGCGACCCGGCGTTTGGCCTGGAGGCGGTGTGGATCGATGTCGGCCAGCGTTCACAGGCGCAGTCGCTGGGCTACACCGTGGTCGACGCAAGCACCGTGGTGGCCACCCACCTCAACCAGATCTTGCAGAAGCACTGTCACGAGCTGATCGGCCACGAAGAGGTTCAGCAACTGCTGCAGGTACTGTCCAAGGCATCGCCTAAACTTGCAGAAGAGCTGGTGCCCGGTGTCATTTCCTTGTCGGGCCTGCTCAAGGTGCTGCAAGCGCTGTTGTCGGAACAGGTGCCGGTGCGCGATATTCGCAGTATTGCCGAAGCCATCGCGAACAACGCCGGCAAGAGTCAAGATACCGCCGCGCTGGTGGCGGTGGTGCGCGTCGGATTGTGTCGCGCCATCGTGCAAAGCATTGTCGGCGTTGAGTCGGAGCTGCCAGTGATTACCCTGGAGCCAAGGTTGGAACAGATTTTGCTCAATAGTCTGCAAAGGGCCGGGCAGGGTCAGGAAGATGGTGTTCTTCTGGAGCCGAGCATGGCCGAGAAGCTGCAACGTTCGCTGATCGAAGCGGCCCAGCGTCAGGAAATGCAGGGCCAGCCGGCCATCCTGCTGGTCGCCGGCCCGATCCGCGCCATGCTGTCGCGTTTCGGTCGCCTGGCTGTACCGAATTTGCATGTGCTGGCGTATCAGGAAATACCGGACAACAAGCAAGTCACCATCGTTGCCACCGTGGGCCCTAACGGCTGAGGTAGTGGATAATGCAAGTTAAGCGATTTTTCGCCGCCGATATGCGTCAGGCCATGAAACTGGTCCGTGACGAGCTGGGCGCCGATGCCGCGATCATTGGCAATCGCCGCATTGCCGGTGGTGTCGAACTGACGGCCGCGCTGGACTACAAGCTGTCCGCCCTGGCCCCGCGCGTGCCTAACGCCGAGCTGGAACAAGAGCTGCGCAAGACCCACACGCGCATCGCTACCGCCCAGGCCGAGCTGGACCACCGCCAGGACAGCAGCGACAACAACCGCCAATTGTTTGCCGGGCAGTCGCTGACGGCCGCCGAGCCGTTGATCGAGCCGCACGTCGATGCCCCTGAGCCCGCCGCTGCCCCGGCTGCCGCGCCGGTCGACCCGCGCCTGTTCGATGCGATGCGCTCCGAGCTGTCGGGCCTGCGCGAGTTGCTGGAAGTGCAGCTCGGTTCGCTGGCCTGGAACCAGCTGCAAGGCAGCAAGCCACAGCAGGCCAATCTCTGGCGCCGTCTGCAGCGTATCGGCCTGTCCGGGCCGATCGCCCGTGAGCTGCTGGACCTCACCACCGAGATCGAAGAGCCTCGCCAGGCTTGGCGCATGCTGCTGGCGCACCTGGCGCGGATGATCGAAATGCCGGAAATCGAGCCGATCGAAGAGGGCGGGGTGATTGCCATGGTCGGCCCTGCCGGCATGGGCAAGACCACTACCCTGGCCAAGCTGGCTGCCCGCTACGTGCTCAAGTACGGCGCGCAGAACCTGGCGCTGGTGAGCATGGACAGCTTTCGTATCGGCGCGCAGGAGCAGCTCAAGACCCTGGGCCGCATCCTCAACGTGCCAGTGACCTACGTCGACCCGGGCCAGTCCCTGGCCGCGGCGCTGGAACCGCTGTTGCGCAAGCGCGTTGTGCTGATTGATACCGCCGGCCTGCAGGCCAGCGACCCGGCACTGCGCATGCAGCTGGAAACCTTGGCCGGGCGTGGCATTGCCGCGAAGAATTACCTGGTGCTGGCCACCACCAGCCAGAAACAGGTGCTGACCGCCGCCTACCACAGCTACAAACGTTGTGGTCTGGCCGGTTGCATCCTGACCAAGCTGGATGAAACGGCAAGCCTTGGCGATGTGCTGAGCCTTGCCATCAGTCATGAACTGCCCGTGGCCTACCTGACCGATGGCCCGCGCATTCCTGACGACCTGCACCTGCCGCGCGGCCACCAGCTGGTCTCCCGTGCGGTCAATGTGCAGCAGCAGGACGAGCCCAGCGAAGAGGCCATGGCCGACATGTTCGCTGATCTCTATCACAACCCCCGGCGAGCGGGTTGACCATGAAGCGTGTGCAAAGTAGCTATGCCAAGGGGTACGCAGAATTGCCCCACGTGTGGCCTGAGTCCCAGCGAGACAAGGTAAAGAACAGACATGGGTAGCATGCATCCCGTACAGGTGATCGCCGTGACCGGTGGCAAAGGTGGCGTCGGCAAGACTAACGTTTCAGTGAACTTGTCCCTGGCGCTGGCCGAGCTTGGCCGCAGGGTCATGCTGCTGGACGCCGACCTGGGCCTGGCCAACGTCGACGTGTTGCTGGGCCTTACCCCCAAACGTACCCTGGCCGATGTCATCGAAGGGCGCTGTGAGCTGCGTGACGTGATGTTGCAGGGCCCTGGCGGCGTGCGCATCGTCCCCGCAGCCTCGGGCACCCAGAGCATGGTGCACCTGGCCCCGGCCCAGCATGCCGGTCTTATCCAGGCGTTCAGTGAAGTCGGCGACAACCTCGACGTGCTGGTGATCGACACTGCAGCGGGGATTGGTGAGTCGGTGGTCAGCTTCGTTCGCGCCGCCCAGGAAGTGCTGCTGGTAGTGTGTGACGAGCCCACCTCGATCACCGATGCCTACGCCCTGATCAAACTGCTCAACCGCGACTACGGGATGAATCGTTTCCGTGTGCTGGCCAACATGGCGCAGAGCCCGCAGGAAGGGCGCAACCTGTTCGCCAAGCTGACCAAGGTCACCGACCGCTTCCTCGATGTGGCCCTGCAGTACGTGGGTGCCGTGCCGTACGACGAGTGCGTGCGCAAGGCGGTGCAGAAGCAGCGCGCCGTCTACGAAGCGTTCCCACGCTCCAAGTGCGCGCTGGCCTTCAAGGCGATTGCCCAGAAGGTTGACAGTTGGCCGCTGCCGGCCAATCCGCGCGGTCACCTGGAGTTCTTTGTCGAGCGTCTGGTGCAGCCCACCAGCGCGGGACCCGTGCTATGAATGCCAGCGGCTTCAAGATGTACAGCCGGGCAGCGAAAGACGGCCAGTACGAGCTGATCGAACGCTACGCCCCGCTGGTGAAGCGCATTGCCTACCACCTGTTGGCGCGGTTGCCGGCCAACGTGCAGGTCGAGGACCTGATCCAGGCCGGCATGATCGGCCTGCTTGAAGTGGCCAACAAGTATGACGCCAGCAAAGGCGCCAGCTTTGAAACCTATGCCGGCATCCGCATCCGCGGGGCCATGCTGGACGAGGTGCGCAAGGGCGACTGGGCACCGCGTTCGGTGCACCGCAATACCCGCATGGTCAGTGACGCGATGCGTGCCGTTGAAGCCAGAACCGGTCGAGACGCTAAAGATCATGAAGTTGCTGCCGAACTCCAGTTGAGTCTCGATGATTACTACGGGATCTTGAACGATACCTTGGGCAGCCGCCTGTTCAGCTTTGACGACCTGTTGCAGGACGGCGAGCACGAAGGGCTGCATGAGGATGGCGCCAGTGGCCACGTCGAACCTGCACGTGGCCTTGAGGACGAACGCTTCCAGGCTGCCCTGACCGAGGCCATTGCCAACCTGCCGGAGCGTGAGCGCCTGGTACTGGCGCTGTACTACGACGAAGAGCTGAACCTCAAGGAAATCGGCGAGGTGCTTGGGGTCAGCGAATCGCGGGTCAGCCAGTTGCACAGCCAATGTGCCGCGCGCCTGCGTAGCCGCTTGGGGGAATGGCGGGCACGTTGAGCCCGGGGTCGTTGCAGTCGTTTTCCACGTGCGTTTTCCACGTTGTACCGAATTGAATGAGTGCGTGCCCGGTCGGCCGGGCGCGTTTGAGACTGCTTGGAGGTCTAATTGGACAAGAACATGAAAATCCTCATCGTTGACGACTTTTCGACGATGCGGCGGATCATCAAGAACCTGTTGCGTGACCTGGGCTTCACCAACACCGAAGAAGCCGACGATGGCACCACGGCGCTGCCGATGCTGGAAAACGGCCACTACGACTTCCTGGTGACCGACTGGAACATGCCCGGCATGTCCGGTATCGACCTGCTGCGTAAAGTGCGTGCCAGTGAAAAGCTGAAAACCATGCCGGTACTGATGGTGACTGCCGAGGCCAAGCGCGACCAGATCATCGAAGCGGCCCAGGCCGGCGTCAATGGCTATGTGGTCAAGCCGTTCACCGCCCAGGTGCTCAAAGAAAAGATCGAGAAGATCTTCGAACGTGTCAACGGCTGAGTCACGTCAGGGGGCGCGCCATGGATTCATCACAAACGTCTTTGGGGGAGTTCGAATCGACCCTGAAGAAACATGCCCAGGAGTTGGTCGAAAGCCTGGAGCGGGGCCGTTTCGGCGAGGCGGTACAGCTGATTCATGAGCTGAACCAGACTCGCGACCGTGGCCTGTACCAGGAGGTCGGCAAGCTGACCCGCGAGTTGCACAGCGCTATCGTCAGCTTCCAGATCGACCCGACCATGCCACAGGCCGAGGAGGTGTCGCAGATAACCGACGCTACCGAGCGCCTGTCGTACGTGGTCAAGCTGACCGAGGGTGCGGCCAACCGCACCATGGACCTGGTCGAGGAAAGCACCCCGGTGCTCAACGACCTGGCCAGCGAAGCGAAGGCCTTGAGTACCGACTGGCAGCGCTTCATGCGCCGCGAAGTGGCAGCGCCGGAGTTCCGTGACCTGGTCAAACGCGTCGACAGTTTCCTCACGCACAGCGCTGAAGGTAACCGCAAGGTTGCCGGCCACCTCAACGACATTCTGCTGGCTCAGGACTATCAGGACCTG
This sequence comes from Pseudomonas sp. GW460-LB5, assembly GCF_059423245.1. Lineage (NCBI taxonomy): Bacteria > Pseudomonadati > Pseudomonadota > Gammaproteobacteria > Pseudomonadales > Pseudomonadaceae > Pseudomonas > Pseudomonas sp. GW460-LB5. The sequence goes on from NZ_JBWKXT010000019.1 coordinate 15,967, forward strand.
ACCGGGCAGGTGATCAAACGCGTCACCACGCTGGTGACCGAGGTGGAAAGCAACCTGCTCAAACTGGTGCTGATGGCCAGCCAGGTCGACCGCTTTGCCGGTATCCAGCATGACCACGATCAACTGCGCGCAGAAAAAGATCTAGAAAAACATCCGACTCGGGGTGAAGGTCCGCAGATTCATGCCGATAAGCGTGAAGACGTTGTGTCCGGTCAGGACGATGTCGATGATTTGCTGTCCAGCCTGGGTTTTTAAGGAGCACGTTTGATGAGCTTCGGCGCCGATGAAGAAATCCTCCAGGATTTCCTGGTAGAAGCCGGCGAAATTCTTGAGCAACTGTCCGAGCAACTGGTCGAGCTGGAAAGCCGACCCGACGATGCCGACTTGCTCAATGCGATCTTTCGCGGTTTCCACACTGTAAAAGGGGGCGCCGGCTTCCTTCAGCTGAACGAGCTGGTGGAGTGCTGCCATATCGCCGAGAACGTGTTCGACATCCTGCGCAAAGGTGAGCGCCGGGTCGATGCGGAACTGATGGATGTGGTGCTTGAGGCACTCGACACGGTCAACAGCATGTTCGGGCAGGTGCGCGAGCGTGCCGAGGTTACCCCGGCCACGCCCGAGCTGCTGGCGGCCCTGTCGCGGCTGGCCGAACCCGGTGGCGCCGAGGTTGCCCAAGCGCCTGTTGCAGCGGCACCGTCAGCCGAGGCGCCGGTTGCGGCCACGGCCCCTGCCGATGAACAGGACATCACCGACAGCGAGTTTGAGCAGTTGCTCGACTCGCTCGATGCGGTCAAGGCGCAAGCCGCGGTCGACGAGCAGATGCAGGGCGAGGCTGGCAGTGGCGAAGGTGACGAAATCACTGACGCCGAATTCGAGTCGCTGCTCGACCAGTTGCACGGCAAAGGCCAGTTCAGTGTCGAAGTCGCGGTACAGCCGGTCGCCGTGCCTGCAGACGCGGCAAGCGACGAAATTACCGACGAAGAATTCGAATCGTTACTCGACCAGTTGCATGGCAAGGGCACATTCCAGGCCGATGCCTTGCCTGCCGCCAACGCGCCGGCGCCGGTCGCGGTTGACAACAGCGCCGCCAGCGACGAAATCAGCGAGCACGAGTTCGAGGCCCTGCTGGACCAGTTGCACGGCAAGGGCAAGTTTGGTGGTGACGTTGCTGCGGTCGAGGCCCCGGCTGTTGCCAAGGTGCAAGCGCCTGCTCAAGCCAAGGCCGACAGCCAGCCGGTCGCCAAGCCAGCCCCTGCTGCCCCCGCACCCGCGGCCACCAGCAAGCCTGCGCCGGCCCCTCGTGCACCGGCGCCGGCTGCCGAGAAGCATGCCGTCAGCGAAGCGGAAACCACGGTCCGCGTTGACACCGCGCGCCTGGACGAAATCATGAACATGGTCGGCGAACTGGTGCTGGTGCGTAACCGCCTGGTACGCCTGGGCCTGAACAGCGGCGACGAGGCCATGTCCAAGGCCGTGTCCAACCTCGACGTGGTCACTGCCGACCTGCAGACGGCGGTGATGAAAACCCGCATGCAGCCGATCAAGAAAGTGTTCGGCCGCTTCCCGCGCCTGGTGCGCGACCTTGCCCGCCAGTTGAAGAAAGAGATCAACCTGGAGCTGGTCGGCGAAGAGACTGACCTGGACAAGAACCTGGTCGAGGCCCTGGCCGACCCGTTGGTGCACCTGGTGCGTAACGCCGTCGACCATGGTGTCGAGATGCCCGATGAGCGTGAAGCCTCTGGCAAGGCCCGCACCGGCCGTGTGGTGCTGTCGGCCGAACAGGAAGGTGATCACATCCTGCTGTCGATCTCTGACGACGGCAAGGGCATGGACCCGAACATCCTGCGTGCCAAGGCCGTGGAAAAAGGCCTGATGGACAAGGATGCCGCTGAGCGCCTGAGTGAATCGGACTGCTACAACCTGATCTTCGCCCCGGGCTTCTCGACCAAGACCGAGATTTCCGACGTGTCTGGCCGTGGCGTGGGCATGGACGTGGTGAAAACCAAGATTTCCCAGCTCAACGGATCGATCAATATCTACTCGGCCAAGGGCCAGGGCTCGAAGATCGTCATCAAGGTGCCGCTGACCTTGGCGATCATGCCCACCCTGATGGTGATGCTGGGCAACCAGGCGTTTGCCTTCCCGCTGGTCAACGTCAACGAAATCTTCCACCTCGACCTGTCGCGCACCAACGTGGTCGACGGCCAGGAAGTGGTGATCGTGCGCGACAAGGCGCTGCCGCTGTTCTACCTCAAGCGCTGGCTGGTACAGGGCCAGGTGCACGAAGAGCAGCACGAGGGCCACGTAGTGATCCTGTCGGTTGGCACGCAGCGCATCGGCTTTGTCGTCGATCAACTGGTGGGCCAGGAAGAAGTGGTAATCAAGCCGCTGGGCAAGATGTTGCAGGGCACCCCGGGCATGTCCGGGGCCACCATCACCGGTGACGGTCGGATCGCGTTGATTCTCGATGTCCCGAGCATGCTCAAGCGTTACGCCGCACGGCGTATTTGATTTCGGTGGCGCACCCTGGCGGGTTGCGCCGCCTAATGGAGTGTTTATGGCAGTCAAGGTCCTGGTGGTGGATGATTCCGGTTTCTTCCGCCGCCGCGTCTCGGAAATCCTCTCGGCGGATCCGACGATCCAGGTAGTGGGTACCGCGACCAATGGCAAGGAAGCAATCGACCAGGCGCTGGCGCTCAAGCCCGATGTCATCACCATGGACTACGAGATGCCCATGATGGACGGCATCACCGCGGTGCGGCATATCATGCAGCGCTGCCCGACGCCGGTGTTGATGTTTTCCTCGCTGACCCACGAAGGCGCTCGCGTCACCCTCGACGCGCTGGATGCTGGCGCGGTGGATTACCTGCCGAAAAACTTCGAGGACATTTCGCGCAACCCCGACAAGGTCAGGCAAATGCTGTGCGAGAAGGTGCATACCCTTTCGCGCAGCAACCGCCGCCTGGGCAGCTATGCCAGGACGGCACCGGCCGCCGCGCCGGTGCCGGCCAGCAGCCCTGCGCCCGCCAGCAGTTTCGCCAACCCCGCGCCAGCCCGTCCTGCGGCGCCGGCCCGTGCAGCTGCCCCGGCGGCGTCGCACTCGCCAGCCCCCAAGCGCAAACCCTACAAGCTGGTGGCCATTGGCACCTCCACGGGCGGCCCCGTGGCCCTGCAGCGGGTATTGACCCAGCTGCCTGCCAACTTCCCGGCGCCGATCGTGTTGATCCAGCACATGCCGGCGGCGTTCACCAAGGCCTTTGCCGAACGCCTGGACAAGCTGTGTCGCATTAACGTCAAGGAAGCCGAGGACGGCGACGTGCTGCGCCCAGGCCTGGCCCTGCTGGCCCCCGGCGGCAAGCAGATGATGATCGACGGCCGTGGCACCGTGAAGATCCTGCCCGGTGACGAGCGCCTGAACTACAAGCCGTGCGTGGACATCACCTTTGGTTCGGCAGCAAAGTCTTACGGCGACAAGGTGCTGTCGGTGGTGCTCACCGGCATGGGCGCCGATGGCCGTGAAGGTGCACGCCTGCTCAAGCAGGGCGGCAGTACCGTGTGGGCCCAGGATGAAGCCAGCTGCGTGATCTATGGCATGCCCATGGCCATCGTCAAGGCCAACCTGGCCGATGCGGTCTACAGCCTGGACGAAATCGGCAAGCACTTGGTGGAGGCCTGCGTCTGATGGACGTCCTCAGCCTGATCGGCCTGATTCTCGCCTTTGTCGCCATCGTCGGTGGCAACTTTCTGGAAGGTGGCCATGCCGGCGCGCTGGTCAATGGCCCGGCGGCGCTGATCGTGCTGGGTGGCACTCTGGCGGCAGCCTTGTTGCAGTCGCCGCTGTCCTCCTTCAAGCGCGCCTTGCAGATTTTGCGCTGGATACTGTTCCCGCCGCGGGTAGACCTGGCGGGTGGTATCGACCGTGTGGTGAACTGGAGCCTGACCGCGCGCAAGGAAGGCCTGCTGGGCCTTGAGGGCGTGGCCGATGCAGAGCCCGACCCGTATGCGCGCAAAGGCCTGCAATTGCTGGTGGACGGCGCTGAGCCAGAAGCCATCCGCAGCATCCTTGAAGTCGACTTTCTGACCCAGGAGAGCCGTGACATCCAGGCTGCCAAGGTATTCGAGAGCATGGGCGGCTACGCGCCGACCATCGGCATCATCGGTGCGGTGATGGGCCTGATCCACGTGATGGGCAACCTCGCTGACCCTTCGCAGCTGGGCAACGGCATTGCCGTGGCCTTTGTCGCCACCATCTACGGCGTGGCCAGCGCCAACCTGATCCTGCTGCCGATCGCCAACAAGCTCAAGGCCAACGTCATGCGCCAGTCGCGCTACCGCGAGATGCTGCTCGAAGGCCTGTTGTCGATTGCCGAGGGTGAAAACCCGCGCTCGATCGAGTTGAAGCTGCAAGGCTTCATGGAGTAACCCATGCGTCGCCGTCGTCATACCGAGGAACACGAAAACCACGAACGCTGGCTGGTGTCGTACGCTGACTTCATCACCTTGCTGTTCGCCTTTTTCGTGGTGATGTACTCGATTTCCTCGATCAACGAGGGCAAGTACAAGGTCATTTCCCAGGCCTTGCTCGGGGTGTTCAACGACCCTGAGCGCAGCATGAAACCGATTCCTATTGGCGATGAGCAGCCGTTGAGCGTGCGCCCGGCAGAGCCGCTGGTCAAAGACAGCGAGCAGACCGAAGCGGGCTTGGCGGCGACCCAGGTCGACCCGTTGAAAACCATCAGCGATGACGTGCGCGATGCCTTTGGCGACCTGATCAACAGCAACCAGATGACCGTGCGCGGCAACGAGCTGTGGATCGAGATCGAGCTGAATTCATCGCTGTTGTTCGGCAGTGGCGATGCCATGCCCAGCGACAAGGCGTTTGCCATCATCGAGAAGGTGGCAAACATCCTCAAGCCATTCGCCAACCCGGTGCATGTCGAAGGCTTCACCGACAACCTGCCGATCCGCACGGCACAGTACCCGACCAACTGGGAGCTGTCGTCGGCACGGGCGGCGAGCATCGTGCGCCTGCTGGCCATGGAAGGGGTCAACCCGGCACGCATGGCATCGGTGGGTTATGGCGAGTACCAGCCGGTGGCCGGCAATGACACCGCCGACGGTCGCGCGCGTAATCGCCGGGTGGTGCTGGTGATTTCCCGTAACCTCGAAGTGCGCCGCAGCCTGACGGGCTCGGGCAGTGCCAATGCAACGCCGGATGCCGCATTGCGCCGGGCTGGCACACAAAGTGCACCGGCAACGTCAGCAACGGTGGCGGGGCAGTGATCCGTCAATTCCCCGTCGCGCCATTGTATTGAAAGTGACTCCGTCCCCTCTGGGAGCGGGCATGCCCGCGAAGCAGGCGACGCGGTGAACGGCACCGGCTGCGCCGGTGTTCGCGGGCTCGCCCGCTCCCACAGGGGTCGTGCCGGCTCTTGGATAGTTGTTTCTACAGTGTCCCTGCCAAATCAATAGATAGAGTTTGCTTGATGAGAGTCTGGGCAGTAGCCAATCAAAAAGGTGGCGTCGGCAAGACCACCACAACCATCGCCCTGGCTGGCCTGCTGGCTGAGGCTGGCAAGCGCGTGGTCGTCGTCGACCTCGATCCGCACGGGTCGATGACCAGCTATTTCGGGCACAACCCCGATGCGCTGGAGCACAGCTGCTACGACCTGTTCCTGCACAAGGGCGCAGTGCCAGACGGCCTGCCCGGGCAGTTGTTGCTGCCTACCAGCGACGAGCGCATTTCGCTGTTGCCGTCGAGCACCGCTTTGGCAGTGCTGGAGCGCCAGTCACCCGGGCAAAATGGCCTGGGCCTGGTGATCGCCAAGAGTCTGGCGCAGCTGTGGCAGGATTTCGACTATGCCGTGATCGACAGCCCCCCCTTGCTGGGTGTGCTGATGGTCAATGCCCTGGCCGCCAGCCAGCAGTTGGTGATACCGGTGCAGACCGAATTTCTGGCAGTGAAGGGCCTGGAACGCATGGTTGGCACCTTGGCCATGATCAACCGTTCGCGCAAGCAGGCGCTGCCGTACCAGATCGTACCCACCCTGTTCGACCGCCGTACCCAGGCCTCCCTGGGCACACTCAAGCTGCTGCGTGATACCTACGGCCAACAGGTGTGGCAGGGCTACATCCCAGTCGATACGCGCCTGCGCGATGCCAGCCGCAAGGGCGTCACGCCCTCGCAGTTCGACAGCAAGAGCCGCGGTCTGATTGCCTATCGGGCGCTGCTCAAGCACCTGCTGACTTACAAGACCGCAGTGCAGGTGGCCTGATGACCCAGACCCGACACACCAGCACCCGGCCGCAGATGGCCCTGCAGTCGTACCTCGACGGCCTGTTGCAGGAGGCCACCGAAGCCGAAGAGCTGTTTGAGCCGCCAGCGGCGCCAGACGAGTTCGCCGAGGCGGTGCGCGAGGAGCAGGCACGTGATGCGCGTCAGCCCGCCGGGCCGATGCCAGCCCAAGCCCCTGCCAGCCTTGCCCAACGGCCGTTTGCCGAACCCAAGGTGGCGGTATTGCCCAGCGTCATGCCGATAGAAGCGCCGGTGGTCACGGTGGTCGAGCAGCAGGTGATCGCCGAGGCCGCCATCCCGGTGCTGGTCGAAGAACAAACCGTGGAACCCGCAGTGCCGCTGGTCGACGTGCACCTCCCGGCGCCGAACCTGCCGGTGCCGCCGGCCACCGTGGACGGCCGCCCGGTGTGGGCGGCCGAGCCATTCGAATGTCTGTTGTTCGATGTCGCCGGCCTGACCCTGGCGGTGCCGCTGGTGTGCCTGGGCTCGATCTACAACCTGGCCGGCCAGGAGCTGACCCCGCTGTTCGGCCAGCCGGACTGGTTCCTCGGCATCCTGACCTGCCAGGCCGGCAACCTGAAGGTGCTGGACACGGCGCGTTGGGTAATGCCCGACCGCTACCGCGACGATTTTCGCCAAGGCCTGAATTATGTGATTTCCGTGCAGGGCTACGAATGGGGGCTGGCCGTACATCAGGTCAGCCGTTCGCTGCGCCTGGACCCGTCCGAAATCAAGTGGCGCAGCCAGCGGGGCCAGCGCCCGTGGCTGGCTGGCACGGTGATTGAACACATGTGTGCATTGCTCGACGTCGCCGCACTGGCCGAGCTGATCGCCAGCGGCGCGGTCAAGCAGATGCACGCCAAACAGAAATGACACAGAACACAACCGCCAAACAGCGGATTTTGAGGGTAGGGGAATGAAAAAGTCGTCTGCACAAGGTTCCGAAGATCCGATCCTGCAGTGGGTTACCTTCCGTCTGGACAACGAGTCCTACGGCATCAACGTGATGCAGGTGCAGGAAGTGCTGCGCTACACCGAGATTGCCCCGGTGCCGGGTGCGCCAAGCTACGTGCTGGGTATCATCAACCTGCGCGGCAACGTGGTGACAGTGATCGACACCCGTCAGCGTTTTGGCCTGATGCCGACCGAGGTCACCGACAACACCCGTATCGTCATCATCGAAGCCGATAAGCAAGTGGTCGGCATTCTGGTCGACAGCGTGGCCGAGGTAGTTTACCTGCGCCAGTCCGAAATCGAGACCGCGCCGAATGTGGGTAACGAAGAGTCGGCTAAATTCATTCAGGGCGTGTGCAACAAGAACGGTGAACTGCTGATCCTCGTCGAACTGGACAAGATGATGACCGAGGAAGAGTGGTCCGAGCTGGAGAACATCTGAGTTGATCCTAGAGGTTGCTGTCATCTTCCTGGCGCTGGTCTGGGCGCTGAGCCTGTGGTTCTTCCTCAACTACAGCAAGCGCCAGCGCGAGCTGGCTGCGCAGCAGGCCGAGGGCGATGCCCTGCGTGACCAGCGCATCAAGGACCTGGCCAAGCGCCTGGACGACTACCAGAACGGTACCGTGCGCATGGGCGAGGCCCTTCACGAGCTGCGTGTGTCGGTGGCCAGTGTGCCTGACCGGCTGGAGCGGCTGGAGCAACGCGACCCCAGTAGTGTCACGTTCAGCCAGGCGGCCAAGTTGGTGGGGATGGGCGCGAGCGTGTCGGAGTTGACCGAAACCTGCGGGCTGACGCGGGCCGAGGCAGAGTTGATGAGCAAGTTGCATCGCAGCGAATAACGTGAAAAGGCGACCTGAGGTCGCCTTTTTCTATTGCCGCGATTGCTTGCTCAAGCCTGTCGGGCCCTAGCTGGACGTGCCGCTCAGGGCCTGGCCCAGGAGTTGTATCCCCCTATCCTGGCAATGCGGTTGAGTGGCAGCAGTTGCCTTTGCACCGCCTGAAACTCAGGAAGGCTGACGAACTGCCAGGAGTTAGTGCGGGGGAACGCATACAGGTTGATGATCTGACGCATCATGCCGAGCTCAGGCAACAGACGGTCGACCACGTCGGTGAGCAACTTCGGCCCGGTGAGGTGGCTAAGGGCCTGGGCATAACCATAGAACGCTTGCGGGTCGGTTTGTAGGGATGGCTTGCTTTGATAGAAGTTTGGCGCTTGTTCGTAGCGCGCCTGCATTTCTTCCAGGATTGCCTTGAGCGTCGGATTATTCGCGTGGCTGCCTACCAGGCTGCCGTTGTACAGGCAGTTCATGCCCAATTTTTCGTTGGACACCGCCGAGTGCAGCAGCAGGCCGTTTTCAGAGGTGGCAAGTGCTACGTCATCAAGGCGCTCTCCCGGCGTGCCTCTGGGGGCGCCATCGATGAACACAGGGTACTCACCAGGCGCTAGCAGCGTGTCGTCGACATCCATGTACAGGCCACCTTCCTGTTCAAGCAGGGCATAGCGCAAAACGTCCGACGCCGACGAAAAGTTGCTGGCCACCCCACCGTTACCGTGGATCGCTGCCTGGTATTGGGGGAAGTTGGCACTCTCCTTGAAACGCGCATAGAACGGCTGATCCTCAAGTGGCAATACTTCTACCCCGGGCGCATGCTCCGCCAAAAGCTGCAGGTTGGCCTGGAACGCAGCCGGCTCGGCCCTGGAGAGATACAGGCGATGAACATACTGAGTCTCCTGCAGCGTGCGGGCGTTGCGGGCGATATTGTCGATCAGGGTTTGCTCAATGACCTTGTCGCCTACCCAGATATTCAGGACGTGTTTAGGGATTGGTCGCAGTCCTTCGGTAGGTACGACCGGTAGCTCAATGGGCAGGTTCAGATCAACGCCCAATGCACGCAAGGTCGCCATGCGCATGTCATCGGTCACCTGACGCGCTCGGGCATCCACCTCGACCAGATTGAGCGAGCCTGGCGTTGCGATGTAGCAGCTTGGCTCAACCTCATTGAGGTCGCTTTCCAGGCGAAAGGCATCGAGTTCCATGTCGTAGAGCACATGCTCTTGATAACCGCCGATCATCGTCGTGAGCAGGTCGGGCGAACCGTCGTAGCGAGGCGTCCTGACAACGGCACCGGCCACACCGTCGTCGGCACCCGGCAGAGGCGCGATGGGGTCTGGAGTATGGAAATAATCTGCCACGTCGGCCAGCGGCAGCTCAGGGGGGGTGATGGGGCTCAAGGGGTAGCCGATTTGTTCGTTGACCCGGCTGGGGATCACAAAACCTTCATGCTTGAAGCGCAGCAGCACAGGTGCCTTGGACACCCCGGCAGCCACCAGCGGTAGTGCATTGAGCACCCCAAACACCGACGTGCCGATGCCTTCGGCGCTTTGCCGGGCGTTTTTGGCGTGGATGGCCTGGTCCAGGCCCAGGCCGAACTGGGCGATGCCGCCCAGGGCGAACAGCGGGGCCAGCTCGGGCACTACCAGGGCCAAAGGGCCCAGCACGTTGATTGCCGAGTTCAAGTAGCCGCGCCATTTGGCCTTGGTCACTTCGCTGTCGCTGGTGATGATGAAATGAGCGTCCTGGTAACTGCGCTGTTTCTGGCGGCGGGCCAGGGAAAGGAACAGGTCGCCTTCTATCAGGGGGCTGTAGTCCTTGACCTTGTAGTTGATGTAGTCCTGTGGGGGCCAGATGCCCTGCGCCGTGAAGCCGGGGCGGTTGCTGTCGAGGTGGTAGGGAGCTGGGTAGCTGCCCAGGCCGCACAGGGCAGTGTGAAGGCCGCTGTAGCTCAAACCGTCTTCGCGATCGGCCAGGGCGAAGTGGCCCTGCAGGGCGTCGCGCGTGCGCGGGGTACGGCACTGGTTGGCGAACCAGTCCAGCATGGCCTGTTTGTCGCTGAACTCGTGCAGGGGCGAGGCATTACCCGGAATGTAGAGTAAAACCAGGCCGCTGACGGCGTCGTGCAGGCACAGCAGGTCAGTGGCGGTGTAGCCGTACACATTTAGCCACCTGGCGCGCAGCCTCGGTTTGCTGCCCGGCTTTTCGTCACCGGGCGTTACCGACGTTGAGGCTTGCAGGCCGCATGCCTGCCAGGCCAGCTTTCTGCCGGCATCACTGAGGCTGCCCTCGGTGACTTGCTTGTTGCAGGCGGCGATGAAGTTGATCTTTGCGCTGATACGGTAGCGTTCCAGGTTGGCATCCCAGTAGCTGTCGAGCATCGACTTGTACTGCACCTGCAAGTCCAGGCCCCAGATAAACGACTGGAACTCCTCAGCTGCCAGCGGGACGTGCGTGTCTGCGTTGTATAGCGGGTGGTCGCTGTGCCTGAACAACCCGTTGTAGACGCTATAGGGTGCGTGATGGTCAAACAGGTTTTGCTCGCGCAGTGTCTGGACAATGGTCAGTGGCCCTTCGGGTAACTCGCCGGCCCAAGGAGCATCGATCGCCGCGCCTAACCAGTTGTTGGCCGACTCACCCTGCCAGTTCGAGAGCACGGCCTGGGTCAGTGTCATCTTCTGCGCGACGAGCGCAATCCAGCCGAGCTTGGGGCTGAACTGGTAATGCAGGGTGACCGCGTCGACGCGGTCTGGGTCCAGGTCGATGGAGCGTTCCTGGGCCCACTGATGGATGGCACTGGCTGCCGCACGGTCCGGGCGCGGAAAACCGGCGAGGCTGTCACGCACAAATTGCACGCCCTTGGCATTGACGTATTGGGTTGTCATGGCGGTCACCTTTGAGTCTGTATGGGCTGGCAAAGGTGACCTGCATACGGGGGGCGGTGGCACTACATATGTAGGTGAGTGTCGCAGGCGTTGCGCATCCTTGGTAAACCAAGCCGTGCGCGACGACGAAACCCGTCGATTGCCCCCGGCTTGTACCTGGCCCACCGCGACCGTTTCAGGTATAGGCCCAGCTGTGCTCGTGGCCCATGCGGGCCACCCTGTCGAGCGGTACGTGTTGTTGCAGCACGGCATGGAACATATCGAAGTTCAGCGTTGCATGGATGTCGTAAACCGGTGACACCAGCAAATGACAGATTTCACGCAGTTGTTTGAGGAGCGGCAGTCGTTGGTCTACTACGGCATTGAGCACACCTGGGCCGGTCAACAGGCTCAGACGCCGGGCGTACGCCTGGAACGGCAACGGCGCCAGGCGAGGGTCCGGGCGGCTGTTGTAGAACTCGGGTTCCATGCCGTAGCGACGCAGGATCTCATCGGACACCGCGTCCAGCGTCGGGTTACCGGGGAGGCTGCCGATCATGCTGTTGTTGAACTTGACGTACATGCCCAACTGGTCGTTAGACACCGGCGGCGAGAACAGCAGGCCATCATCCGTGGCCTGGAGCATCACGGTGGCCAAGGGTGGGTTGAGCTCACCTCTGGTGGTGTCCAGCAGCCGATCGTCGGCATCCAGATAAAGCCCGCCATAGTGCTTGAGCAAGCGGTAGCGCAAGATGTCGCACGCAGAGGCAAGGTTGCGGCCGAGCCCGCCGTTGCCTGCGATGGCGGCCTGGTACTGCGGGTAATAAGCTGATTGGGTGAACGCCTGAAAGAAACCTTGAGTCTCCAGAGGGAGCAGCTGCGCGCCTTCAGCCCTGGTGCGGAGCAGACGCATATTGCGTTCAAAAACCAGTGGGTCTTGCTGCGATAGCAGAATCTGGTAGCGATACCCGCTGAGGCGGGCGATGCGCGTGTTGTGGGCCAATGCTTCGAGGAATTCACCTTGCAGCACGCTGTCACCCACCCAGACGCTACTGATCAGTCTGGGAATCGGTGTGCGCACCAATTGCCCGTAAAGGGCGTAGTCGATGGGCATCTCCACGTCGATCCCCAATGCCCGAAGCGTCGTGTTGCGCTGCTCATCGGTGGCGTTGAATCGCCTTCTGGACAGCGTCAGCGAGGTGTCGCTGGTATTGGCGAGCCGCCAGCGCGGTGGCACGATCATGTGTGTGTCACGGGAGCGGACGAAGCTGTCGCTGGCAAACTCGTACTCGACCCATTCGCTGACCACGCCCTCGGGTGTTTGCAGCCATGCCATGAAGCGGTGCTCGAGGTTTTCGTCGACACGCGTCACCACAGCCGCGAGGCTGTCGGAGGACAGGGTCGCTTGCTCACGGAATGCCAACTCTACCGAGTCGCTCGCCTGGGCGATGGGGGCGGCGCCAACCGGCATACCCAGCACATTGGAGAGGCGTGACGGGGTGAAAAACCCGGTGCGGCTGCAACGAAACACCGACGCCTCCCTGGCAAAGCCCTGGCCGGCCAGGGGGAGCGCGTTGAACAGGCCGAATGTCTGGTCGGCGACGCCTGCGCTTCGGCTCTCCAGGCTCTTGCCATTGATGGCCTGATCAAGGCCAAGGGTGAATTGGCTCAGGCCACCGATCACCAGCAACGGAGCCAGTTCGGGCAAAAGGAGGGCAAACGGGGCAAGCAGCGCAGTGGCCACAGAGAGGTAGTTGCCCCAGCGGGACTTGTCGATGTCATGATTGCTGGTGATCAGGCTGTCGGTATCGGCATAGGTGCGGCGCTTGCGCTGCAAGCTCAGGTGCTCGAACAGGTCGCCGATGATCGGGGGGGAGTAGGTGTCGGGGCGATAGTCGATGATCGCTTGCGGGTCCCAATGCCCGCTGGTCGCAAAACCCGGGTGCTGGGGGTTGAAATGATGCGCAGCAGGGTACAAGCCCAAGCCGATCAAGGCCGTACGCAAGCCGCTGAAGTCCAGGCCGTCGGGCCAGTCGGCACGGGCGAAGTGGATCAGCATTGCATTGCGCTTGTCGGGGACCTTGCATTGTTCTGCGAACCAATCCTTCATGGCGGACGCATCGGTGAACGCATGAAGCGGCGAAGCATTGCCTGGAATGTACAGGACAACCCCTGGGTCGCTGGTTTGTTTGATGTACAGAATATCGGTCGCGGTATAACCGTAGACGTTCAGCATCGAAATACTGAGGTCGCCCTGAGGTAACAACCCGCAAACTCGCCAGACCAGCTGGCGCTGAGGCTCGGACAGGCTGCCCTCTATTACCTGACGGTTGCAGGCGGCAATCAAGGCAAGGTGAATGGCCTGCCGATAATCGTCATTGTGTTGAGCCCAGTAGTTGTCGAGTTGTTGTTTGAACAGGGTGTGAAAATTCAGCCTCCAGTTAGCGGTCTGAAAGTCTTCTGCGCGTATCGGCAGGCGCGTATCCGGGGCGTAGCGGGGAGGCTCTGTGCGTTTGTACAGGCCGTTGAACACCTGATAGGGCGAAGCATTGGATAACGGGCTCAGTGGCGCAAGCCGTTCAACGATGGTCAATGGGTCCTGTGGCGGCAGGCCTGCCCAGTCGCCATAGTGGAAACCGTCATAGCCTGCGGCCGGTTCGCCCTGCCAGTTGGCAAGCAATGCTTCGACCAGGTTCATCTTCTGGGTGATGACGGCCTTCGTACTGCCCTGTGAACGCCCTTCTCCCGCCGGTTCTATCCGGTAGTGGAAGGTGACCACGTCGGTCAGCAAAGGCGACTGCGCCACCCCCTTCGAGGTAAGCCATTCGGAAAGTGTCTGTTGTGCCAGCAGGTCGGGGCGGGGAAAGTCCTGCAGTGCCTGGCGGATACGGGCCAGGCTGTGGTGCGGAATGGGGCGCATTGAGTAACCCTTCTATCGATGAAGGGCATCAGGGTAGTGTGAGGGTGCAACTCACGGCGTCAGGTAACGCTGCCGGGAGGGGGCAGCCCCAGCAGCGCTGGCGTGATGTCACGGGTCGTGGCGGTGTCGTCGGCGAAGCCCGCCGGGACGCGGCCGCGCAGTTGCCAGGCGAAAGCAATGATCTCGGCGATGGTCAGGTACAGTGCTTCGGGAATCTGTTCGCCCAGCTCCAGGCGCGCCAGCAGGCGCACCAGCTCGGCATTTTCGTAGATCGGCACCTCGTGTTCGCGGGCCAGGGCCAGGATGGCCTCGGCCAGCGCATCGTCACCCTTGGCGCTGAGGGTAGGGGCCTGCTGGCCGTCGTAGGTCAGGGCGATGGCCTGGCGTGTTGGTTGCTGTGTCATGCGTTTTCGTCTACCCAGCGTTGCTCCACCCGTGTGCGCGGGCCTTGAGGGGGGATGCCCGGGTGGCATTCCAGGTTGCCAACGTCCAGGCCGCGGTCCAGCAGGCGCTGGCGCAAGGCACCGAGCTGGCTGTCGATCAGCCTTGCGGTGGGTTCACGTTCTGCCCACAGATGCCCGCTCAGGCGGCCTTGGCTCAACTGCGCCTGGACTTGCAGCGGGCCAAGGGGTGACAGGTCGAAGGCCAGCTCGATGCGCCACAGGGCTTGCAGCGGGTCTTGCGCTTCATGTTGGCGGTCGGCCTGCTGTTGCGGTGTTTCCTCGCGCTGGATTTTGACTTGCAGCGGGATGAACTCCTGACCGTGGCGGATCGGCACTTCGGTTTGCCAGGTGGTCTGCAGGTTGCCGTTTTCCAGTGTGCCGGTTTGTTGCAGGCTGCTCATGGCATGGTTTTGCAAGCGTGAAACGGCAGCTGCGGCCAGGCGCAGCAGCTGTTGCAGGTCGCCTTCGTCTTCCAGGGCCTTGAGCAGGCGCGACGGCAGGGGGAACGCCCCTGGCTGCGGCTTGGGGCTGACCCGTTCGAGCATGCCCAGTGCGCTGCGGGCCAGCGCCGGCATGGTCACGGCCAGGCTGGCGGGCGCCAGGTTGGGCATGCCTGGTGTGCTGACCGGGGCCTGGGTGATCAGGCGCAGCAGGTGTGCCTTAAGGTCAGTGGCCACGCTGGCAGGAAAACCGCCCAGCAGTTTCGCTTCAAGGAAGGCGCCGCTGTTGTTCAGCGCCTGGGCCACGCCTTTGGCGTCGCCCAGTTGCCGCGCGTCCGGCAGGCCGGCCAACAGGCGTTCGGCACTGGCGCGCAGGTCGCCATCGGCGCTCGGGTCGCGGGCGAGCTGTTGCAGCGCGTTGAGCACACCGGGCAGGGAGGCTTGGCGGTTTTGCTGGGTCAGCAGTTGCTGGGCAATGCTCAGTTGGTCCTGTCTGCCACTAAGCGGCACGAAACGCAGCGACTGGTCGCCTTGCACCAACGCGCTGAGCAGGCTGCCAATGGCCAGGGGGCGTGGGCTGTCGACGCTCAAGGTGGCGCCGGCCTGTGCACTGTTGAGCAGGCTGACCAGCGCCCGGTAGATCGGCGGTTGGCCGGGCGCCTGGGCCAATGCCTGGTTGGTCAGGACCTTGCCTTGCAGCAGGGTGCCGACGGGCACTTTGCTGGTGTCCAGGCGGGTGAGGGTGGCGATCTGGCTGGTATTGGCCTGCTGCAGCATGATTGCCAGTCGGTTGCTTTCGGTTTGGCTGACGGTGACCTGGCTGCCTTGGGGCAGTGGCTGGCTGGCGCTGGCTTGCAGCTGGGTCTGCACGCCGTTGGCCTGTATCAGGCGCAGTACCAACTGGAACTCCTGGCCCGTCTGGCGCAACGACACGACTTCGGCCTGCGCGGTCTCGCCGGGGGCCAGCAGACCCGGCTGCGCCTGGATCAGGCGCAGCAGTTCACCGGTCATGCCTGCCTTCATGGCTTGGCTGTTGATCGCGGTTTGTGCGCCGAGACTATTGATTTCAGTCATGATTGTATACAACCTGTCGAGCCCGGCCTCTTGGCAGCGCGGCGGCGCGTGTAATAATGCCGGGCGCCCGTGGTTGCCAGTATAACGGCAGCGCGCGGGGCGACTTGAGACACAAGGGTTCTGGAGCGGCGGGGGGGGGGGGGGGGGGGGGGGGGGGGG
>NZ_JBWKXT010000019.1:31958-96271 GCF_059423245.1 Pseudomonas sp. GW460-LB5
CGCCTGCTTCGCGGGCAAGCCCGCGAAACAGGCGACGCCGGCCCGAAGCCCTACAAAGATAAGGCGAAACCGTGACCCTTCACCTCCAAGCCGCAGGCCTGGCCTGCGAGCGCGACTGGCGCTTGCTGTTCGAGCAGCTCGATTTTGAGCTGGGCGCCGGCGACATGCTGCAAATCAGCGGTCCTAATGGCAGCGGCAAGACCAGCTTGCTGCGCCTGCTGGCCGGCTTGATGCAGCCGACCGCCGGGCAGATTCTGCTGGGCGGCAAGCCACTGGCCGAGCAGCGCCATGCGCTGGAAAGCATCCTGCTGTGGATTGGCCACGCCGCAGGTATCAAGGACCTGCTCACCGCCGAGGAAAATCTCACCTGGCTGTGCGCCTTGCACCAGCCGGCCAGCCGCGAGGCGATCTGGGCGGCGCTGGAGGCGGTCGGCCTGCGCGGTTTCGAAGACGTACCCTGCCATACCCTGTCAGCTGGTCAACAGCGCCGCGTGGCCCTGGCCCGGCTGCACCTGGCTTGCCCGCCGTTATGGATTCTCGACGAACCGTTCACCGCGCTCGACAAGCAAGGCGTGGCCCAGCTGGAAGCGCACCTGGCGGCACACTGCGAACAGGGCGGCACGGTGGTGCTGACCACCCACCACACGCTGGAACGCAAGCCCTCCGGTTACCGTGAACTGAACCTGGGGCAATGGGCGGCATGAGCGTATTCATTTTGTTGTTGCGTCGCGAAGCGCGGCTGCTGTTCCGTCGCCCTGCCGAGCTGGCCAACCCGCTGGTGTTCTTTGCCATCGTCGTGGCGCTGTTCCCTTTGGCGGTCGGCCCAGAAAGCCAATTGTTGCAAACCTTGTCGCCGGGCCTGGTCTGGGTGGCGGCACTGCTGGCAGTGCTGCTGTCGCTGGACGGCTTGTTCCGCAGCGATTTCGAGGACGGCTCGCTGGAGCAGTGGGTGCTGTCACCGCATCCACTGGCGTTGCTGGTGCTGGCCAAGGTGCTGGCGCACTGGATCTTTTCCGGGCTGGCACTGGTATTGTTGGCGCCGCTGCTGGCGCTGATGCTGGGGCTGCCGAGCCATTGCCTGCCGGTGCTGCTTGGCTCCTTGCTGCTGGGCACGCCGGTATTGAGCCTGCTGGGTGCGGTGGGCGCCGCCCTGACGGTCGGTCTGAAGCGCGGTGGTTTGTTACTGGCGTTGCTGATTCTGCCGTTGTATATCCCTGTATTGATCCTGGGCAGTGGTGCGTTGCAAGCGGCATTGCAAAATATGCCCGCAACCGGCCACCTGCTCTGGCTCGCCAGCCTGACGGCCCTGGCCGTGACCCTGGCACCCTTTGCGATAGCGGCCGGCCTGAAGATCAGCGTCGGCGAATAACGAGTCCCGGGCTCTCAAGCCCGGCAAATACCCTGGATGTACCCTGATGAAAATAAGCTGGACGTGGTTCCACAAGCTGGGCTCCCCGAAATGGTTCTATGCCATCAGCGGCCGCATGCTGCCATGGCTGGCCGGCGCTGCCGTGCTCCTGCTGCTGGTCGGTATCACCTGGGGCCTGGCGTTTGCCCCCCAGGACTACCAGCAAGGCAACAGCTTCCGCATCATCTACATTCATGTGCCGGCGGCGATGCTGGCGCAATCCTGCTACGTGCTGCTGGCCGTCGCCGGTGTGGTGGGGCTGGTGTGGAAGATGAAACTGGCCGACGTCGCCCTGCAATGTGCCGCGCCCATCGGCGCCTGGATGACCGCCGTGGCGCTGGTTACCGGCGCTATCTGGGGCAAGCCGACCTGGGGCAGCTGGTGGGTGTGGGACGCCCGCCTTACGTCCATGCTCATTCTGCTGTTCCTGTACTTCGGCATTATTGCGCTGGGCCAGGCGATCAGTAATCGTGACAGTGCGGCCAAGGCCTGCGCGGTGCTGGCGATTGTCGGCGTAGTCAACATCCCGATCATCAAGTACTCGGTGGAGTGGTGGAACACCCTGCACCAGGGCGCCACCTTCACCCTCACCGAAAAGCCGGCGATGCCCGCCGAAATGTGGCTGCCGTTGCTGTGCACGGCGTTGGGTTTCTACTGTTTCTTCGGCGCCGTGCTGTTGCTACGCATGCGCCTTGAAGTGCTCAAGCGCGAGGCGCGCGCCAGTTGGGTCAAGGATGAAGTGTTGAACAGCCTGGGGCGGAGGGCCGCACAATGAGCTTTGCCACCTTCGGTGATTTTCTCGCCATGGGCCACCATGGCCTGTACGTGTGGTCGGCCTATGGCATCTGCCTGGCAGTGCTGGCGCTGAATGTCGCCGCGCCGCTGCTGGCCCGTCGTCGCTACCTGCAAGAAGAGGCGCGCCGTTTGCGCCGGGAGAACAACCAGTGAATCCGCAGCGCAAGAAACGCCTGTTGCTCATCGTCGGCCTGCTGGTCGGTGTCGGGGTTGCCGTCGGCTTTGCCTTGAGCGCATTGCAGCAGAACATCAACCTGTTCTATACGCCCACCCAGATCGCCAATGGCGAAGCGCCGCTGGACACCCGCATCCGTGCTGGCGGCATGGTCGAGAAAGGCTCGGTGCAGCGCTCGTCCGACTCGCTGGACGTGCGCTTTGTGGTCACCGACTTCAACAAGTCGGTGCCGATCACCTACCGCGGCATCCTGCCTGACCTGTTCCGCGAAGGGCAGGGCATTGTTGCCCTGGGCAAAGTCAACGCCGACGGCGTGGTGGTGGCCGATGAAGTACTGGCCAAGCACGACGAGAAGTACATGCCGCCCGAGGTCACCAAGGCCCTGAAGGAAAGCGGCCAGGCCGCCACAGGAACGGAGGCCAGGCCATGAATGCGGCGCTGGTTATACCCGAACTCGGCCAGTTGGCGATGATCCTGGCCATCTGCTTTGCCACCGTGCAGGCCAGTGTGCCGCTGCTTGGCGCGTGGCGTGGCGACAGCCTGTGGATGAGCCTGGCACGGCCGGCGGCCTGGGGGCAATTCGCCTTCCTGGCTTTTGCCTTCGCCTGTTTGACCCATGCCTTCATGACCGACAACTTCTCGGTCGCCTATGTGGCCAGCAACTCCAACAGCGCCTTGCCCTGGTACTACAAATTCAGCGCCGTGTGGGGCGCCCACGAGGGTTCGCTGCTGCTGTGGGCGCTGATCCTGGGCGGCTGGACCTTTGCCGTGTCGGTGTTTTCGCGGCAGTTGCCGCAGGTGATGCTGGCCCGCGTGCTGGCAGTGATGGGCATGATCAGCGTCGGCTTCCTGAGCTTTTTGATCATCACTTCCAACCCATTCCAGCGCCTGCTGCCGCAAGTGCCCACTGACGGTCGCGATCTAAACCCGTTGCTGCAGGACTTCGGCCTGATCGTTCACCCGCCGATGCTGTACATGGGCTACGTGGGCTTCTCGGTGGCCTTTGCCTTCGCCATTGCCGCCTTGCTCGGCGGCCGTCTGGACGCTGCCTGGGCGCGCTGGTCGCGGCCCTGGACCATCGTCGCCTGGGCTTTCCTGGGGGTCGGCATCACCCTGGGCTCCTGGTGGGCCTACTATGAGCTGGGCTGGGGTGGCTGGTGGTTCTGGGACCCGGTGGAAAACGCCTCGTTCATGCCTTGGCTGGTGGGCACGGCGCTGATCCACTCGCTGGCGGTGACTGAAAAGCGCGGGGTGTTCAAGAGCTGGACCGTGCTGTTGGCAATTGCCGCATTCTCGCTGAGCCTGCTGGGTACTTTCCTGGTGCGTTCCGGCGTGCTGACCTCGGTGCACGCATTTGCTGCCGACCCATCGCGGGGCATTTTCATCCTGTTCTTCCTGTTGTTCGTGGTCGGTGGTTCGCTGACCCTGTTCGCCCTGCGCGCACCGGTGGTCAAGAGCCAGGTCGGTTTCGCCCTGTGGTCGCGCGAGACGCTGCTGCTGGCCAACAACCTGGTGCTGGTGGTGGCCGCATCGATGATTCTGCTCGGCACGCTGTACCCGCTGGTGCTTGATGCCCTGACCGGGGCCAAGCTGTCGGTGGGGCCGCCCTATTTCGATGCCTTGTTCCTGCCGCTGATGGCACTGCTGATGGTGGTAATGAGCGTGGGCGTGGTGGTGCGCTGGAAGGACACCCCGGGCAAATGGCTGGTCAGCATGATGACCCCGGTGCTGATCGGCAGTGCCATTCTTGCTCCGGTTGCCGGTTTTATCGTTGACGACTTCGACTGGCCGACCCTGACCGCCTTCGCCCTGGCTGCCTGGGTGGTACTTGGCGGGCTGCGCGACATCCTCGACAAGACCCGTCACAAAGGCCTGCTCAAGGGCCTGCCTGGCCTGGGCCGCAGCTACTGGGGCATGCAACTGGCACACCTGGGCCTGGCGGTGTGTGCGCTGGGTGTGGTGCTGTCGAGCAACAACAGCGCCGAACGCGACCTGCGCATGGCCCCGGGCGAAAGCGTGGAGCTGGGTGGCTACCAGTTCCTGTTCCAGGGCGCCAAGCACTTCGAAGGGCCGAACTTTATCTCCGACAAGGGTACGGTGGTCGTCAGCCGTGGTGGCCGTGAAGTGACGACCCTGCACCCGGAAAAGCGCCTGTACACCGTGCAGCAATCGATGATGACGGAAGCCGGCATCGACGCCGGCTTTACCCGCGACCTTTACGTTGCCCTTGGCGAGCCGCTTGAGAACGGCGCCTGGGCCGTGCGTGTGCACATCAAGCCTTATGTCCGCTGGATCTGGCTGGGCGGTCTGCTGACCGGCCTGGGCGGGTTGCTGGCGGCACTCGACCGGCGCTACCGCGTCAAGGTCAAGACCCGGGTGCGTGAGGCCCTGGGCGTGTCTGGAGCAGCTGCATGAAGCGTTGGATCATGGTAGTCCCCCTGGCAGTGTTCCTGCTGGTGGCGGTGTTTCTCTACAAGGGGCTGTTTCTCAAGCCCGACGAGCTGCCTTCGGCAATGATCGGCAAACCGTTCCCGGTGTTTTCCCTGGCTTCGACCCAGGGCGACCGGACCCTGACCCAGGCCGACTTGCAGGGCCGCCCGGCATTGGTCAACGTGTGGGCCACCTGGTGCCCGTCGTGCAAGGTCGAGCACCCCTACCTGAACCAGCTGGCGCAGCAGGGCGTGGTGATCCACGGCGTCAATTACAAGGACGACAACGCCGCTGCGCAGAAATGGCTGGCCGAATTCCACAACCCTTACCAGCTGGACATCCGTGACGAGCAGGGCAGCCTTGGCCTGGATCTCGGGGTGTACGGCGCGCCGGAAACTTTCCTGATCGACGCCAAGGGCATCATCCGCTACAAGCATGTGGGCATTGTCGATGCCACGGTGTGGCGTGAGCAGCTGGCACCGCTGTACCAGGGCCTGGTCGATGAGGCCAGGCAATGAGGCGCTGGCTGGCAGCTGCCGTGCTGGGCATGAGCCTGGGCAGTGTGGCCAAGGCGGCCATCGACACTTACCAGTTCCGCGATGAAGCCGAGCGCGAGCGCTACCAGCAGTTGACCAAGGAACTGCGTTGCCCCAAGTGCCAGAACCAGGACATCGCCGATTCCAACGCACCGATTGCTGCCGACCTGCGCCGAGAGATCTTCCGCATGCTTGGCGAAGGCAAGAGCAACCAGCAGATCGTCGACTTCATGGTGGACCGCTACGGTGACTTCGTGCGCTACAAACCGGCGCTCAGCGGGCGTACCTGGCTGTTGTGGTTCGGCCCGGGCATCCTGTTGGCCGGTGGTTTCGTGGTGCTGGCGGTGATCGTGCGCCGACGCCGTGGTACGGCTTTGCCGGGCAACAACGAGCTTTCTGTCGAAGAACGCGAGCGACTCGCCAAACTGCTGGAAAAAGAACAGACCCATGATTGAATTCTGGCTTAGCGCGGGCCTGCTGCTGCTCGCCGCCCTCAGCTTTTTGCTGATCCCGATCCTGCGTGGCCGCCGTCGCCAGCAGGAAGAAGACCGCACTGCCCTGAACGTGGCCCTGTATCAGGAACGCGTTGCCGAACTGGCTGCCCAGCAGGCTGCCGGTGTGCTCGATGAGGCACAGTTGGCCAAGGGCCGTGACGAGGCTGCCCGCGAATTGCTGGCTGATACCGAAGGCGCCGATGCCCCACGCCAGGGGCATTTGGGCAAAGCCCTGCCGCTACTGGCTGCCGTGCTGGTACCGCTGATGGCGCTGGGGCTGTACCTGCATTTTGGTGCGGCCGACAAGGTGGCGCTGACCCAGGAATTCGCCGAAGCACCCAAGTCGATGGAAGAAATGACCACGCGCCTGGAGCGTGTGGTGCAGGCCCAGCCTGAGTCGGCCGAGGCCGTGTATTTCCTGGGCCGTGCCTACATGGCCGAGCAGCGCCCGGCCGATGCTGCGCGTACTTTCGAGCGGGCGGTGGCCTTGGCTGGCCGCCAGCCCGAGCTGCTGGGCCAGTGGGCCCAGGCCCTGTACTTTGCGGCCGACAAGCAGTGGAGCCCGCAGTTGCAGGCACTGACGGATGAAGCGCTGAAGGCCGACCCCAACGAGGTGACCAGCCTGGGCCTGCGCGGTATCGCGGCCTTTGAAGGCGAGCGTTACCAGGAAGCCATCGACTACTGGAAGCGCCTGCTGGCGCAGTTGCCGGAAGGCGATGCATCGCGCGATGCCCTGCAAGGCGGCATCGACCGCGCTGCCGAACGCCTGGGTGGCCCGGCAGGGCAGGCTGCAGAGCCCGCGCCGGTGGCTGCGCGGATGAAAGTGCGGGTGGAACTGGCGGCGGCACTGAAGGACAAGGTAAAACCTGACGATACGGTGTTCATCTTCGCTCGCGCCAGCAATGGCCCGCCGATGCCCCTGGCAGCCAAGCGGGTGACGGTGGCGCAGTTGCCGATCGAAGTGGAGTTGTCCGATGCTGACGCGATGATGCCGCAGATGAAACTGTCGCAATTTGCCGAAGTCCAATTGGTTGCACGGGTTTCCCGCGCTGGCCAGCCTACCCGCGGCGAGTGGATTGGCCAGGGCGCGCCGTTGCCCAGCACCACCCAGGCTACCCAGCACCTGACCATCGACAGCCCAGACCTGTAAGAGAGCAAAGCCATGCACAGCACCGTCCGCCTGACCCTGATCACCCTGGCCCTGGGTTTGTCTGCGTGTACGGTGCATCAGCCGTATGAACAGCCGGCACCCCCGATCGAGCGCGTGCCGCCGCAGGGGCCGGTGGTCAAGCCGTTGCCGGGTGGGCAACCGTCCACCCAGCCGAGCAAACCGGCGGCGATTCCCAAGCCGATGCCGCGTACCTCGGCCAGCTTTGCGCCACCGCCTGGCGGTGCCAGCCACTGGGACCCCAAGCTGGGTGTATATGTATTGGAAAAGCAGCCCAATACGTTCTACCGGCAGCGTACGTACTACCGGTTTGATAACGGCTGGAGCTGGTCGCTGAGCCCGAATGGGCCTTGGCAGGACACTGACAGCAGTGGCGTGCCGGGTGGGTTAGGGCGAGCGTTCGCCCAGTAACCCTGCTTCGGCTTTTGCTTTTGCTTTTGCTTTTGCTTTTGCTTTTAAGCGCGCGGTAGCTCAGGCGACGCAGATTGCGACTTCAGGAGGCCGAGCGCAGGGCTTGCGGAGGGAGGTGACGGGCATGGATGCCCGTCAAGCGCTGGGCCCCAGGATGGGGCCTGCAGCGCGGTCCTCCCGGGAGCAAGCCCGGAGCGAGGGGACCCCGGAGCGCAGCGTAGGGGCCGGATGATGGGAGCCAGCGTTTTTTGGTTACTTTTTGTCGCGTTTGACAAAAAGTGACCCGCCGTAAGGGCGGAAAGGTGACTTGACGCTACCTTCGAAAATGAATGTCAGCCTCCTCATTGATGCCCACGCCTCCACGCCTCCAAGCGACAAGCGAAACGGTGCTGGTTTTTAGCTCGCGCATAGGCCATTTGCGATGGCGACGCACACTCACCTTTTCGCCCTTACGGCGAGTCACTTTTTGTCAAACGCGACAAAAAGTAACCAAAAAACGCTGCGCTCCCATCATCCGGCCCCTGCGCTGCGCTCCGGGGTTCCCTCACTCCGGCCTCGCTCCCGGGAGGACCGCGCTGCAGGCCCCATCCTGGGGCCCAGCGCTTGACGGGCATCCATGCCCGTCACCTCCCTCCGCAAGCCCTGCGTTCGGCCTCCTGAAGTCGCGAAGATCAAGATCAAGATCAAGAGCAAGAGCAAGAGCAACGGCTATAGCGGAGCAGCACAGTACAGTTTTGCCTTGTTATTTCAATTGACTGTACTGGCTGGTGACTCCGCATAATGACGCCTCGAATTGACCCGGAGGTGGCATGCGCAAGACAGTCCTGGTACTGGTAGAAACCGTCGACGATTACCTGCCCATGCTGGAGCAGGCCGGTTACCGCCTTATCCGTGCCCCCTTACCGCAACTGCGCGCCGAGGCCATTCAGCGCCACGCCAGTGAAATCGATGCCGTGCTCACTCGCGGCCCGCTGGGGCTGACTGCCGCCGAAATCGACGCATTGCCCAAGTTGCAGATCATCTGCGTGATCGGCGCCGGCTACGAGCAAGTCGACCTGGTTGCCGCCGCCGCCCGCGGCATCACCGTAACCAATGGCGCTGGTGCCAATGCCAGCGCAGTCGCCGACCACACCCTGGCCCTGTTGCTGGCACTACTGCGCGACATTCCCCGTGCTGATGCCAGCACCCGGCGCGGTGAATGGAACCGGGTGATCAGCCCCTCGGTGAGCGGCAAACGCCTGGGTATTCTTGGCCTCGGGGCGGTGGGCCAGGCCATTGCCAAGCGCGCCAATCTGGGCTTCGACATGTCCATCAGCTATCACAGCCGCACGCCGCGCGAAGATGTACCTTACACCTGGTACGACAGCCCGCTGCACCTGGCCGCTGCTGTCGACATCCTGGTCGTGGCCACTCCCGGTGGCGCCAATACCCAGCACCTGGTCGATGCTCAGGTACTGCAGGCGCTGGGCGCAAATGGCTATCTGGTGAATATTGCCCGGGCCAGCGTGGTCGACACGCAGGCTCTTATTACCGCATTGCAGCAGGGTCAGCTGGCGGGCGCCGCGCTGGACGTGTTCGACGACGAACCGGCAGTACCCCAAGGCCTCAAGGCTTTGGCCAATACCGTGCTCACGCCCCACGTTGCCGGCCAGTCACCGGAGGCTGCGCGCGATACCGTGACCCTGGTGCTGCGCAACCTGCAGGCCTTCTTTGCCGGCGAGCCGGTATTGACCCCGGTACGCCCGTAACCCCTTTTCAGACATCTGCCTGGCAAGGCCCGGGCAACAAGGAGTGTGTGCATGCAACTCGAAATCTTCCAGGTCGATGCCTTTTCCGCTGAACCGTTCGGTGGCAACCCGGCGGCGGTGATCCCGCTTGAGGCCTGGCTGCCGGACGATGTGCTGCAGCGCATCGCCGAAGAAAACAACTTGTCGGAAACGGCCTATTTCGTGCGCAACGGCGAAACCTTTGACCTGCGCTGGTTCACCCCGACCGTTGAAGTTGACCTATGCGGCCACGCGACTCTCGCGTCGGCCTATGTGCTGTTCGAGCAACTGGGTGAGCAGGCGCAGGTGCTGCGTTTCAATACCCGCAGTGGCGAATTGCGTGTCAGCCGTGGCGCTGACGGGTTGCTGGCCATGGATTTCCCGGCCAAACAACCGGGCATCGTGGAAACCCCGGCGGGCCTGTTGCAAGCGCTGGGCCTGAGCCAGGCACAGGCGGTGTACCGTAGCGATGACTACGTCGTCGTGATTGATGACGCCCTGTTGCTCGATACGTTAAAGCCTGACTTTGTGGCACTTTCGGCCTTCGACGTGCGCGGCATTGCCGTGACGGCTGCAGGGCGTGGCTTTGATTTTGTCACCCGCTGGTTCGGCCCGCGGGTCGGCGTGAATGAAGACCCGGTCACTGGCTCGGCACACACCTCGCTGGCGCCGGTGTGGGCTGAGCGCCTGGGCAAGCAGGTGCTCAGCTGCGAGCAGGGCGGTGCACGTAAAGGGCAGCTGCTGTGCGAAGTACCGGGCAATGGCCGGGTGATCATCAGCGGGCGGGCGGCGTTGTACCTGCGCGGCACTGTGTACATCTGACGCTTCACGCGATCCTTTGTAGGCGCGGCCTTGTGTCGCGCGCGGCGCAACGCGCGCCCCTCGGCTTTCGCGTAGATGCATCACCCAAGGGGCTGCTTTGCAGCCCGATCGCGACACAAGGCCGCTCCTACACCGACCGCGTTGCAGCTGGCATCTATAATTGCTGGCCCATCTTCCGCTCAAGGAGCCAGCCATGGCCCTGGAAAAACAAGGCACCTGCCTGTGCGGCGCCACCACGCTCAAGGTCACCGTCGACAACACCCATATCAGCGCCTGCCATTGCAGCATGTGCCGCAAGTGGACCGGCGGCCCGTTGCTGGTGGTGCATTGCAGCCAGCCGCCGGTCATCGAAGGGCGTACCCCCAATGTCTACGATTCGTCCGACTGGGCGCAGCGAGGGTTTTGCGGCCAATGCGGCACGCACCTGTATTACCGGCTGAAGTCCAATGACTTCCATGCGGTGCCGGTCGGCCTGCTGGATGGGGATCAGGAGTGGGATTTCGATCTGCAGATTTTTGTCGAGCAGAAGCCCGCCTGGTACTGCTTTGCCAACCAGACCAAAGAGCTGACCGGTCAAGAAGTGTTTGAGCAGAGCAGTTAAAAGTGGCCTGTCGATCCTTCTTGCCAAACCCGTGCATTCCTGAGAAAAGGGCGGCTTTGTTTTTCAGCGTTGGAGTGTGCCTGTGAGCCAAGAACTGCAGATCATCGACCTGGTCGAGGGTGAAGGCAAAGCCGCCGTCAAGGGCGCCCTGATCACCACCCAGTACACTGGCTGGCTGGCTGATGGCAGCGAGTTCGACTCGTCCTGGTCACGCGGCAAGCCGTTCCAGTGCGTTATTGGTACCGGTCGAGTGATCAAAGGTTGGGATCAGGGCCTGATGGGGATGCGCGTTGGCGGCAAGCGCAAACTGCAGGTTCCAGCACACTTGGGCTATGGCGAGCGCAGCGTGGGGGCGATACCGCCTGGCTCGGACCTGACCTTTGAGATCGAATTGCTGGAAGTGCTGACGCGGGATGATTGAAGCACCGGACATAATTTAGCAACACCCATCCCCTAATCTAGGCTTGCCTAGGGAACGGCATCCACCTCCAGGGAGGAACCAAACGGGTTCAGGGCACTCTGACGCTCACTCGTTGCCAAGGATGGCATTTACTGCAAGGGCGCCCTGCAACCGATGGGGCGATGTGGCGGGTCAACCCGATTTTCTCTGCCACACGAGCCTGCCTTGATGAAGTTGCCCACATTCTTCCGCCGTCGTCGCCATCTGGTACTGAGCCTGGCACTCACGGTCGTCGGCGTACCGCTGGCGCTGGAGGCTGTCGACAGCCGGGCTCAACCGGTGGATGGCACACAGACCCTGGTGTTCCTGCGCCATGCGGAGAAGCCGGGTGAGGGGCTTGGCCAGTTGAACTGCCAGGGCCTCAATCGCGCACTGGACCTGGCAACCTTGCTGCCAGAGCGCTTCGGTAATGCAGACTACGTGTTTGCCGCCAACCCTTCGCGGCAGGTCGAGGAAGGCAGCAAGGACGAAAGCTACAGCTACATCCGCCCGCTGATGACCATCACCCCTAGCGCCATCCGCCTCGGCTTGCCGGTGAATATCGACTACGGCGCCAACGACACCGATGAACTGGCCGATGAATTACTGAGCGACAAATACCGCAACGCGACCATCTACACCGCCTGGTCCCACGGCTACCTGCCTGAACTGATCAACACGGTGGCCGGCAAGGCCTTGGGTGAAGAGCGGGTGATCACCCAGGACTGGAACGGCGATGACTTCGACACCCTCTATGTACTGACCCTGACCTGGCACGACGGCAAGGCTAGCCTGCTCAGCCGCAACGTGCGCCAGGGCCTGAATGACGGTGCGCATAGCTGCCCGACCTGATCCGCTGGTACTGTTTGGCCAGGAAGCCACCACAGGGAAGCGCGATGAAGCAGCGGGTAACGGTAATCGGGGGCGGGGTGGTTGGCCTGGCGACGGCTTACGCGCTTGTTCGTGAAGGGCGGTCGGTTGATTTGATCGAGGCCCGCGACAGCTTGGCGTCGGCGACCAGCTTCGCCAATGGCGGGCAATTGTCCTATCGCTATGTGGCGCCGCTGGCTGATGCCGGGGTGCCGTGGCAGGCATTGGGTTGGCTATTGCAGGGCGAGTCGCCGCTGCGCCTGCGCTTGCGCCTGGACCCGGCGCAGTGGCGCTGGTTGTTGGCATTCACCCTGGCTTGCCGGCGCAGCGTCAATCGCCGAAATGCCGAGCAGCTGCTGGAGCTGGCGCTGCGCAGCCAGGCCGTGCTGGCGCAATGGCGCGAGGACCAGAACCTGGGTGATTTCAACTGGCGGCGCAATGGCAAGCTGGTGGCTTTTCGCAGCGAGCGGGCCTTTGCCCATGGCCGGGCTCAGTTGACGGACCCGGCCAGCCAGCGGGTGCTGGCAGCAGCCGAGTTGCGCGCGCTGGAACCCGCCCTGGAGGGCGCACCGTTTGTGGGTGGCGTGTTCACAGCGGATGAAGAGGTGGGCGATTGCCACTTGTTCTGCCAGCGCCTGGAGGCACTGTTGCGCGCTTCGGGGCAATGCCGTTTCCTGCTTGGGCGGCCAGTGACGCAGCTGGTACGGCGCCAGGACCAGGTCGTAGCGCTGCAACTGGGCAACGAGCAACTGGCCGTGGAACAGTTGGTGCTGTGTGCCGGGCATCGTGGCCCAAGCTTGGCATTACCGGGGGTGCAGATACCGGTCTACCCGCTGAAGGGCTACAGCCTGACGGCACCGATCAGCACTGGGCATCGGGCACCGGAAGTGAGCCTTACCGACTATGAACGCAAGATCGTCTATGCCCGCCTGGGGCAGCAGCTGCGGGTAGCGGCGATGGTGGACATTGTCGGGTTCGACGAATCGGTGGAAAAGCGCAGGTTGCAGAGCATGCGACGGCTGGCGCTGGAGACATTACCGATGGCTGCGGATTATGGGCAGGCGGTGGAGTGGGCGGGCATGCGACCGGCGACACCGACCGGGGTGCCGATCATAGGGGGGACGGTGTATCGCAACCTGTGGCTGAACCTGGGGCATGGGGCGTTGGGGTTTACACTGGCCTGTGGCAGTGCAGAGCGGCTGGCTAGAAAAATCGGTTGACCCTACCGGCCTCTTCGCGGGTAAACCCGCTCCCACAGGTTCACCACAAGCCTGAATGCTGTGGGATACCTGTGGGAGCGGGTTTACCCGCGAAGAGGCCAGTACAGGCAAACCAAACAGTCAGCGGCCCAGGCGCATCGGCCAACCCACCACTTTCTTCACCCGCGGTGTGGCATAGGTGCGCACCTTGGAGGTGCTCAAGCCCATGCGCACCAGCGATTCGGCAATGGTCACCGCTGCGCTCACCCCATCCACCACCGGCACGCCGGTGCGCTGGCGGATCTGCTCGTCCAGCCCGGCCATGCCGCCGCAACCCAGGCAAATCACTTCGGCCTTGTCGTCATGCACGGCGCGTTCGGCCTGCTCGACAATCGCCTCCACAGCCCGCTGCGGGTCGGCTTCCAGCTCCAGCACCGCCAGCCCGCTGGCCCGCACCGAGGCACAGCGGTCATAAAGGCCAGACAGCTTCAGACGGTCTTCGATCAGTGGCACGGTGCGGTCCAGGGTGGTTACCACGGAATAAGCATGGCCCAGGTACATCGCGGTGCTGGCGGCCGCATCGGTAATGTCCACCACCGGCACGTTCAGCAGTTCCTGCAGGCCTTCGCGGCCGTGTTCGCCGTAACCGGCCTGGATCACGGCGTCGTAAGGACCTTCGTAGGCGAGCACCCGGTCCATCACCGCAATGGCAGCCAGGTAGCTTTCGAAGTTGCCTTCCACCGACTCGGCGCCGAACCAAGGGGTAAGCCCCACGATTTCGGTACCGGGTGCGGCTACTGCACGGGCCTGTTGGGCAATGGCTTCGGTGATGGCTTCGGTGGTGTTGACGTTGGCGATCAGAATACGCATGGGCAGTCCTCCCTGATCAATGGCTGCTGTGGTCGACGGCGATGCATTCGCCGCTGACGTCGTGGTAGTGGCGGTTGCGTGGTGCGATCAGCAGGTACAGGACGGCGGCGATGCCAGCACCGATCAGCCAGGAGAACGGGGCCACGCTGTGGAAATGGGGTACCAGGGCCAGCACGATGGCCAGCAACGCAGCAGGCACGAAGGCGGCCACGGCGCGCAGGTTGATGCCCTTGCTGTAGTGGTAGGCGCCGGTCGGGTGCTCGGTGTACAGCTCCGGCACGTTGATGCAGCCTTTGCGCAGCAACCAGTAGTCGGACATGATCACCCCGTACAGCGGGCCGAGCAGGGCGCCCAGGCCGGACAGGAAGTACACGATCACCAGCGGACTGTTGTAGAGGTTCCACGGCAGGATCAGCACCGCCAGGGTGGCGCTGATTAGCCCCGCGCGGCGGAAGTTCAGGTGGCGTGGCGCCAGGTTGCTGAGCACGAAAGCCGGGGCGACGAAGTTGGCCATGATGTTCACCGCCACGGTGACAATCAGGAAGGCTACGCAGCCCAGTACCAGGAACAGCGTGCTGGGGATGGCGGCGACGATCTGGGTCGGGCTGTCGATGATCTGGCCGTTGATCTGGAACTGCGCGCCGCACAGCACCACGGTGATCACGGCAAACACCAGTATGTTCACCGGCAGGCCCCAGAAGTTGCCGACGCGGATGGTCTTGCGGCACGGCGAGGAGCGGGCGAAATCACAGAAGTTCAGTACCAGGGTGCCGTAGATCGCCAGCCACAATGCGCCGCCAGCGAAGATGTTGCGCCACATATCAACGCCGGTCAGTGGCTCGGAGACCGACCAGGCGATGCGCGCGTCGGCCTTGACGTACATGAACACCGCCAGGGCGGCAACGGTCAGCAGGATCACCGGGCCGGCGAAGGCCTCGTAGCGGCGCACCATCTCCATGCCGTAGGCCAGGATCACCAGCTGCACCAGCCAGATCGACACGAAGCACGCCCAGCCCAGGCTCGACAGGCCGAGGATGCTGTCGTGGTCGTAGGCCGCCACTTGCGGCCACACGGCTGTAAGCAGCACACGCAGCACCACCGAGGCCAGGTAGGTCTGGATGCCGAACCAGGCAATGGCAATGACTGCGCGGATCAGCGCCGGTATCTGTGCGCCGTGGATGCCGAAGGCAATGCGGCTGATGACCGGGAACGGCACCCCGGTTTTCTGCCCCATATAGCCGGACAGGTTCATGAAGAAGTACACCAGCGCTGCGCCAATGGCCAGCGACAGCAAAATCTGCCAGCCACCCAGGCCGAGGGCGAACAAGCCCATGGCGAAGGAGTAGTTGGCAATATTGTGCACATCGTTTGTCCACAACGCGAAGATGCTGTAGCCACCCCAGCGCCGCCCTTCGGTGCGTGTCGGGGCAAGGTCGCGGTTGTGCAGGCGCGGGCTCAGCGCCAGTTGCGGCACCTCGCCAACAAGGTTGGAAGCGGGGTGGGTGCTGGCGACGGATAGTTCAGGGGCAAGGTCGAGGCTGCTACTCATTCCGGCGGGCTCCTGATGCACTTTGACTGCGATGAGCGGGCATGCGCACGGGCTCGCCACCTCGTCGGTGCAGCTTGGCATCACAGGGTTCTGGGCGCGGCGGCCGGCTTTGGACCGGCGTGGCGGGTTCTTGTGTATTTATGTTTTGTTTAAGTTGTATACAAAACACGAACACACAAAAGCGAGTTCCATGCCAGGGGAAAGCAAGTTGTAACAGATGGACATTTCGAACTTATCTTTTTGAAAGATAAGTTAATGAAATAAGTGAGGTATAAATTGACCGAATGAACAGGTTTAAATTTTCTGTCGACTATTTAGTTGATCGAATGGTCAAAATTAGTTGCGGGTAGTGTGTAACGCAATGGGGCGTTTCTGAAGAAGGTGCACACAAAAATGGCACTTATGGTGACATTTATGTGTACAAAAAATCGTCAGGTTTTTCTGCGCTGGCCTCTTCGCGGGTAAACCCGTTCCCACAGGGTTCATCACAAGCCCAAATCTGGTGCAGTACTTGTGGGAGCGGGTTTACCCGCGAAGAGGCCGGAACAGGCGAATTCATTCCATTGGCGGCAATCGCCGCTTCACCGGGCTTTTCTTGATGATGGCGGTGTTGGTCTCGGCCAGCACATTGATGCGGTCGAGCAGGGTGTCCAGTTGCTCCATCGAGCGCACATGCAACCGGGCAATGAAACAGTCCTCCCCGGTGACCTTGTCGCACTCGGTGAACTCGGGGATGGCGATGATTTGCCGTTCTACCTCCTGCAGCTGGCCCGGCAGTGGGCGGATGCGCACGATGGCCTGTAACTGGTAACCAAAGGCGCGCGGATCGACCTCCACGGTGTAACCGCGCAGCACACCGCGCTCTTCCAGGCGGCGCAGGCGCTCGCTGACGCTGGGCGCGGACAGCCCGCTGACTTGCGCCAGGGCTTTGAGCGAGCGGCGCGAGTCTTCCATCAGTGCATTGATCAACAGTTGGTCGATGGCATCGGTCATGGTCACCTCGTCAGGTAATTCGCGTAATTTGCCTTGATAGTAAAGGCAAGGATGCAAATCTGCCTTGGTTATCCGCTGGAAGGCTGAGCTGTAACCTTTGCATACTGTTGCCATCAACAACGGGAGGTGTGAGATGGACAGTTCGTTGCGCCGTGGCTCGCTGGAAATGGTCGCCGCCATGCTGATTTCCGGGACCATCGGCTGGTTCGTGCTGGTGTCGGGGCAGCCGGTGCTCGAGGTGGTGTTCTGGCGCTGCGTGTTCGGTGCCGTGACCCTGCTGGTGATTTGCGCCGCTTTCGGCTTTTTGCGGGCCGGAGTCATCAGCCGCACGGCGTTCCTGTTGGCGATCGCCAGCGGCGTGGCCATTGTCGGCAACTGGCTGCTGCTGTTTGCCTCGTATTCCCGTGCGTCGATCGCCATCGGGACCGCGGTGTACAACGTGCAGCCGTTCATGCTGGTGGGGCTGGCAGCGCTGTTTCTGGGCGAAAAGATCACACTGGCCAAGCTTACATGGCTTAGCGTGGCGTTCCTCGGCATGTTGGCCATCGTCAGCGCCCATGGTGCGGGGCAGGGCGGCGGTGAGGAATACTTGCTGGGCATTGCCCTGGCACTGGGTGCGGCGTTTTTGTATGCCATTGCGGCGTTGATCATCAAGCGGCTGAAAGGCACGCCACCTCACCTGATCGCGTTGATTCAGGTAACGACGGGTGTACTGGTGCTGGCGCCGTGGGTCAAGCTCGGCGGATTGCCGGGTGAAGTGCCAGCGCTGGCCAGCCTGTTGACGCTGGGCATCGTCCACACCGGCCTCATGTATGTGCTGCTGTACAGTGCCATTCAGCGTTTGCCCACGGCGTTGACGGGGGCGCTGTCATTCATTTACCCGATTGCTGCGATTCTGGTGGACTGGGTGGCCTTCGGGCACCGCTTGGCGCCGCTGCAATGGCTGGGGGTAGGGCTGATTCTGCTGGCAGCGGCGGGGATGCAGCAGGGATGGTGGTTCCGGCCGGCGCGGCTTGCAGTCAAGAATTGAAGTGACCTTGCCGGCCTCTTCGCGGGTAAACCCGCTACCACAGGATCACCGTAGCTCTGAATACTGTGGGGTCCCTGTGGGAGCGGGTTTACCCGTGAAGAGGCCCTCAAGGTAGAATGCCGCTTTTGCCAGCCTGCGACCCACCATGACTTCCCCGATTCACACCTTGGAGCAACACCTGCTCGCCGCCCTCGACCCTGCCCCGCAGGAAACCCGCCGCCTGTTCCATGGCCGTGGCCGCTGCTGGGCAGGCCTGGAGCAGGTCACTGTCGACTGGCTGCAAGGCGTGCTCTCGGTAGCCCTCTTCCGCGAGCTGCCCGAGGGCCAACTGGCCGAACTGGAAGCCATGCTGCGCAACCTGGCCCAGTGCCCGCAATGGGCCGGCCAAGCCATCCTCATCCAGCACCGCTACTTGCCCGACAGCCCTGGTCAGTGGCTGCTGGGTGAGCCGTGTCAGCAACGTGAGGTGGTCGAGGACGGCCTGTCCTACTTGCTGGACCTGGGGGTGCGGCAAAATATCGGCCTGTTTCTCGACATGCGCTATGGCCGCCGCTGGGTGCGCGAGCAGGCGGCGGGCAAGCGCGTGCTGAACCTGTTCGCCTACACCTGCGGCTTCTCGGTAGCAGCGATTGCCGGGGGCGCCGAGCAGGTGGTGAACCTGGACATGGCCAAGTCGGCGCTGGCACGGGGTCGGGACAACCACCGCCTCAATGGCCATGACGCATCGCGGGTGGCGTATCTGGGGCATGAGCTGTTCAAGTCGTGGGGCAAGGTGCGCAAGTACGGGCCTTACGACCTGATCATCATTGACCCGCCAACCTTCCAGCGTGGCAGCTTCGTGCTGACCCAGGATTACGCGAAGATCCTGCGGCGTTTGCCAGAGTTGCTGAGCGCCGGTGGAACGGTGCTGGCGTGTGTCAACGACCCGGCGATCGGGCCGGAGTTTCTGATCGAGGGGATGGCTGAGCAGGCGCCATCGCTGGCGTTTGTCGAGCGGCTGGAAAACCCGCCGGAGTTTCCGGATGTGGACCCGGCCGGGGGGCTCAAGGCCTTGGTATTCCGCCAGACCTGAAGTTGCCAGTACCGGCCCTATCGCCGGCAAGCCAGCTCCCACAAGGGGCAGCACAACCCTGAATGTGGTGGGGGCCTGTGGGAGCTGGCTTGCCGGCGATAGGGCCAGTGCTGACAGCATCAAGCCCCCAGGGCCTGCAGCGGCAGCGGGTACACCTGGGCAAAGCTGACGTTGTCGGTCTGGTCCACCCGCTTCTTCAGCCGCTCGTTGAACGCTCGGCTCACCGCATATTGCCCGCCGGAAATGGTGCGGAACTGCGCCGTCAGCACAAACCCGTTCAGGTCCATGCGGTCCACCCCGAACACCTGCAGCGGCCCTTGCAGGTTGATGCGTAGCAGCGGGTCTTCGCTGATCGACTTGCCCACTTCATGGATAAGTGCCAGTGACGCATCCACATCACTGTCGTAGGTGAACTGCACCGAGAAAAACGCATAGGCGAACTGCCGCGACTGGTTGGTAACCGCCTTGATCTGACCGAACGGCACCGAGTGCACAAAGCCTTTGCCATCGCGCAGGCGCAACGTACGGATCGTCAGGCTCTCGACGGTACCGGCATGGCCGGAGTCAAGCACGACCCAATCGCCGATGGAAATGGTGTCCTCGATCAGAATGAACAACCCGGTAATCACATCCTGCACCAGTTGCTGCGAGCCGAAGCCGATGGCCAGGCCGATCACCCCCGCACCGGCGAGCAGAGGCGCGACGTTGATCCCCAGGTTGGCCATGGTGGTGATGGTGCAGATGACGATGAGGATGACCTTGATGGCGTTGCGCAGCATCGGCAGGATGGTGCGTACCCGGGTACTCGGCTGGCGCGATGCGCGCCGCCCCACCGCAGGCTTGAGCGCTTCCTGAATGGCAGTATCGAGCACCACCCACAGCAGCCAGGTGACCAGCAGGATCAGGCCGATACTCGACAGCGAATTGCTGATGGCCTGGCCGAGGCTGTTGCTTAGCGCAAAGCCGATCACCGAAACGCCCCAGATGCGCCCCAGCAGTTCGATGAAGGCCACTGCCATGGCGATGCGCAGCAGCGCGTGGGCCAGGCTGCGCAGCAGTTCCCTGTAGGGCCGTACCCGTTGCCCGGCATCTGCGTCGCGCGGTGCCAGCAGGTGTTGCAATAGTGTGCTGACAAACACCGTGGAGACCAGTAGCACTGTGGTCAGCAAGGCCTTCTGCAATGCTTTCTGGCTTTCTTCGCCGGCGCCGATCAGGTGAATGGCCGACACCAAGATCATCAGCAGGATCGGCAAATACCACAGCACCGAAAAGATCCGCAGGGTTTCCTGCACCGCGCGATGCTGCACGCGGTCCTTGAAGGCGCGGTTGCGGATCAGGTGCGCGACCGGGCGGCGCAGGCGGACCACCAGGCTGGCGAAGATGAAGGTGGCAATCAGGCCGGTGGCCACGGCGACGCTGGCGGTGATGTTGCCGCCAAGCTGGCGGGCAATCTGTGGGCTGGTCAGGGCATCGCTCCAGGCAGCGAGAAAGCCGATCATGAACAGCGGGCGGGGGGCCAGGCGTTTGATTACCGCCACAGCGGCGCGTTTGTGGCCGGCGTCGAACAGGGTCACCAGGCACAGGATGATCGAGGTCGAGAACAGGCCGCTGCTGGTGGCGTAGGCCAGGCTCAGGCCCAGTGCGCGCGCTACCGACGGGTCGAGAAAGCGGCTGGCGTACAGTGTCAGCGGTAAGCTGGCCAATGCCGGCAGGGTATAGGGCAGCAAGTAGCCGAGCAGGCTGCTGGCGCGCTTGCGTTCGCGTAGCCAGGGCTTGCCTGAAGCGCGGTTGGCGACCCACCGGCCGAGGCTGGTGAATGCGGCGAAGCTGGCGGCCCAAGTCAGGGTAAGCAGGATGAAGTTGCCGATCAGATGCAGCGAGTCGTCGGCCGAGTGCCGGTCAACCAGGCGCTCGACTTCCTTGGCGGCGCGGTCGGTGCGCAGGCGCCAGGCATCAACCAGATGGGCATCAAGGTCGAGTTCCTGTGCGGCGCTGTCCAGGCCGTCGGCCAGGGCGCCCAGCAGGCCGCCTTGCAAGACCGGTGCGGGTTCGGCGGGTTGTTCTTCGGTGGGGGCGGGGTCAGCGGCAAGCAGGTGGGTGCTCAGCAGGCAGCCGAGCAGCAGGGTTGAGAGAAAGCGCAGCACTGGAGTACTCCTTGGGCCGGGGTGAGCGGGGCAGGGTTACTCAAGGAACTGATTGTCGGTTGATGAAGAAAGTTCGAAGAAGTGTGTCAAAGCAACTGGCCCTATCGCCGGCAAGCCAGCTCCTACAGGCACTGCACACGCTGCGGGCATTGTGCAGTGCCTGCCTGCATCAATTACTGGCCGGTATAGATCTGGTCGAACACGCCACCATCGTTGAAGTGGGTCTTCTGCACGGTGCGCCAGTCACCGAAGGTCTTCTCCACCGACAGGAATTCCACTTTGGGGAAGCGGTCGGTGTACTTGGCCAGTACCGTCGCATCACGCGGGCGCAGGTAGTTGGTGGCGGCGATCTCCTGGGCTGCTGGCGACCACAGGTACTTCAGGTATTCCTCGGCCACAGCCTGGGTACCTTTCTTCGCCACGACCTTGTCGACCACAGTGACAGGTGGCTCGGCTTCGGCCGACACGCTTGGGTAGACCACTTCGAACTGGTCGCGGCCAAACTCGCGGGCGATCATTTCGGCTTCGTTCTCGAAGGTGACCAGCACATCACCAATCTGGTTGGTCATGAAGGTGGTGGTGGCGGCACGGCCACCGGTATCCAGCACTGGCGCCTGTTTGAACAACTTGCCAACGAAATCACGGGCTTTGGCCTCGTCGCCGCCTTGCTTGAGCACATAGCCCCAGGCCGACAAGTAGGTGTAGCGGCCGTTACCCGACGTTTTCGGGTTGGGCACGATCACCTGCACGCCGTCCTTGAGCAGGTCGGGCCAGTCTTTCAGGGCTTTTGGGTTGCCCTTGCGCACGATGAACACAGTGGCCGAGGTGAACGGCGCGCTGTTGTTCGGCAGGCGGGTGACCCAGTTATCCGGCACCAGCTTGCCATTGTCGACCAAGGCGTTGATATCGGTGGCCATGTTCATGGTGATGACATCGGCTGGCAGGCCATCGATTACCGCACGCGCCTGTTTGCTCGAGCCGCCGAAGGACATTTGCACGTTGACCTTCTCTTTGTGCTCGGCTTCCCAGTGCTTCTGGAAGGCCGGGTTGTAGTCCTTGTAGAAGTCGCGCATCACGTCGTAGGAAACGTTCAGCAGGGTGGGGGCGGCCTGGGCGAGGTTGCCCAGGGCCAGGCCTGCGGCGAGCAGCGAGGCGGTGAAGAGTTTTTTCACGTTGCTTCCTTGTTCTTGAAGGGTTTTGGGGCAGAGTGCCAGCGACTATAGCGGGTGGCTTGAAGCGGGATAAAGAACAAAAAACACTTTGGTTATGCCGTTGCCAGTCCCGGCCTCTTCGCGGGCTCGCCCGCTCCCACAGGACCACCACAAACCTGAAAATTGCACGGTATCTGTGGGAGCGGGCGTGCCCGCGAAAGGGCCAGCACAGGCAGCATCATTGTCTGGGAAACAGCCCATTCCCACACCGGGAACAGAACGCCGCCCCATGCTCATGCGTCTTCTTGTGACACGTCGGGCAATCATGCTGCAACTGCTCCCCGCGCATGGCATTGGCCAGTTCGGCGGTAAAGATGCCGGTCGGCACAGCAATGATCGAGTAACCGGTAATCATCACCAGCGACGACAGCACCTGCCCAAGCGGCGTCTTTGGCACGATATCGCCAAAGCCCACGGTGGTGAGGGTGACGATGGCCCAGTAGATGCCCTTGGGGATGCTGGTAAACCCATGTTCCGGGCCTTCGATCACATACATCAGCGTGCCGAACACCGTTACCAGGGTCGATACGCTGACCAGGAACACGATGATCTTCTGCTTGCTACCGCGCAGCGCCTCCATCAGGTAGTTGGCCTGCTTGAGGTACGGGCTGAGCTTGAGCACGCGGAAGATCCGCAGCATGCGTATCACCCGGATGATCAGCAGGTACTGGGCGTCGCTGTAGTACAGGGCGATGATCCCGGGGACGATCGCCAGCAGGTCGACCAGGCCATAAAAACTGAAGGCATAGCGCAAGGGCTTGGGCGAGCAGTACAGGCGGGTGATGTACTCGGCCAGGAAAACGGCAGTAAAGCCCCATTCGATGGCCGCCAGCACGCCGGAGTAGCCCTGGTGCACTTCGTCAATGCTGTCGAGGATGACAGTGACCAGGCTGGCCAGGATGATCAACAAGAGGATTT
The DNA here is from genome assembly GCF_059423245.1 of Pseudomonas sp. GW460-LB5. Taxonomy (NCBI): domain Bacteria; kingdom Pseudomonadati; phylum Pseudomonadota; class Gammaproteobacteria; order Pseudomonadales; family Pseudomonadaceae; genus Pseudomonas; species Pseudomonas sp. GW460-LB5. The sequence goes on from NZ_JBWKXT010000019.1 coordinate 54,860, forward strand.
TGTCGAAGCGGCGACCGGCTACGGTGTCGGTCTGGAAGACCATGATGTAGAGGCGTTCGCGCAGGGATAGCGGAGGGGACATGGTTTGTGTTCCGAAAACGAAGCAGTGAGCCTAGAGGGTCTTTGCCCAAGGCTGCAACGAATGAGCTGTTAAAATTGCTAGTTTTCCGGATCGGATTGGCTGGACCAGAATAGCTTAGGGTCAGGGGGCATGAGGCGAGTATGTAATGAACAATGGACAGTTACCCGAGCAAATCGCTGTCGAGGGTGGTCAGGCGAAGTGGATACGGTCATACACAGCTTATGGGTATTCACTGAATTGGCCGATTCCTTCAGTAGGTTTCAATGGCGAAAGGCACGATGGTACCTTGCAAGCCTATGCGCTGGGCAATGGCCACCGATTTTATAGCCCCATTTTTATGCGCTTTCACAGCCCGGATGGTTTAAGCCCTTTTGGGCAGGGTGGGCTGAATGCTTACTGTTATTGTGAGGGTGATCCGATAAACAGCTCTGACCCGTCAGGTCAGATGAAAAGTATGAAAACTGGGCTAACTGCTGAGTTTAAGCGCTTAGGCATACCGAGCGCTTTCAAACCGGGAGTGAAGAAACATTTCGAGAACAGGTCTGAAGCTTACAGCTTGGGTATTGGTAATGCTGGATACGAGATTTCCAAAGGGAAGGATGGACGGTTTACGGTGGCGAAGGTTGCTGGTCTGGGCGCTACTCGGAAACAGTTGGAGCGATCTCAAGCGGACAATGCTCGCCTTCAAGAACAGAATCTAGCGCTGCAGAGGAAGATCGATGAGCAGCTAGCGCTACGCCGTCTTCCGAAGCCTCTTCATCCTCTACCTCCGCCCTCGCGACCGCCCCCACTTCCGCCCCGGGGCCTACCAAAGAGGATGTCCTCGGCACCCGATCCAGCCCCCATTAGGCAGCCGTCAGAGACGGAGTGGATACCTGCAGCCCCCAGTCAGTTCGGTAATTGATGTGAGCTGTCTTTCTGTGTCCTGTGACCTAGGTGACCCGCTACATGCATCAGCCAACAGGCGGCGACAAAGGGCGCGGTCAGGCCAGGAACCGGCAGCAGCTTGAATAGCGGTTGCAGCAGCAAGGCCAGGGCAATCGCCAGCAGCGTCACCCACGGCTTTTCACCTTGTCTGCTGAAGGCCAGTGCCGCCAAGGCTGCGTTGAAACCGTATAGCCCCAACCAGGCACCTTGCGCCTGATCGGCGAGCAGCGCCACACCGCCACCGATGGCCGAGCCGATCACAGCCCACATTGCCGCATAGGGGTTGGCAATGAACATGCCGACAATGATCAGCAAGCCGGCCCAGGGCTGGTCGAGCAGGAAGATCTGACCCACACCACGCGCCAGGGCCTGCAGCGGGTCGGCTTCGACGAAGCCGCTGGGGGCGGGGCTGGTGATCAGCAGGGTGGCCCAGCCCAGCAGCACAAACGGCGCGGTGTAGGCGATCAGCAGTTTGCCGCCGCGCTTGCGCCACTGGTGGGTAATGATGCTGGACAGCCCGCCGGCAGCGATGATCAGCGGCGGCAGCATGACCGACCAGGGCAACACGGCGCTGATCAGGATGCCGATCAGCACGCCGTTGTAGCAGTACAGCCCGGCCTGGCGGTCGGCGCGGTCGTAGCCGCGGGCCTGGGCGGTGAGCAGGCCGGCCAGGGCGCCGAGCAGGGCGCCGCCGACCAGGTCGGGCGCGGTCAGCAGGATGGCCAGCAGGCAGCACAGGCCGCACAGGGGGTTGCGCAGCAGCAGCACCTGGCTGAAGCCGTTGAGTAACGCCGTGGCCCAGTCAGGGCACGGGTTGACGAAATTTTTGGTGTACATGGGGCAGTCAGTGAGGTTGATGGGGGAGCGGTGGGCCTCTTTGGGCCTCGTTTTTCCGCAGGTTTGTTGTCGTGGTGCAAGGGGAGGGCTTTGCCCTCCATTCGCGGGGCAGGCCCGCTCCCACAGGTAAAGCGCTTTCCTTGGGACAGCGGCGTACTTGTGGGAGCGGGCTTGCCCCGCGAAAGGGCCTTTGGATCAGATCAAAGTCTCGATCCGCAGCGTGTTAGTCGAGCCTGGCTTGCCGAAAGGCACACCGGCAGTGATCAGCAGCGTGTCGCCACGGCTGGCCATGCCTTGCGCCTGGGCAATCTCCAGGGCGGTGGAAACCACTTCGTCCACCTGACGCAGGCGGTCGTTGACCACCGAATGCACGCCCCAGGCCACGCTGAGGCGGCGCGCGGTGTTCAGGTTCGGTGTCAGGTTGAGGATCGGTGCCCGTGGCCGCTCGCGTGCAGCGCGCAGGGTCGAGGCGCCTGACTCGCTGTAGTTGACCAGCACCGCCACCGGCAGGATGCCGCTGATGCGGCGGATGGCGCAGCTGATGGCGTCCGACACGGTGGCCTCGGCTTTTGGCCGGCCAACGTCGAGCTGGGCCTGGTAGTCCGGGCCGTTTTCCACCTGGCGTATGATCTTGCTCATCATCTGCACGGCCTCCAACGGGTAGTCACCCGAGGCAGTCTCAGCCGACAACATGACCGCATCGGCACCTTCGGCCACGGCGTTGGCCACGTCGGTGACTTCGGCCCGGGTCGGCGCTGGGGAGAAACGCATGGACTCGAGCATCTGCGTGGCCACCACCACCGGTTTGCCCAGCTGGCGGCAGGTGCTGATGATGCGCTTCTGGATTTGCGGCACGCTTTCGGCCGGCACTTCCACGCCAAGGTCACCGCGGGCCACCATGATTGCGTCTGCCAGTTCGGCGATGGCTTGCAGTTGTTCGACTGCCGACGGCTTCTCGATCTTGGCCATCAGGTAGGCACGGTCGCCAATCAGCTGGCGGGCTTCAACGATGTCCTCAGGGCGCTGTACAAACGACAGGGCCACCCAGTCCACGCCCAGTTCCAGGCCAAAGGCCAGGTCGCGGCGGTCCTTTTCGGTGAGCGGGGACAGGTCGAGTACTGCTTGCGGTACGTTGACGCCCTTGCGGTCGGACAACTCGCCACCGTTCAGCACTTCAGTGTCGATTGCGTCGTTGTGCTTGGCGGTGACGCGCAGGCGCAGCTTGCCGTCGTCCAGCAACAGGTCCATGCCGGGCTCAAGGGCTGCGATGATTTCAGGGTGTGGCAGGTTGACCCGACGGCTGTCGCCCGGGGTCTTGTCCAGGTCCAGGCGCAGGGCCTGGCCGCGTTGCAGCTGCACCTTGCCTTCAGCGAAGCGGCCCACGCGCAGCTTCGGCCCCTGCAGGTCCATGAGGATACCCAGCGGGTAGTTCAGTTGCTGCTCCACTTCGCGGATCCACTGGTAACGCAGGGCGTGGTCAGCGTGTTCGCCGTGGCTGAAGTTGAGGCGGAAGATGTTCACCCCGGCTTCGACCAGTTGGCGGATGTCGTCGATGCCGTTGATCGCAGGGCCGAGGGTGGCGAGGATCTTTACTTTTTTATCAGGCGTCATGATTGGGCAGTCTCGAGGATCAGGATGGCGCGGAAGTCGTTGACGTTAGTGCGGGTCGGTTCGGTGACGATCAGCGCATCCAGCGCGGCGAAATAGCCATAGCCGTTGTTGTTGTCCAGCTCGTCGCTGGCCGACAGGCCCAGGGCCTCGGCGCGGGCGTAGCTGCCTGGGGTCATGAAGGCACCGGCGTTTTCTTCCGAGCCATCGATGCCGTCGGTGTCGCCGGCCAAGGCGTATACACCTGCGAGGCCTTTCAGGCTTTCAGTGAGGCTGAGCAGGAACTCGGCGTTGCGCCCGCCACGGCCATTGCCGCGTACGGTCACAGTGGTTTCGCCGCCTGACAGGATCACGCAGGGTGCCTTCAGTGGCTGGCCATGCTGGACGATCTGCCGGGCGATACCGGCGTGCACCTTGGCCACCTCGCGTGATTCGCCTTCCAGGTCGCCGAGGATCAGCGGGCTGAAACCTGCCTGTCGGGCTTTTACCGCAGCGGCTTCGAGCGATTGCTGGGGTTTGGCAATCAGCTGGAAGTGGCTGCGAGCCAGGGCCGGGTCATCGGCCTTGACGGTTTCCGAAGCCGGGTTGTTCAGCCAGTCGATGACTGCTTTGGGCGCTTCGATGTTGTAGCGTTTCAAAATAGCCAGGGCGTCAGCCGACGTGCTCGGGTCGGCCACGGTGGGGCCAGAGGCGATCACGGTGGCAAGGTCGCCCGGTACATCGGAAATGGCATAGGTGTAGACCGTGGCCGGCCAGCAGGCCTTGGCCAGGCGGCCGCCCTTGATCGCCGAGAGGTGCTTGCGCACGCAGTTCATCTCGCCGATGGTGGCGCCGGATTTGAGCAGTGCCTTGTTGATCTGTTGCTTGTCGGCCAGGGTAAGGCCCTCGGCCGGCAGTGCCAGCAGGGCGGAACCACCGCCAGACAGCAGGAAGATGACGCGGTCGTCTTCATTGAGGTTGCTGACCAGCTCCAGCACGCGCTTGGCTACCGCCAGGCCGGCGGCGTCGGGGACCGGGTGGGCGGCTTCGACCACCTCGATCTTCTGGCAGTTGGCGCCGTGGCCGTAACGGGTCACGACCAGGCCGGAAACTTCGCCCTGCCAGCTTTTCTCGACCACTTCGGCCATGGCGGCTGCGGCCTTGCCGGCGCCGATGACGATGACCCGGCCGCTACGGTCGGCGGGCAGGTAGGGTTCGAGGACTTGGCGGGGGTGGGCGGCAGCGATGGCTGTGTCGAACAGCTCGCGGAGAATTTTTTGCGGATCGACCGACATGGCAGGCTCCCAGTTATTGTTGTTCTGCAAAACCAAAAACGCCCCTGGAACTGCCTCCGTGCAGGCCGAACCAGGGGCGGGTGTTGCTCGGTGCTCCCGCTGAACCTGTGGTCGCAGGTTCAGCGGTGTTGGCTTCTTCGCGCCGAACCGCCGCGAAGAGGCCGGTACGGTCTACAACTTACTTGTCGCCGCGGATCGAGAAGTTGGCCATGTGCTCCAGGCCTTTGATCAGCGCCGAGTGGTCCCAGTTACCGCCACCCAGGGCCTGGCAGGTGTTGAACACTTGCTGGGCATTGGAGGTGTTGGGCAGGTTGATGCCCAGTTCCTTGGCGCCTTGCAGGGCAAGGTTCAGGTCTTTCTGGTGCAGGTTGATGCGGAAGCCTGGGTCGAAGGTGCCTTTGATCATGCGCTCTGCGTGCACTTCGAGGATTTTCGACGAAGCAAAGCCGCCCATCAGTGCTTCACGCACCTTGGCCGGGTCGGCGCCGTTCTTGGCGGCAAACAGCAGGGCTTCGGCCACGGCCTGGATGTTCAGGGCAACGATGATCTGGTTGGCAACCTTGGCGGTCTGGCCGTCACCGTTACCACCCACGCGGGTGATGTTCTTGCCCATGGCTTCGAACAGCGGCAGGGTGCGCTCGAAGGCTTTCGGGCAGCCACCGACCATGATGCTCAGGGTCGCGGCCTTGGCGCCGACTTCACCACCGGACACCGGGGCGTCCAGGTAGGCTGCGCCGGTTGCCTTGATTTTTTCGGCGAACGCTTTGGTGGCGGTAGGCGAGATCGAGCTCATGTCGATCACGACCTTGTTCGGGCCCACGCCTTCGGCAACGCCGTTTTCACCGAACAGTACGGCTTCCACCTGCGGGGTGTCCGGCACCATGACGATGATGAATTCGGCTTCCTGGGCAACTTCTTTCGGGTTGGCCAGGGCCACTGCACCGGCGGCGATCAGGTCGGCTGGCGCGGCGTCGTGGTGGGTGGAAACGAACAGGCTGTGACCTGCTTTTTGCAGGTTTTGGGCCATGGGCTTGCCCATGATGCCGGTGCCGATGAAACCGATTTTAGCCATGATAATGTGCCTCTTATATTTGTTGATACCTGACTGCGGGGCTGCCACAAAACCCTGTGGGAGCGGGCTTGCCCCGCGAATGTGATCGGTCAGGCAATGGAGGTGTCTTTGCGGGCGCTTTCGCGGGACAAGCCCGCTCCCACATGGGTTTTCAGCCAGCCCAGGCCCGCTTCGGTGGTGGTCTTGGGCTTGTACTCCGCGCCCACCCAGCCCTGGTAGCCAATGCGGTCCAGGTGCTCGAACAAGAAGCGGTAGTTGATTTCGCCAGTACCAGGCTCGTGACGGCCCGGGTTGTCGGCCAGCTGAATGTGGTTGATCAGCTGCAGGTTGGTTTCCATGGTGCGAGCCAGGTCACCTTCCATGATCTGCATGTGGTAGATGTCGTACTGCAGGAACAGGTTGTCACTGCCCACTTCAGCCTGGATTTCCAGCGCCTGCTGGGTGGTGTTCAGGTAGAAGCCCGGGATGTCGCGGGTGTTGATCATTTCCATGACCAGACGAATACCGGCAGCCTTGAGCTTGTCGGCGGCGTAGCGCAGGTTCTCCACGAAGGTCTTGCGCACGGTGGCGCAGTCCGGGCCTTGTGGGCGAATGCCGGCCAGGGCGTTGACCTGGGTATTGCCCAGCACCTTGGCGTACTCGATGGCCTTGTCGACACCGGCACGGAACTCTTCGATGCGGTCGGGGTGGCAGGTGATACCGCGCTCACCCTTGGCCCAGTCGCCAGCAGGCAGGTTGAACAGCACCTGGGTCAGGCCGTTGGCTTCTAGCTGCTGCTTGATGTCGGCAGCGCTGAAGTCATACGGGAACAGGTATTCGACGCCGCTGAAACCAGCATCGGCGGCAGCCTTGAAGCGGGCCAGGAAGTCCTGTTCGGTGAACAGCATGGACAGGTTGGCAGCGAAGCGAGGCATGAGTTGTCTCCTTGCGTTGAAGGCCCCCAGGGCGTGCCTGGGGGCGTCAGGCGATCAGTCCAGCATCGAGATGGCGGTTGGCGCGTCGTTGCCGACCAGCGCCAGGTCTTCGAACTCGTTGACCGCGTTGATCTCGGTGCCCATGGAAATGTTGGTCACGCGCTCGAGGATCACTTCGACCACGACCGGCACGCGGAACTCTTCGGCCATCTTCTGTGCCTTGAGCAGGGCAGGGGCGATCTCAGCCGGCTCGAATACGCGAATGGCCTTGCAGCCCAGACCTTCGACCACTGCAACGTGGTCGACACCGTAGGTGGCGGCGTCGGTCGAGTTGATGTTCTCGAACGCCAGTTGTACACAGTAATCCATGTCGAAGCCACGCTGCGCCTGACGGATCAGACCCAGGTAGGCGTTGTTCACCAGTACGTGGACGTACGGCAGGTTGAACTGCGCGCCAACTGCCAGTTCTTCGATCATGAACTGGAAGTCGTAGTCACCCGACAGCGCGACCACCTTGCGTTTCGGGTCTGCTTTCACTACACCCAGTGCGGCAGGAATGGTCCAGCCCAGCGGGCCGGCCTGGCCGCAGTTGATCCAGTGGCGTGGCTTGTAAACGTGCAGGAACTGCGCGCCGGCAATCTGCGACAGACCGATGGTGCTGACGTAGGTGGTGTCCTTGCCGAATACCTGGTTCATCTCTTCGTACACGCGCTGCGGCTTGACCGGCACGTTGTCGAAGTGGGTCTTGCGTTGCAGGCTGGCTTTGCGCTGCTGGCAGTCTTCCAGCCAGGCAGCACGGTCTTTCAGTTTGCCAGCGGCTTTCCACTCGCGGGCCACTTCCAGGAACACGTCCAGGGCCTTGCCGGCGTCGGACACGATACCCAGGTCCGGGGTGAATACGCGGCCGATCTGGGTCGGTTCGATGTCGACGTGCACGAACTTGCGGCCTTCGGTGTAGACATCGACGGAGCCGGTGTGGCGGTTGGCCCAGCGGTTACCGATACCGAACACCAGGTCGGATTTGAGCAGGGTGGCGTTGCCGTAGCGGTGCGAAGTTTGCAGCCCGACCATGCCGACCATTTGTGCGTGGTCGTCCGGGATGGTGCCCCAGCCCATCAGGGTCGGGATTACCGGTACGCCGGTCAGTTCGGCGAACTCAACCAGCTTGTCGCTGGCATCGGCGTTGATGATGCCGCCACCGGCTACCAGCAGCGGACGCTCGGCGTCGTTGAGCAGGGCCAGGGCTTTTTCAGCCTGTACGCGAGTGGCGGACGGCTTGTTGACGGCCAGCGGCTCGTAGGCGTCGATGTCGAATTCGATTTCGGCCATCTGCACGTCGAACGGCAGGTCGATCAGTACCGGGCCTGGGCGGCCGGTGCGCATTTCATAGAAGGCCTTCTGGAAGGCGTAAGGCACCTGGCCTGGCTCCAGAACGGTGGTTGCCCACTTGGTCACCGGCTTGACGATGCTGGTGATGTCGACGGCCTGGAAGTCTTCTTTGTGCAGGCGTGCACGCGGGGCCTGGCCGGTGATGCAGAGAATCGGGATGGAGTCGGCCGAGGCGCTGTACAGGCCGGTGACCATGTCGGTGCCGGCTGGCCCGGAAGTGCCGATGCACACGCCGATGTTGCCCGGGTTGGCACGGGTGTAGCCCTCGGCCATGTGCGAGGCACCTTCGACGTGGCGAGCGAGGACGTGATCGATGCCACCGACTTTCTTCAGGGCCGAGTACAACGGGTTGATGGCAGCCCCTGGGATGCCGAACGCGGTATCTACACCTTCACGGCGCATGACCAGAACGGCTGCATCGATTGCTCTCATTTTGCTCATGGGTTGTGCCTCATCGATTTTGTAATTGTATACAACTTGCTTTGCGATAGAGTGTATTCACGGCTGGCGGCTCAGGTCAATGGGTTTTCATCGGGTGGGCCAGGATTCGTCAGAGCGGCCGTGAAAACGGCTATTTGCGCCATCGCATACGATCGTTTCAAAATATTGTATACAAAAATGCCTTTCGTTGTGTTCTATTTGCCCTATCGGTTTTCAACTGCCCTCAGGGCTTCTCACAACAAGAAGAGGACCTTTCCATGAACGTCTTGAACCTGAAAGTCGCTGTCAGCCTGGTGAACGCCGCACTGGCGGCGGGCCGCAAGATCAATGCCGCGCCACTGACCGTGGCGGTGCTGGATGCCGGCGGGCACCTGCTGGCGCTTCAGCGTGAGGACGGCGCCAGCCTGATCCGGCCTGAGGTGGCCACTGGCAAAGCCTGGGGGGCGATTGCCCTGGGCAAGGGATCGCGCTTGCTGGCGCTGGATGCGCAGCAACGGCCGGCGTTTTTTGCCGCATTGAACGGGATGGGCGAGCGGCCGGTGGTGCCGGCGCCGGGGGGCGTGCTGATCCGTGATCAGGACGGCAAGGTGCTGGGTGCGGTAGGGATCAGCGGCGATACGTCGGATATCGACGAGCAGTGTGCAATCAGTGCAATCGAGGAGGTGGGTATGAAGGCGGATGCGGGTGTAGCAGCCTAAATCGCTGTGGCCTGATCTGGCCACAGCGCCGGCAAGCCAGCTCCCACAGGTACACCACAGTGATCAGGAACTGTGGAAATCCTGTGGGAGCTGGCTTGCCGGCGATTGGGCTGCAAAGCAGCCCCACTGGCCCTGTCAGGCTGCTTCAGGCTCACAGCCTTTCAAGACCATGCGGATGATGGTCTCGGCTGCCGCGTCATAATCGCTGTCGGCCAGCTTGGCCTTGCCGGTCACCGCAGAAATCTGCCAGTCAAAATCTGCATAGGTCTGTGTCGCCGCCCAGATGCTGAACATCAGGTGGTGCGCATCCACGTGGGCGATCTGCCCGCGGTCGATCCAGCGCTGGATGCACTCGATGTTGTGCCGGGCCTGTTCGTTCAGCTGCTCTACCTGGTTCGGCGACAGGTGCGGGGCGCCGTGCATGATCTCGCTGGCAAAAACCTTGGAGGCGTGTGGCAGGTCGCGCGAAATGCGGATCTTCGAACGAATGTACGCACTCAATACTTCCTTCGGGTCGCCGTCGGCATTGAACGGCGTCGACGCCTGCATGATTGGCGCGATGATGCTTTCCAGGACCTCGCGGTAGAGGTTGTCCTTGGACTTGAAGTAGTAATACACGTTCGGCTTGGGCAGGCCGGCCTTGGCCGCGATATCGCTGGTCTTGGTGGCGGCGAAGCCCTTGTCGGCGAATTCCTCGCTGGCCGCGCGCAGGATCAGTTCCTTGTTGCGCTCGCGAATGGTGCTCATGGTCAGGGATCTTCCTCGTGTCTGGCCACCTCTAAGAGGGATCGGGCATGGTAGCACCGGGCTCGACGGGCGCTCAAGGCAGCGGCTTTGGGCTAGAATCCGTGGCACACACTTATCGGGATACAGGCAAACATGGCAGGAAGCAGTCTACTGGTACTGATCGACGACATCGCCACGGTGCTTGATGACGTCTCGCTAATGACCAAGGTGGCGGCAAAAAAAACTGCAGGTGTGCTGGGCGATGACCTGGCGCTGAACGCTCAGCAGGTTACCGGTGTGCGTGCCGAGCGGGAGGTCCCGGTGGTGTGGGCGGTGGCCAAGGGGTCATTCGTCAACAAGGCAATCCTGGTGCCGGCGGCGCTGCTGATCAGCGCGTTCATTCCGTGGGCAGTGACGCCGCTGTTGATGATCGGTGGTGCCTACCTGTGCTTCGAAGGCTTCGAGAAGCTGGCGCACAAGTTCTTGCACAGCAAGGAAGAGGACGACGCGCAGCACAAGGCGCGAAAGGAAGCCGTGGCTGATGCCAATGTCGACCTGGTGGCCTTCGAGAAGGCCAAGATCAAGGGCGCGGTGCGCACCGACTTCATCCTGTCGGCCGAGATCATTGCCATTACCCTGGGTACCGTGGCCGATGCGCCGCTGAGCCAGCAGATCATCGTGCTGTCGGGCATCGCCATCGTCATGACCATCGGCGTATACGGGCTGGTGGCGGGTATCGTCAAGCTCGATGACCTGGGGTTGTGGATGACCCAAAAGGCGTCTAGCGTGACCCAGGCCGTCGGCAACGGCATCCTGCGGGCTGCGCCCTACATGATGAAGAGCCTGTCGGTGATCGGCACGGCGGCGATGTTTTTGGTCGGCGGTGGGATTCTGGTGCATGGCATCGAGCCGCTGCATCACGCCATCGAAGCGTTCAGCGAGGGGCGCGGTGGCGCCCTGACCGGGGCGCTGCTAAACGGTCTTGTCGGGGTGGTGGCCGGTGCCGTGGTACTGGCGGTGGTAGCGATTGCCGGCAAATTGTGGCGGGCGATCCGGCCGGGCACATGAGGCTGCAGGGCCGGGGCTTTGCCCACAAGTACACTGCAAACCTCAGAAACAGCTTTAACCCTGTGGCAGCGGGCAAGCCCGCGAACACCGGCAAAGCCGGTGCCATATACCGCGTTGTTGGCTCACGGGTTTATTGTTCTACCACCGCACCTTGATCCTGTGGTTTCCAGGCCAGCAGCCCTTTGCTGAAGTCGTTTGCCGCACTCTGGTAGTACGCGATAGCCCGGCGGATCAGCGGGTTGTCGCTGGTGGCTGCCATTTCCCGGCTGTTGCCCAAGGCATCCTGGTGCACCCGCATGCCGCCGCGTGGGCTGAGGATCGCCAGGTCCTTGCCGTCGAACAGCCCCAAGTGCTGGTAGTTGCCGATCAAGACCCGTGGCGGCAAGGCATCCTCACCCAACAGGTCGCGGCCAAAGAAGGTTGAGGTGTAGCTGAGGTTGAGCAGGCCGAGCAAGGTCGGTGCAAGGTCGATCTGGCTGGCCAGTTGTGCGTCTTCGCGCGGGGCGATCAGTTTGGGTGCATAGATCCACAGCGGAATCTGGTAATTGCTCACCGGCAAGTCTTCCACGCCGGCGCTACCGGCGGTGTGGTCGGCGACGAAGACGAACAACGTATTGTCAAACCACGGCTTGCCCTTGGCCTCGCGCAGGAACTGGGCGATGGCATGGTCGGTGTACTTCACGGCACCTTCGCGGCCGTCGCCCGAGGGGATGTCGATGCGGCCGTCCGGGTAGGTATAAGGGCGGTGGTTGGAGGTGGTCATCAGTTGTAGCAAGAACGGCTGCTGCTTGGCATGGTCGGCATCGGCCAGTTTCAGCGCCTGCCGATACAGGTCTTCATCGGCCATGCCCCAGGCATTCTTGAAGCCGATTTCGCTTTCATCCACGCTGCTTTGGTCGACGATGCGGTAGCCGTTGCCGCTGAAGAAGGCGTTCATGTTGTCGAAGTATCCGCGCCCACCATAGACGAACACGGGGTCATAGCCGACTGCAGCCAGTTGCTGGCCGAGGCTGCCGTAGCCGCTTTCACGGCCGATGCGTTTGACAATGGAGCGCCCCGGCGTTGGCGGAATCGACAGGGTAATGGCCTCCAGGCCGCGATCGGTACGGGTGCCGGTGGCATAGAAGTTGTTGAAGTACAGGCTCTCGCGGCGCAAGGCATCCAGGTTGGGCGTGAGGTTGCGCGGGTCGCCGTTGCTGCCCATGTACTTGGCGCTGAAACTCTCGATGGTGACCAGGATGATGTTGGGCTTGCGTGGCTCGCCGCTGGCGCTGATGTGGCGGCGAATGTCCTCGGGCTCGCTGGCCTGGAACCGTGCGTTGGGCTCGGCCAGTTCCTGGTGCATCTGCGCACCGGCTTGTGCTGCGTCGAGGCTGGCATAGAACTGGGTGTAGTCGAGTTCGTTGTTACGGAACGCGGCAAAGAACTGATACGGTCCGTTACTGGCCAACTCGCGCTGGTAGGCATTGCCGCCCTGGCCGCGGGGGAACTGCTGGTCGACCAGCAGCGCGCTCAACCCGCCTAGCACTGCCAGCAGCGCAATACCGCCCAGGCGCTGGCGCAGGTTGGCGCTGGGCGCTGCCAGCGCCCGGGCCAGTGGTTTGTGCAGGATCAGGGCAAGCAGCACCGCAACCACGGCAATACAGCCCAACAGGGTCGGTAGCGGGTAGGACTCGCGGATGTTGTCCAGCACCTCCTTGGAGTACACCAGGTAGTCGACGGCGATGAAGTTGAAGCGTACCCCGAACTCGTCCCAGAACAGCCACTCGGCCACGGCGACGAACAGCATCACGAACAGGCTGACAACCAGCACCCCGCTCATCAGCCGGTGGTGCCAGCGTGTGCGCCACAAGGCGGCCGGGCACACTGCCAGGTACAACCCCAGCGGCAGTGCGGCGTAGGTGAGGAAGCTCAGGTCGTAAAGGGCCCCACTGAAGAGCAGTGAGAGGTAGTCGCCATGGACTTCATCCAGATGGGTAGCCAGCAATATCAGGCGGGTCAGCAGGAAAATGCCAAACCACAGTGAGCAAACTAACAGAAGATACCGCCAGGGGGCGGTGAGGGAGGTGCGCATTAAGTAGGCCTGTTTTCTTTTTTTGAATGCAGAAGACAAGCATGCTAAAGGGCGGAGTGCAAAAAATTTGTCAAAACAGAGGGGGCTATTGTGCTATTTGATGTGTTGTTGATTGTCCTGATGCTGTGTTTTTTTAAGGCGAGACTTAATGCAATTAAGAACTATCTGAATCCGCTGTAGGAAATTACTTACATGATGCGCATGGAATTGCACGTGACAACGCGTTAAAAATACAACGCGCTGTCACGTTTCAGCGCATCAGAAGTGCACTTTTACCAGGAAACTCATGGTGTTCTGGTCGGTGGTAAAGGCATCGCTGTCCTTGATGCCATATTTGTTTTTCCAGTAGTCGTATTCCACACCCACATACAGTTGTTTCTCGCCCAGGTGCAGCGCCTTGCCCAGGTCATACTTGATCTGCGGGTTGAAATGCAGGTTGGCGTGGTAGGTACCGCGGCGGTTTTCGTCGTTGTCCACCACCCAGTCCATGAAGCCATCAATCAGCACATCGGAATCGCCCACCGGGATGGTGTACGACCATACCGGGGTGATCTGCCATACGTTGTCGCCCGCGCGGCTGCCGTCGGTGGTGCGGTTGTAGAAGTTCAGCTGGAAGTAGTCGAAGCCGGGAATGGCCAGGTCGAAACCTGGGCCGATCAGGTACGACTCGGTGTCACCCTCGCCAAACTCGTAGGTCATCGCCAGCAGCACATCCTTGACCGGGCCGAACTCGACCTTCTGGTCGAAGATCTTGTTGAACGACAGGCGTGGGCTGATCTCACCGTAATAGGTGTTCGGGCCGTTGCCGGCATCTTTCTGGCCTTGGTAGAAGATCTTGTCGACAAAGATGAAGTTGTCGCCGTACTTCCAGCCATCGGCGTGTTCGAACGTGACGGTTTGCTGAATGGCCGGGTTGACCTTGAAGTTCTTGCCCCACAGGTAAGTCAGGCTGTTGTTCTGCCATTGCAGCAGGTCGCCGCCGAAGGTGGTGCCGCAGGCCAGCAGGCCGCCGGCGAGGATCAGGCTGTTGATGGTACGCATTGCGAGTGTCGCTCCCTTGATTGATCTGTTGTCAGCGCTCGTTGATGGCGCTTTTGTTGTCTTGCGAGTCAGCTTTTTTCGATAGGCCACAGCTGTTTGGCAAGGGTTGGGCCAACTTTTCCGGGTTGGCAAAACCTTCCTGCTCGACTTCGTTCTGAACGGATGAAAAGGGTCTTTCAGGCTGGCAACACGTTGGCCAACCGCCCGTATTCATTGACTGAGCGGTCAGTAAACGCAGGCAGAATCCGTTCTGCCCTGATCGAGGGGGCGCGCAGATTACTGGCTTGCGCGCCGCGCCTCAAGTGCTCCGTCCTGGAGCGTGCTGTATCAAACTTGTGCGTTTGGTCAGCTTCTTAGAAGTGTACTTTGATTAGCGCACTGGCGACACTCTGGTTGCTCTCCAGGTTGCCGCGGCTATCGATGCCATATTTGTCCTTCCAGTAGCTGTACTCAAAGCCCACGTACAGCTGCTTGGCGCCCAGGTTCAGCGCCTTGCCCAGGTCGTATTTGACCTGCGGGTTGAAGTGCAGGTTGGCGTGGTAGGTGCCCCGACGTGTCTGGTCGTTGTCGGGGACCCAGTCCATGTAACCGTCGATCAGAATGTCCGACCTGCCCACCGGGATGGTGTAGGACCAGCCGGGGGTGATCTGCCAGACGTTGTCGCCTGGGCGGCTGCCTTCGGTGTTGCGCACGTAGAAGTTGAGGGTGAAATAGTTGAAGCCGGGGATGTTCAGGTCAAAGCCGGGGCCGATCAGGTAGGCTTCGTTGTCGCCTTCGCCCCGCTCGTAGGTCATGGCCAGCAGCACGTCCTTGATCGGGCCGAAGGCCAGCTTCTGGTCGAAGATCTTGCCGAACGACAGGCGCGGGCTGAACTCGCCGTAGTAGGTGGTCACGCCTTTGCTGGCGTCGGCTTTGCCGTTGTAGAAGATCTTGTCGACGAACATGAAGGTGTCGCCGTACTTCCATTTGTTGGCGTGCTCGAACGTGATGGTCTGTTGGATATCAGGGTTGACCTTGAAGTCCTTGCCATACAGGTATGTCAGGCTTTCGCCATGCCATTGCAGCCATTCGCCTGCATGCGAGGGTAGGGTGGCCAGCAGGCTGCTGCCCAACAACAGGGACGTGGTGATGCGCTTCATGTTGTGATTCCCGGACTTATTGTTTTTGTTGGCGGTTTTTTTGGCGCAAAAGCACCCCGGGCGACCCATTCCGGCGGGTCGACGGCGTAGCGGTTACTGCAGGCGTAGGTGAGGGGCGGCAATGCGCCGCAATGCGCCGCCCCTGCAGGCTCAATGCTGGTGACAGACGTCGTTGTGCACCGCGCGGTCGGCGCCACCGAGGATGTTGAACAGGACGTTCAACACCAGGGCACTGACCGTGGCCATGGCGATACCACTGTGGGTGATGGGTTCCATCCACTGCGGCATCTGGGCAAAGAACTCAGGACGCACCACGGGAATCAACCCGAAGCCGACGCTCACCGCCACCAGCAACTGGTTGCGGCGGTCGCCGATGTCCGCCTCCTGAAGAATCTTGATCCCGGTGGCGGTGACCATGCCGAACATGGCAATGGAGGCACCGCCCAGTACCGCAGGCGGGATCGAGGCAATCAGGAAGGCCGCCTTGGGCAGCAGGCTGAGCAGGATCAGCAATGCACCGGCCACGATGGTGACAAAGCGGCAGCGCACCCCGGTCATCTGCACCAGGCCGATGTTCTGGGCGAACGAGGAGTGGGTGAAGGTGTTGAAGAAGCCGGCAATGAACGATGCACCGGCATCGCACAGCAGGCCGCGACGCAGCATCCCTGGCGTGACTTCGCGATCAGTCACCTTGCCCAGGGCCAGGAACATGCCGGTGGACTCGACGAAGATGATCACCACCACCAGGCACATCGACAGGATCGGCGCCAGGCTGAAGGTCGGCATGCCGAAGTGCAGTGGAGTTACCACCTGCAACCACGGAGCGTCTTTCAGGCCAGACAGGTCGACCATGCCGATGGAGCCGGCCAGGATGTAGCCAAGGCCCATGCCTACCAGTACCGACACGTTGACCCAGAAGCCGCGCATGAAGCGGTTGATCAGCAATATCACCGCCAGCACCAGACCGGCCACCAGCAGGTAGATGGGCGAGCCGAAGGTTTCGGCTTCATGGCCGCCACCGGCCCAGTTGACCGCCACCGGGAACAGCGACAGGCCAATCGAGGTGATCACCGTACCGGTGACCAGCGGCGGGAAGAAGCGCACGACTTTGGACATGAACGGCGCGATCAGCATGCCGAAGAACCCGGCGGCGATGGTCGCGCCGAAGATCCCCTGCAGGCCTACGCCGGGCATGCCGGCCATGGCCACCATGCTGCCGACGGCAGCGAAACTGGCACCCATCATCACCGGCATGCGGATGCCCACCGGGCCGATACCGAACGACTGGATAATGGTGGCGACGCCAGCGACCAGCAGGTCGGCGTTGATCAGGAATGCGACTTCTTCACGGGACAACCCGGCGGCTTGGCCGATGATCAACGGCACGGCAATCGCGCCACCGTACATCAGCAGAACGTGTTGCAGGCCAACCAGGAACAGTTGGAACAGGGGCAAGGGTTCGCGCGGCGGCGCAATGGGAATATACGCCTTGCGTGACTCGGACATGCAGCACCTCGAGTTTTGTTTTTATTCTCGGATCCAAGCGACAAGCTCCAAGCGGCAAGCTTCAGGAAGAAGCTTGGATTTCCCGCTGTGAATGCTGACGCTCGATGCTTGCTTGTTGCGTAACACATGAAGCTTTGAGGCCGGGGCTACCGGCCTCTTCGCGGGCAAGCCCGCTCCCACAGGGGAGGTGATCCCCCTGGGAGCGGGTTGGCTGGCGAGGTGCTATCAGTTGACCTGGGCGCCTTTGGCGATCCAGTCGCCGACGAGCTTGCGCTCTTCGGTGGTCATCTGGGTGATGTTGCCCAGCGGCATGATCTGGCTGGCGACCGCTTGCGCCTGGATGCGCGCGGCCTGGGCCTGGATCTGCTGCGGGGTGTCGAACATCACGCCGGCAGGGGCGGCGCTGAACAGTGGGCTGGTCGGCTTGGACGAGTGGCACACGGTGCAGCGTTCCTGGATGACATTGTGGATCTTGTCGAAGTCGCCACCGCCGGCCTGGGCAGCGGCCTGGGCCGGTGCTTGCGCAGGTGCAGCCGGCGCTTCGGCAGCCTTGGCGGCGTCCTCGGCGCGCTGCTCGGCAGCGGTCTTGCCACCGACGGCAGTCGCAGGCAGCGGCTGGTATTCGACTTTCGCTGCGGCTTGCTCAGGGCTTACGGCCATCGGTTTAGGACCGGTGACGTAGGCCAGGCAGATCATCGCCAGGGCGCCGACCGGCAGGGTCCAGGCGTACTTGTTGCTGTCGTGGCGGGTGTTGAAGTAGTGGCGGATCAGAACCGCAGCTACCGCAATACCGGCCAGGATCAGCCAGTTGTACTGGCTACCGTAGGTGCTCGGGAAATGGTTGCTGATCATGATGAACAGCACCGGCAGGGTGAAGTAGTTGTTGTGACGCGAGCGCAGCAGGCCCTTGGCCGGCAGTACCGGGTCGGGTGTCTGGTTGTTCTCGATCGCCGCCACCAGCTGGCGCTGGGCCGGCATGATGATGCGGAACACGTTACCGACCATGATGGTGCCGATGATCGCGCCGGTGTGCAGGTATGCACCACGGCCGCTGAACACCAGGCTGAAGCCCCAGCAGGCGGCGATGATCAGCACGAACAGCACACCGCCGAGCAGCGCTGGCTTCTTGCCCAGGGGCGAGTCGCACAGGAAGTCGTAGATGAACCAGCCAGCGATCAGCGAGCCGATACCGATGGCCACGCCTTCGGCACCGCTCAGGGTGCTGCCAGGTGCCAGCAGGTACAAGGCCGGGTTCCAGTAGAACACCACGCACAGCAGGGCGATACCGGACATCCAGGTAAAGTAGGCTTCCCATTTGAACCAGTGCAGGTTCTCGGGCATTTTCGGGGGCGCGAGTTTGTATTTCTCCAGGTGGTAGATACCACCGCCGTGAATCGCCCAGAGATCACCCGACAACCCATCGCGCGGGTTGCTTCGGTTCAGGTGGTTCTCCAGCCAGACGAAGTAGAACGATGCACCGATCCAGGCGACACCGGTGATCATGTGAACCCAGCGAATGCTCAGGTTCAGCCATTCGTGAAGGTGTGCTTCCACAGTATGTACCTCTGCCGATCACCTTGCGATGATCGACCTTTTCTTATTGGTGGGGATTGAGGATCAGCATCTGTTCCTCGGTGAAGTAATGCTCATCGCAGTTGTTGCCAGAACCACTGCGATCAACCACCAGGAAATCATCCCGCTTTTCGATCGTGAGCACCGGGTGGTGCCAAACGCCGCGATGGTAATTGATGCCCTGCCTGCCATTACTGCGGAAGGCGCGGACCAAGCCTGATACAGGTGCATCGCCAACGGGCGCGACCACGATCAGAAAGGGGTTGCCGAGCAGCGGGATGAAAGCCTGGCTGCCCAGCGGATGGCGTTCCAGCATGCGCACGGTCAGCGGCATGTCCAGCGCGTCGGCGCGGAAGATGCTGATGATCGCCTTGTCTTCGGGCTCGGCGGTCTCGACCGTGGCGAGCTTGTGGAAGCGCATGGTCGAGCCGTTGTTGATCATGAAGTGGTCGCTGCCGTCGGTTTCGATCACGTCTCCGAACTGGGCGAAGGCTTCTTTGGTCAGGGGCTCGATCATCAGGGTGCGCATGCGGGTCTCTCTTATATATTCGTTGTACTGAAAAGGTTCGGCTGCCGTTTACAACTGCAGCAGGCGGAACAGGGCGATCAGGTTGATCTGCGCCAGGGCTTCCTTGAATTCGGCATCGGCATCGTTGTGAATGCGCTTTTCAAAGGCGGCGAGGATCTGGTGCCGGTTGCTGCCCTTCACCGCCATGATGAACGGGAACTGGAACTTGGCCTTGTAGGCATCGTTCAGCTCGGTGAAGCGGGCGAACTCTTCGGCGGTGCACTGGTGGATACCGGCGCCGGCCTGTTCGTTAGTGCTCGATTCGGTCAGCTCGCCCTGGATGGCGGCCTTGCCGGCCAGGTCCGGGTGAGCATTGATCAGCGCCAGCTGGTCGGCGTGGTTGGCGCTGAGCAGGATGTCGCTCATGCGCTGGTGCAGCGCTTCGATCTCGTCCAGCTCGCTCAGCTGACCCAGGTCGTAGGCTTTTTCGGCAACCCAAGGCGAGTGCTCGTAGATGTCGGCGAAGGCCTCGACGAAGGCGTCACGGCTCAGGGCGGAGGGCTTGAGGGTGTTGAAGGCGGTCATCAGGCGTTCTCTTTCTTGTACGGGTGGGTGGCGTGCCAGTGGCGGGCGATATCCACGCGACGGGCGAACCAGACCTGGTCATGGCTTTTTGCGTAATCGACGAAGCGCTTGAGTGCAGCCAGGCGTGCCGGGCGGCCGACCAGGCGGCAGTGCAGGCCGATGGACAGCATTTTCGGTGCTTCGGCGCCTTCGGCGTACAGCACATCAAAGGCGTCTTTCAGGTACTGGAAGAACTGCTCGCCGCAGTTGAAACCCTGTACCTGGGTGAAGCGCATGTCGTTGGTGTCCAGGGTGTAGGGGATCACCAGGTGCGGCTTGCCGGTGGGGTTGTTCGGCTCCCAGTAGGGCAGGTCGTCGTCGTAGGTGTCGCTGTCGTACAGGAAACCACCTTCTTCCATCACCAGGCGGCGGGTGTTCGGGCCGGTGCGGCCGGTGTACCAGCCTACCGGGCGCTCGCCGGTGAGTTCGGTGAGGATGCGGATGGCTTCGAGCATGTGCTCGCGCTCCTGGGCCTCGTCCATGTTCTGGTAGTCGATCCAGCGGTAGCCGTGGCTGCAGATCTCGTGGCCGGCTTCGGCCATGGCGCGGATCACGTCGGGGTGGCGCTGGGCGGCCATGGCCACGGCGAAGACGGTCAGTGGCACGCCGCTGTCCTTGAACAGCTTCAGCAGGCGCCACACGCCAGCACGGCTGCCGTATTCGTACAGCGATTCCATGCTCATGTTGCGCTGGCCCTGCAACGGTTGGGCAGCGACCATCTCGGACAGGAAGGCTTCGGACTCTTTGTCACCGTGCAGGATGTTGCGTTCGCCACCTTCCTCGTAATTGAGGACGAAAGACAGCGCGATGCGAGCGTTGCCCGGCCATTGCGGGTGAGGAGGGTTGTTGCCGTAACCGATCAGGTCGCGAGGGTAGTCAGCGCTCACTGCAGTCTTCCTTCTTGTGCGTTAGTGCGGGTGGTGGGCGGGCCGCGTCGGTATGTCGCACCACCGGATGGGCTGATTGTATACAACTTCTGAAATCTTTTGTAAGCCTGTTTTTCCGCATTTCTTTCCTTTTGTCGCCGCGCAGCGACCTTGCAACACAGTGCAAGAAACCTGCCTGATTGGTCAGCTAATGACGTTTGCCTCGTTACGGTGCCTGTATTTGCGACCGGTGGGTCGTTTAAGGGCACGAAACGCTGGGGGCGACAGATGGGTTCAAAAAATTGTGTACAATTTAGCGATGGAATGTCTTAATGGCGTCATTCCCGCCTGCCGCAGGCGCTATGCTGGTGCGATGGCTGAGTATTTTTTGCCCACAGATTGAACAAGAGGCGACACGCAATGGGACGTTTGACCACACACGTACTGGATGCCGCGCATGGCTGCCCGGGCAGCTCGATCAAGGTCGAGCTGTACCGCGTCGAAGGCCAGCAGCTGGAGCTGGTGAACACCGCCCTGACCAACAGCGATGGCCGCGTCGACGCGCCGCTGCTGCAGGGTGACGACTACCGCACCGGTGTTTACCAGTTGCAGTTCAGCGCGGGTGATTACTACCGCGCCCGTGGCGTGCAGTTGCCGGCCCAGGCGTTTCTGGATGTTGTTGTGCTGCGCTTTGGCATCGACGAGTCGCAGGAGCACTACCACGTGCCGCTGCTGATCTCGCCGTACAGCTATTCGACCTATCGTGGAAGCTAGTTGGTCGCTAGAAGAATCTTCGTAGGTCCTTTGGCCCGCTCTCACACTGGCGGGCTTTTTTTATTGTCGAATGTCATATGCTTCTCTGAATAGTCCACCTGTCTTGTACATTCTGTAGTCGTGGCTTGCAGCCAAAAGCGCACTGGAACCGTTCAGGACCGCGCCTGCTGCTGCGTCGGGACGCCTGTACTTGATTGCCTTGACCGTCCAGCGAAAGGTTGAGCGCGCAAACTTATAGGTATCCGACCAGTCCTGTGCACTATCGGCAGCATACGTTTGTGCCTGACGGAAACCCACGCTGCCATTTCCATTGCTGGCCAATGTCCGATTTGAAATGATCAGCCCTTCATTGAAAATCCGGTTGCTTTTTGCCGTGTTCTGATCGATCAACTGTCTGGCTGGCGACGCGTCTCGCATAGTGAATTCACCTGGGACAACCGTGTGCTTGATGGTCTGCTTGAATTCCGTAATGAGCTCTCTCTTGTCATAGGCGTAGGCAATTGCACCCGCGCCAGTAAGCTTTTTAAGTATTTTTATTGCCCTTCCCATTGCGGAGATGGAGACAATGGCGGAGACGCGATTGCTGCCTGAAGCGTCGTAATAATTTACTGGGTCCCCTCCGCAATAGGCGTAACTGTTCATCCCGCCTTTGTCGAAGGGGCTCAGGTTATCCGGACTGCAGAATCTCATCAGTGTCGGGCGGTATATGCGATGCCCATTACCTAGCGGATAAAAACCGCTAAGCGCTTCTTGAAATTCGCCGTTGAAGGCTAGCAGGCTTGCACCAGAGGTGCTGAAGCCAAATGGGGTATAGGTCCGCGTCGTTAAACCTTTGTACATTGAGTTGTCTCCGTCTGTTGACGCTTGTGGAATTTGTATCAAACCTGGGCACATCCCGCATCTGCCAAAAATGATAGGTGGGCACGGTCAATGTGTGTGCGGCGCAGGAAATGACAAAAGGGCGCCGAAGCGCCCTTTGATTGGTGCTATTGGGGTCAGAGGAACACAAACTTGGCAATGAAGATCGCGCACAGCACCCACAGGCTGGCGGAGATTTCCTTGTACTTGCCGGTCCCTGCCTTCAGCGCCACATAGCTTATGAAGCCTAAGGCAATACCATCCGCTACCGAAAAGGTCAGGGGCATCATGATGACAGTGACGATCGCCGGGATGCTGTCGGTAGCTTCGTCCCAATGGATGTGCGCCATGCTGCCCATCATCAGCATCGCCACGTAGATCAGCGCGCCTGCTGTCGCGTAGGCCGGGATCATCCCCGCCAGCGGGGCGAAGAACATCGCTGCGACAAATAGCAAACCGACTACCACCGCCGTGAGACCGGTACGGCCACCTGCGGCGACACCTGCGGCACTCTCCACATAACTGGTCACTGGCGGTACGCCGACCACGGCACCGAATACGCTGGAGGCACTGTCGGCCTTCAATGCGCGCGACAGGCCTTCGATACGCCCGTCAGGCGCTACCAGGTTCGCTCGCTGTGCCACACCCATGAGCGTGCCAGCCGTGTCGAACATGTGCACGAACAGAAACGCCAGCACCACGCTGATCATGCTGACGTTGAACACCCCGGCCACGTCCATGGCCATCCAGGTCGGTGCCAGGCTTGGCGGCATCGACATCACCCCGCCAAACGTGACCAGGCCCAGGCCCCAGCCTGCCAGGGTGACGCCAATGATGCTGATCAGGATCGCGCCGAATACCCGCTTGTAGCTGAGGATGGCAATCAGCAGAAAGCACACGGCCGCCAGCAGCGGCCCCGGCTCATGCAGCGAGCCCAGCTTGATCAGGGTGGCGGGGCTGTCGACGATGATGCCTGCCGTCTTCAGGCCGATCAGCCCGAGAAACAATCCGACGCCGGCCCCCATGGCATGGCGCAGGCTGACCGGGATGCTGTTGAGCAACCATTCGCGCACTTTCGACAAGGTCAGGAACATGAACAGCACGCCCGAGACAAACACTGCCCCCAGTGCCGTTTCCCAGTTGTAGCCCATGGTGCCGACCACGGTGTAGGTGAAGAAGGCGTTAAGCCCCATGCCCGGTGCCAGGCCCACCGGCCAGTTGGCGTACAGGCCCATCAGCAGGCAGCCCAGCGCGGCGGCGATGCAGGTGGCGACGAAGGCGGCACCATGGTCGATGCCGGCGTCGGCCATGATGTTGGGGTTGACGAAGATGATGTAGGCCATGGTGATGAAGGTGGTCACCCCGGCGATCATTTCGGTTTTGACGGTGCTGCCGTGTTGCTTGAGTTTGAAAATCCGCTCCAGCCAGCTCGTTTCGAGTGGTGGGGCGAGATCCAGCGTAGGGGCTTCGGATTTGCGGCTTTCCACAGCAGGTACTCCTCAAGTCTTTCTTGTTGTTATGGAGCCAGTTTCCTGCGCAATGCACTTGGCGGCTCCGCGAGGGAAGGCAGACGTCTGACCATTTTGTTGACTAATGGGTCAAGAAGTTGCTCGGTGGATTATGCTTTTGTGTACAAAGAATGCAAATAATGTTTTATGTTTTGTGTGCGCAATGCGTCGTACAACGGCTATATAGGTAAAACGCCCCCTGCGGAATCGCCTCAGCCTGTGTACAATGGCGCCATACTTTCTCTTCGTGCCTCGAGAGCCCATGAACGAACAGCTGCAACCTCTGAAGAAACCTGCACGTGTCGGCAAGGCCGGCCGCAGCGGTACCCAGGACGATATCGTCTACGCGCACATTTTCGAGGCGATCCTCGAGCAGCGCCTGGCGCCGGGCACCAAGTTGAGCGAGGAAGCGCTGGGCGAAATCTTCGGCGTCAGCCGCACCATCATCCGCCGCGCCCTGTCGCGCCTGGCCCACGAAAGCGTGGTGCTGCTGCGGCCGAACCGCGGTGCAGTGGTGGCCAGCCCGACGGTGGAAGAGGCGCGCCAGGTGTTCTTCTCGCGACGCATGGTGGAGCGGGCCATCACCGAACTGGCCGTGCAGCACGCCACCCTGGATCAACTCAACGAGCTGCGGCAGATGGTGCGTGAGGAGCGCGACAGTTTCTCGCGCGGTGACCGCGGTGCCGGTATTCGTCTTTCCGGCGAGTTCCACCTCAAGCTGGCCGAAGCGGCGGGCAATGCACCCCTGGTGAGCTTCCAGCGCAGCCTGGTGTCGCAAACCTCACTGATCATTGCCCAGTACGAAAGCGGCAACCGCTCGCATTGTTCGTACGATGAGCACATGCAGCTGATCGATGCCATCGAGGCGCGTGATGCCGAGCAGGCCGTAAGCTTGATGATGCACCACATGGACCACATTGACAGCAAGCTGAACCTGGACGAGGAGAGTGCCTCGGACGATCTGCATGCGGTGTTCTCGCATTTGCTGAAAAAGCCCAAGGTTTCAGCGAAGGGTTGATCGTTTGCAAGGTGATTGAAGGGGGCTGCTTTGCAGCCCCCAGTCATTTCTGGCCATCAGCCAAAGGTCTGCTAAATTCTTGTGAGCAAACCTTCATCAAGCAGTTGGGCTTGCGCATTCGTTGCGTTCAACTTCTTGAGGAATGGGTTCATGAGCATGTCTTTGGGTAAACGTATGGGTGCCGAGCTGATCGGCACCTTCTGGTTAGTGCTTGGCGGCTGTGGCAGTGCAGTACTCGCAGCCAGTTCCCCTCTCGGCATCGGTGTGCTCGGTGTCGCCTTCGCCTTCGGCCTCACAGTGCTGACCATGGCCTTCGCCATCGGCCATATCTCCGGCTGTCACCTCAACCCTGCCGTGTCGTTCGGGCTGGTGGTGGGTGGGCGCTTTCCGGCCAAAGAGCTGCTGCCCTACGTGATCGCGCAGGTGATTGGCGCCATCCTGGCGGCCGGGGTGATCTACCTCATCGCCAGCGGCAAGGCCGGTTTCGAGTTGTCTTCGGGATTGGCTTCAAACGGCTACGCCGACCACTCGCCCGGCGGTTATACGCTGGGGGCGGGGTTCATCAGTGAAGTGGTGATGACGGCGATGTTCCTGGTGGTGATCATGGGCGCGACCGATTCGCGGGCGCCGGCAGGTTTTGCACCGATTGCCATCGGCCTGGCCCTGACCCTGATCCACCTGATCTCCATTCCGGTGACCAATACCTCGGTCAACCCCGCGCGTAGCACGGGGCCGGCCTTGTTCGTCGGCGGCTGGGCCCTGCAACAGCTGTGGCTGTTCTGGGTGGCGCCGCTTATTGGTGCTGCTATCGGCGGCGCGCTTTACCGGGGGCTTGCCAAAGAACCTTAGCGCTGGTGCACGCAACGCCCTGCAGCGTAGGTTTCACGCACAGTGCGGTCGTCGCCCAGGGTGGTGAGCACAAACAGGGTCTCTTCGATGCTGTTGGACTGCTGAATGCGGTAGTCCAGCAGCGGCGTGGCCTTGTAGTCCAGCACCACGAAGTCGGCATCGTTGCCCGGGCGCAGGCTGCCGATGCGGTCGTCCAGGCGCAGGGCGCGGGCGCCGCCGAGGGTGGCCAGGTACAGCGACTTGTACGGGTGCAGGCGCGCGCCCTGCAGCTGCATCACCTTGTACGCTTCGTTCAGGGTGTTGAGCAGCGAGAAGCTGGTGCCGGCGCCGACGTCGGTACCCAGGCCCACGTTGACTTTGAAGCGCTCGGCCTGGGGCAGGTTGAACAAGCCGCTGCCCAGGAACAGGTTGGAAGTGGGGCAGAAGGCCACGGCCGAGCCGGTTTCGGCCAGGCGCTGGCATTCGTCGTCGCACAGGTGCACGCCGTGGGCAAACACCGAGCGCTCGCCCAGCAGCTCGAAGTGGTCGTACACGTCCAGGTAACCCTTCTGCTCGGGGAACAGCGACTTGACCCAGTCGATTTCCTTGAGGTTTTCCGACAGGTGCGTGTGCATGTACACGCCGGGGTGTTCCTTCAGCAACTGACCAGCCAGTGCCAGCTGTTCAGGCGTGCTGGTCGGGGCGAAACGCGGGGTAACCGCGTAGTGCAGGCGGCCCTTGCCATGCCAGCGCTCGATCAGCGCTTTACTGTCGGCGTAACCGGATTCGGCGGTGTCGGTCAGGTAGTCCGGCGCGTTGCGGTCCATCATCACCTTGCCGGCGATCAGGCGCAGGTCCAGGCGCTCGGCCTCTTCGAACAGGGCGTTGACCGATTCCGGGTGCACGCTGCCGAACACCAATGCAGTGGTGGTGCCGTTGCGCAGCAGTTCCTTGAGGAAGATTTTCGCCACCTGGTCGGCGTGCGCTTTGTCGGCGAACTGCTTTTCGCAGGGGAAGGTGTAAGTGTTCAACCAGTCCAGTAATTGCTCGCCGTAGGAGCCGATCATGCCGGTTTGCGGGAAATGGATATGGGTGTCGATAAAGCCTGGGGTGATCAGCGCGTCCTGGTAGTGCTCCACCGGGATGCCTGCGTCCAGGGTCGGCAGCAGTTCGCTGGCGTGGCCAATGGCGCTGATGCGCCCATCGTCGACCACCAGCAGGCCGTCTTCGAAGTACTCATGGGAAGCCTCCAGGCCCACCTCGGCCGGGTCGGCGATGCTGTGCAGGATGGCGGCGCGGTAGGCTTTACGGGTAACGGTCATAACACACTCGTCAAATAGCTTGGCTGCGCCGGGAGGGCGGCAGCAACTGGGCAATGGGGCCGGCATTGGCCGCAGCGTCGTGCTGGCCGAAGCAGGCGTTGTAGGTGGCGATGATTTCGCCGGCGATGGACACGGCGATCTCGATGGGCAGCTTGCCCTTTACCTCGGGCAGGCCCATCGGGCAGCGCATACGCGCCAGCACGGCCTCGTCGTAGCCGCGCTCGCGCAAGCGGTGCTCGAACTTGACCCGTTTGGTCTTCGAGCCGATCAGGCCGAACCAGGTGAAATCGTTGCGCTTGAGAATGGCGGCGGTCAGCTCCAGGTCGAGCTGGTGGTTGTGGGTCATGACGATGCAGTAGCAGCCTGGTGGCAGGCCTGCGACTTCGTCGACCGGTTCCTCACTGACGACCTTGGTCACCCCGTTGGGGATGAGCTCGGGGAATTCCTGTTCGCGCGAATCGATCCAGCGCACCCGGCAGGGCAGCGCGGCGAGCAAGGGTACCAGAGCCCGGCCGACATGGCCCGCGCCGAACACGGCGATCTGCGCCTGCACGGCGGCCATCGGCTCGAACAGCAGCACGGTCACGCCGCCGCAGCACTGGCCCAGGCTGGCGCCGAGGCTGAAGCGCTCCAGGTGCGGCGTGGTGCGCTGCTCTTCGAGCATTTGCCGGGCGATGTGCAGCGCCTTGTATTCCAGGTGGCCGCCGCCGATGGTGTCGAACAGGCCGCTGGCGCTGACCACCATCTTCGAGCCTGCGTTGCGCGGGGTCGAGCCGCGCTCCTCGATGATGGTCACCAGCACGCACGCTTCACCACGGGACTGGTGGTCGGCGAGGGCGTTGATCCATTGGTGCATGATGCAGATCCTCTTCAGTGCAACGCGGTCGGCTTTGTGTAGGAGCGGCGTTACTGAGTCACAGTTTCCAACTCTGGGGCTTCAGGTTGCGCTGCAGCCACTACCTTGCGCATCTGTTCACAACCCCACAGCACCCGTTCCGGTGTCGCCGGCGCGTCAATGTTCGGCTGTACGCGGTAGTCAGCCAGGCTGGCCACGGCATCCTTGATCGCACACCAGGCCGCAATGCCGAGCATGAACGGCGGCTCGCCCACGGCCTTGGAGTGGAACACGGTGTCTTCCGGGTTCTTGCGGTTTTCCACCAGCTTCACCCGCAGGTCCAGCGGCATGTCGGCGACTGCCGGGATCTTGTAGCTGGCCGGGCCGTTGGTCATCAGTTTGCCCTTGGCGTTCCACACCAGCTCTTCGGTGGTGAGCCAGCCCATACCCTGGATGAAGCCGCCTTCCACCTGGCCGATGTCGATGGCCGGGTTCAGCGAATCGCCCACGTCGTGCAGGATGTCGGCGCGCAGCATCTTGTATTCGCCGGTCAGGGTATCGACGATCACCTCCACGCAGGCGGCGCCAAAGGCGAAGTAGTAGAACGGCCGGCCGCGTGCCTGGCTGCGGTCGTAGAAGATTTTCGGCGTGCGGTAGAACCCGGTGCTGGACAGCGACACCTGGGCGAAGTACGCCTGCTGCACCAGTTGCTCGAAGCTGACGATCTGGTCGCGCACGCGTACATGGCCGTTGCGGAATTCGACATCTTCCTCGGTCACCTGATAGTGCCGTGCGGCGAACTCGGTCAGGCGCCGCTTGAGGATTTCGGCAGCGTTTTGCGCTGCCTTGCCGTTCAGGTCGGCACCACTGGAGGCGGCGGTCGGCGAGGTATTGGGAACCTTGTCGGTATTGGTGGCGGTGATCTGGATGCGGCTGAAATCCACCTGGAAGATCTGCGCCACCACCTGTGCCACCTTGGTGTTCAGGCCCTGGCCCATCTCGGTGCCGCCGTGGTTAAGGTGAATGCTGCCATCGGTGTAGATATGGATCAGCGCACCGGCCTGGTTGAGGAAGGTGGCGGTGAACGAGATGCCGAACTTGACCGGCGTCAGCGCCAGGCCTTTCTTCAGGATCGGGCTGTTGGCGTTGAAGCGCCGGATCGACTCGCGTCGCTCGGCGTAGTCGCTGCTGGCCTCCAGCTCGGCGGTCATCTCTTCGAGCATGTTGTGCTCGACGGTCTGGTAGTAGTGGGTAACGTTGCGTTCGGTCTTGCCGTAGTAGTTGGCCTTGCGCACGGCCAGGGGGTCACGGCCCAGGTGGCGGGCGATATGGTCCATCACCTGCTCGATGGCGACCATACCCTGCGGGCCGCCAAAGCCGCGGTAGGCGGTGTTGGAGGCGGTGTTGGTCTTGCAGCGGTGGCCATGCACGGTGGCATCGCCCAGGTAGTAGGCATTGTCGGAGTGGAACATGGCGCGGTCGACGATCGAGCCGGAGAGGTCGGGCGAGTACCCGCAGTTGCCGGCCAGGTCGAAATTGATGCCGTGCAGGCGGCCGTTGTCGTCGAAGCCCACATCGTATTCGACATAGAACGGGTGGCGTTTGCCGGTCATGGTCATGTCTTCGACCCGTGGCAGGCGCATCTTGGTCGGCTGCCCGGTCAGGCGCGCCACCACCGCGCACAGGCAGGCAGGGCTGGCGGCCTGGGTTTCCTTGCCGCCAAACCCGCCACCCATGCGGCGCATGTCCAGCACTACCTTGTTCATCGGCACGTCGAGCACTTCGGCGACCAGTTTCTGCACTTCGGTGGGGTTTTGCGTGGAGCAGTAGACGATCATGCCGCCGTCTTCGGTGGGCATTACCGAGGAAATCTGGGTTTCCAGGTAGAAGTGTTCCTGGCCGCCGATGTGCAGGGTGCCCTGAATGCGGTGCGGGGCGCTGGCCAGGGCGGTAGCTGAATCACCGCGCTGGTGGGTGTGGCTGTCGAGCAC
This sequence comes from Pseudomonas sp. GW460-LB5, assembly GCF_059423245.1. NCBI lineage: Bacteria > Pseudomonadati > Pseudomonadota > Gammaproteobacteria > Pseudomonadales > Pseudomonadaceae > Pseudomonas > Pseudomonas sp. GW460-LB5. The sequence continues at coordinate 84,360 of NZ_JBWKXT010000019.1, forward strand.
GAAGTGCTTCTTGCGCAGCGCATCGACCACATCCAGCACCGGCTCCAGGTCTTCGTATTCGACGATGGCGGCCATGGCCGCGCGGCGCGCGGTTTCAAGGTCACGGGCCGCAACGGCAAGCACCGGCTGGCCGAAGAACTCGACCTTGTCGATGGCCAGCAGCGGGTCACCGGCCACCACCGGGCCGATGTCTTTCAGGCCGGGGATGTCCTCGTGGGTGATGGCGATGCGCACACCCTCGAAGGCATAGCACGGCGTGGTGTCGATGCGCAGGATACGCGCATGGGCGCGGTCGGCGGTGCGCGCATAGACGTGCAGCTGGTTGGGGAATTCCAGGCGGTCGTCAATGTACAGCGCCTCGCCAGATACATGCTTGTCGGCGCTGTCGTGCTTGACACTGCGGCCAACCCCGGTGGTCAGGTCCTGGCTGAACAGCTCGGCCATCTCGGCCTGGCTCTTGGCTACGTGATGGTTAGACATAAGCGGTCACCCGGGTTTCGATGTGCGGCGTTTGCTGTTCGATGAAGTACTTGCGCAGCAGGTTTTGTGCGGTCAGCAGGCGGTATTCCTTGCTGGCGCGGAAGTCGCTGAGCGGGGTGAAATCTACGGCCAGGGCCTGGCAGGCCCGCTCGATGGCGGCCTGGTTCCACGGCTTGCCGCGCAGCGCTGCTTCGCAGGCGCGGGCCCGTTTAGGGATGGCCGCCATGCCGCCGAAGGCGATGCGCACACCGCTGACCACGCCGTTTTCGATGCTGAGGTTGAAGGCCGCGCACACGGCAGAAATGTCGTCGTCCAGGCGCTTGGACACTTTGTAGGCGCGGAACGCCCAGTCATTGGTGGCGCGAGGCACGATGATCTTCTCGATGAACTCGCTGTCCTGGCGGGCGGTGATGCGGTAATCGATGAAGTAGTCTTCCAGCGCCATGGTGCGCTGGCGCTCGCCTTGGCGCAGTACGATCTGCGCGTCCAGGGCAATCAGCAGGGGAGGCGAGTCGCCGATGGGCGAGGCGTTGCCAATATTGCCGCCCAGCGTGCCCTGGTTGCGGATCTGCAGCGAGGCGAAGCGGTGCAGCAGGTCGCCGAAGTCCGGGTATTCCTCGTGGAGTGCGCCGTAGCAGTCGGTGAGCGGGGTGGCAGCGCCGATTTCCAGGTGGCTGGCAGTTTTTTCGATGCGTTTGAGCTCGGCCACGTGGCCGACATAGATCATCACCGGCAACGTCCTGTGGAACTGGGTCACTTCCAGGGCCAGGTCGGTACCGCCGGCCAGCAAGCGGGCTTCGGGGTGTGAACTGTACAGGTCGGCCAGGTCGGCCACGGTCAGCGGCACCAGGCAACGCTTGTCGCCGCTGTTCAGCTCGCCGGTCTGGGTCGGTGCAATGGCCTTGAGGCGGCTGATGGTTTGCGCCTGCTGGGCATCGAACTGGTCGCGACAGGGCTGGCGGCAGCTCTGCTCGGCGGCTTCGAGGATGGGGCGGTAGCCGGTGCAACGGCACAGGTTACCGGCCAGGGCTTCCTGGGCCTGGTGCAGGTCCGGGCCGCTGCTGTTTTTTTGCAAGGCGAACAGCGACATGACAAAGCCAGGGGTGCAGAAGCCGCATTGTGAACCGTGGCAATCGGCCATGGCCTGTTGCACGCTGTGCAGTTGGCCCTGATGCTTGAGGCCTTCGACGCTGATCAGTTGCTTGCCGTGCAGCGACGAGACAAAGGTGAGGCACGAGTTGAGGCTGCGGTAGCGCAGGCTGTCGTTGCCTTGCTCGTCCTGGCTCAGTTCGCCGACGACCACGGTGCAGGCGCCGCAGTCACCACTGGCGCAGCCCTCTTTGGTGCCGGGTTTGCCCAGGTGCTCGCGCAGGTACTGCAGCACCGTCATGTTCGGGTCCAGGGCGTGCTCACTATGCAGCTCCTGGTTGACGAGAAACTGGATCACGGGGATAGCCTCGCAATGGTTTTATTGTTGTTGGGCGGACTCTAAGCAACACCTGTCCAGCAGGTCAATATTTTTCTGACTCAAAGGTCAAGAAATTGCGCGTGTAGCCGCCCGGCCGAACACGTTGCCCATACAACAAGCATAGATCGCGCCGGGCGCGCGGCTGTCTGGCGGGTCAAATAAACCGCCTGGCCCCTCTGCGCGATTACCGCCCAAGTACGCTACAATCCGCCCCTTGTGCCCAGTTCAATGATTTTGAAGGAAAACCATGACGTTCAAGGCCCCGGACAGCCTCTCCGAGCAGATTGCCGATTACCTGGCCGAACGCATCATCCGCGGCGAGCTGGCGCCAGGCGAGCGTATCCAGGAGCAGAAGGTGACCTTGGCCCTCAACGTCAGCCGTGGCTCGGTCCGCGAAGCGCTGCTGATCCTCGAGCGCCGGCACCTGGTGGCGATTTTGCCGCGCCGGGGTGCCCACGTGACCGTGCTGGACGAGCGCAGCGTGCGTAGCCTGTGTTCCTTGATGGGCGAGTTCTACATCCTGCTGGGCAACGCGGTTGCGCAAAAATGGCGCACCGATGCCGACCTGCGCCCGTTTCTGGATATTCAGCAGCGTTTGCAGCGCGCCCATGACCAGCTCGACATCAAGACGTTTGTCGCCGAGAGCTTCGCGGTGATGCGCGCGGCCTATCCATTCGCCGACAACCCGTTCCTGCAGGAAACCGTGGAAAACCTGCAACCGGCGATGAGCCGTGCCTACTATTTGTCGCTGGACCAGCGCCAGGCCAACATGATCGATTACCTGGACCTGTTCGCCCGCCTGCTCGACGCCGTGGTCGCCCGCGACCTGCCACGCATCCGGGAGGTGCTAACTGCCTACGGCCAGCGCAGCTGCGAACTGGTGCTGGCGGCGCTGGCCCGAGGCTGACCGATGCGCCTGAAGTGCATTCGCCTGGCCGGGTTCAAGTCGTTCGTCGACCCGACCACGGTCAATTTCCCCAGTAACATGGCGGCCGTGGTCGGCCCCAACGGCTGTGGCAAGTCCAACATCATCGACGCGGTGCGCTGGGTGATGGGCGAGAGTTCGGCAAAGAACCTGCGCGGCGAGTCGATGACCGACGTCATCTTCAACGGCTCCAGTGGCCGCAAGCCGGTCAGCCAGGCCAGCATCGAACTGGTGTTCGACAACAGCGAAACCACCCTGGTCGGCGAGTATGCCGCCTATGCCGAAATCTCGATCCGCCGCAAGGTTACCCGCGACGGGCAGAACAGCTATTACCTCAACGGCACCAAGTGTCGTCGGCGTGACATCACCGATATTTTCCTCGGTACCGGCCTGGGGCCGCGCAGCTATTCGATCATCGAGCAGGGGATGATCTCCAAGCTGATCGAGGCCAAGCCCGAGGAACTGCGCAACTTCATCGAAGAAGCGGCCGGCATCTCCAAGTACAAGGAGCGGCGCCGCGAAACCGAGAACCGCATCCGCCGCACCCAGGAAAACCTCGCGCGCCTGACCGACCTGCGCGAAGAGCTGGAGCGCCAGCTGGAGCGCCTGCACCGTCAGGCCCAGGCCGCCGAGAAGTACCGCGAGTACAAAGCGCAGGAACGCCAGTTGAAGGCACGCCTTTCGGCCTTGCGCTGGCGCGGCCTGGACGAACAGGTACGCCAGCGCGAGTCGGTGATTGGCGACCAGGGTGTGTCCCATGAAGCACTGGTGGCCGAGCAGCGCAATGCCGATGCCAGTATCGAGCGCCTGCGCGATGGCCATCATGAATTATCCGAGCGCTTCAACCAGGTGCAGGGCCGCTTCTACTCGGTAGCCGGTGATATTGCCCGGGTCGAGCAGAGTATCCAGCATGGCCAGCAGCGCCTGCGGCAGTTGCAGGACGACTTCAAGGAAGCCGAGCGCACGCGCCTGGAGACCGAATCGCACCTGGGCCACGACCGCACCTTGCTGGCCACCCTGGGCGAAGAGCTGGCCATGCTCGAGCCCGAGCAGGAAATGACCCTGGCCGCCGCCGAAGAGGCCGCTGCGGCCCTTGAAGAAGCCGAGGCGGGCATGCACGGCTGGCAGGAACAGTGGGACAGTTTCAACAGCCGCTCCGCCGAACCACGTCGCCAGGCCGAAGTGCAGCAGGCGCGCCTGCAACAGCTGGAAGCCAGCCTGGAGCGTTTGGCCGAGCGCCAGCGCAAGCTGGGCGAGGAGCGCGAGCAACTGGGGAGCGACCCGCAGGATGCCGCCATGCTCGAACTGGCCGAGCAACTGGCCAGCAGTGAAATGCTGCTGGAAGAATTGCAGCTGTCCGAAGAACAGGTGGTCGAGCGCCTGGAAGGCGCGCGCGAGCAACTGCAACAGGCCACCCAGGCCCAGCAGCAGGCGCAGGGCGACCTGCAGCGCCTGGGTGGTCGTCTGGCCTCGCTCGAAGCCTTGCAGCAGGCCGCCCTGGAACCGGGCGCGGGTGCTGCAGGCTGGCTGCAAGGCCAAGGTCTGGAGCAACAGCCACGCCTGGCTGAAGGCTTGCGCGTAGAACCGGGTTGGGAGTTGGCAGTAGAAACGGTGCTTGGCGCCGATCTGCAGGCGGTGCTGGTGGATGATTTCGATACGCTCGATTTCACAGGCCTTGAGCAAGGTGAGCTGCGTTTGCTGCAGGCCAGCGGCAAGGGTTCATCGTTGCCTGGCAGCCTGCTGGAAAAGGTCGCAGGTCGCATCGACCTGGCGCCCTGGCTGGGCCAGGTCAAGCCTGTGGAGGACTTGGCCCAGGCACTGGCGCAGCGCGTGTCGCTTGGCGAAGGCCAGAGCCTGGTCAGCCGCGATGGCTACTGGGTTGGCCGGCACTTCCTGCGGGTGCGCCGTGGTGGTGAAGCTGAAGGCGGCGTGCTGGCGCGTGGCCAGGAAATCGAGCGCCTGGGGCAGGAGCAACAGGAGCAGGAAGCGGCACTGGAGCAGCTTGAGCAACAGTTGCAGGCCCTGCGCGAGCAGCAGCTGGACCAGGAAGAGCAGCGCGAACAGCTGCGCCGCCGTACCCAGGAAGAAAACCGTCTGCATGGCGAACTGAATGCCAGGCTCTCGGCCAGCCGCGCCCGAGCCGAGCAGGTCGCGTTGCGCCGTCGGCGCCTGCTTGAAGAACTGGCCGAGCTTGAAGAGCAGCGCGCCGTGGAGCACGAACAGCTAGGCGAAGCGCGCCTGCTGCTGCAGGAGGCCCTGGAGCTGATGGCCCAGGACACCGAGCAGCGCGAGCAACTGATGGCCCGCCGCGACACCCTGCGCGAAGCCCTCGACCGGGTGCGCCAAGAGGCCCGCCAGCACAAGGACCACGCCCACCAGTTGGCCGTGCGCTTGGGCTCGCTGCGCGCCCAGCACGACTCCACCCGTCAGGCCCTGGAGCGCCTGGAGCAGCAGGCAGCGCGCCTGACCGAGCGCCAGGAGCAACTGAGCCTGAACCTGGAGGAGGGCGAGGCCCCGCAGGAAGAACTGCGCCTGAAGCTCGAAGAGCTGCTGGAGCGGCGTATGAGCGTGGACGAGGAAATGCGCTTGGCCCGCCTGCACATGGACGAAGCCGACCGTGAACTGCGTGATGCCGAAAAGCGCCGCACCCAGGCCGAGCAGCAAGCTCAGTTGCTGCGCGGCCAACTGGAGCAATTGCGCCTGGAGTGCCAGGGGCTGGACGTACGACGCAAGACCTTGCAAGAACAGCTGCTGGCCGATGGCTACGACCTGCAAGGCGTGCTCACCACGCTGGAGGCCGAGGCCAGCGAGCAGGGTACCGAACAGGAGCTGGAGCAGCTTGAAGCACGCATCCAGCGCCTGGGTGCGATCAACCTGGCCGCCATCGAGGAATACCAGCAGCAGTCCGAGCGCAAGCGTTACCTGGACGCGCAGGACGCCGACCTGGTCGAAGCCCTCGAGACCCTGGAAAACGTCATTCGCAAGATCGACAAGGAAACCCGCAACCGCTTCAAGGATACCTTTGATCAGATAAATGCCGGATTACAGGCACTTTTCCCAAAAGTTTTCGGTGGTGGCAGCGCTTATCTGGAACTGACGGGCGAAGATTTACTCGATACAGGGGTGACGATCATGGCGCGACCCCCGGGCAAGAAGAACAGCACCATTCATCTGCTGTCCGGCGGCGAGAAGGCACTGACCGCGTTGGCGCTGGTGTTTGCCATCTTCAAGTTGAACCCCGCACCGTTCTGCATGCTCGACGAGGTCGATGCACCGCTGGACGATGCCAACGTCGGGCGCTATGCGCGCCTGGTCAAGGAAATGAGTGAAAGCGTGCAGTTCATCTACATCACGCACAACAAGATTGCCATGGAGATGGCGGACCAATTGATGGGGGTGACCATGCATGAACCCGGTTGCTCACGCCTTGTTGCAGTTGATGTGGAGGCGGCCATGGCCATGGTCGACGCTTGATGCGCGACGATGCGGGCACATTCTGTAGCGAAATGCCCCCGTCATGTGCGACAGACGGTGTAAAGTTGTCTTTGGTCGTGCTAGCTTAATGTCACTCGTTTTTTGCGTGGGTAAAACGCCTGTCAGAACATAGAGTTGGCGCCACGTGTTAAAGGGCTTTGAACCCTTTGTTTTCAAGCATATTTTTATAGAGGCACGGGATTACATGGAAATCGGTCTGCGCGAGTGGCTGATCGTCATCGGCATCATTGTCATTGCCGGGATTCTTTTCGACGGCTGGCGCCGCATGCGCGGCGGGAAAGGCAAGTTGAAATTCCGTCTGGATCGCAGTTATTCCAACCTGCCGGAAGAAGAGGGTGGCGGCGCCGAAGTGCTCGGCCCGTCGCGCGTGCTGGACGCCCACAAGGAGCCTGAGCTGGACGAAAGCGACTTGCCGTCGCTCAGCGCCTCTTCGCGTGACCGCGAACGCGAGCCCAAGCCGGCCAAGGCCAGCAAGCGCAACAAGCGCGCCACCGTAGCGGCTGATGTACAGCAGGGTGACCTGAACCTGAGTGCCGACACGCGCGAGCCCGACCTTTTTGCTGACAGCAATGACGACTTTGCCGCCGACAACACCCGCAGCAGCACGGGTACAGCGCCTGCCAGTAGCGTCAAGGAGCTGCCACCGGCCGAGGAAGTGCTGGTGATCAGTGTTATCTCCCGTGACGAAGGCGGCTTCAAGGGCCCGGCGTTGCTGCAGAACATTCTGGAAAGCGGCCTGCGCTTCGGCGAAATGGACATTTTCCACCGCCACGAGAGCATGGCCGGCCACGGCGAAGTGCTGTTCTCCATGGCCAATGCGGTCAAGCCAGGCGTGTTCGACCTGGACGATATCGACCACTTCAGCACCCGCGCTGTGAGCTTCTTCCTTGGTCTGCCGGGCCCGCGTCATCCGAAGCAGGCGTTCGACGTGATGGTCGCTGCGGCACGCAAACTGGCCCACGAACTCAACGGCGAGCTCAAGGACGACCAGCGCAGCGTGCTGACTGCCCAGACCATCGAGCACTACCGCCAGCGCATCGTAGAGTTCGAGCGCCGCGCGCTGACCCAGAAGCGCTGACAGATCCAGACGAAAGAGCAGCCTGAGGGCGTGCTGGTCGGTTCGGGAGTTACTGCCCGACCCGGCCCTATCCCCGGCAAGCCAGCTCCCACAGGAGTACCACTGCCCTCCAGGCTTGTGGTGTACCTGTGGGAGCTGGCTTGCCGGCGATAGGGCCCGGTCAGGCAATTACCAATCCAGGCCCCAGACACCACCCCAGGCTGCTCTTTTTGCTTTGCAAGAGACCCTGAAAATGACCGCCGAAACCCGTATCCACGAACTGCGTGCCGAACTCGACCAGCACAACTACCGCTACTACGTGCTCGACGAGCCCAGTGTGCCCGATGCCGAATACGACCGCCTGTTCAACGAGCTCAAGGCGCTTGAGGCTGAACACCCCCACCTGGTAACCCCTGATTCGCCCACCCAGCGCGTCGGCGGCCAGGCGTTGTCCGCATTCAGCCAGGTGCGCCATGAAGTGCCCATGCTCAGCCTGGGCAACGCTTTCGAAGAAACCGACCTGCGTGAGTTCGGCCGCCGCGTGGTAGACGGCCTCGACCAGCCCGGTGCGGTCGACTTCAGCTGCGAACCCAAGCTCGACGGCCTGGCGGTGAGCCTGCTGTATCGCGACGGTCAGCTGGTGCAGGGCGCCACCCGTGGTGACGGCACCACTGGCGAGGATATCAGCGCCAACGTGCGCACCGTGCGTAACATCCCGCTCAAACTGCAGGGCGAAGGCTGGCCAGCGGTGCTGGAAGTGCGCGGTGAGGTGTACATGAGCAAGGCCGGTTTCGACCGGCTCAATGCCGCCCAGGCCGAAGCCGGCGGCAAGACCTTCGCCAACCCGCGCAACGCCGCTGCCGGCAGCCTGCGTCAGCTGGATTCAAAGATTACCGCCAGCCGCCCGCTGGAGTTCTGCTGCTATGGCGTTGGCCAGGTGTCCGAGAGCATCGCCGACAGCCACATCGGCACCCTCGAGCAGCTCAAGGCCTGGGGCCTGCCGATCAGTCGCGAGCTCAAGCACGCGGCAGGCATCGATGAGTGCCTGGCCTACTACCGCGATATCGGCGAACGGCGCAACAGCCTGCCCTATGAAATCGATGGCGTGGTGTTCAAGGTCAACAGCCTGGCCGCCCAGCGCGAGCTGGGCTTCCGTGCCCGCGAGCCACGCTGGGCGATCGCCCACAAGTTCCCGGCCATGGAAGAGCTGACCGAGGTGCTGGACGTCGAGTTCCAGGTTGGCCGTACAGGGGCAGTAACGCCTGTGGCGCGCCTGAAACCGGTCAAGGTTGCTGGTGTGACCGTGTCCAATGCCACCTTGCACAACATGGACGAAATCGCCCGCCTGGGCCTGCGCATCGGCGACACGGTAATCATCCGCCGTGCCGGTGATGTGATCCCGCAGGTGATGCAAGTCGTGCTGGAGCGCCGCCCGGAAGATGCCCGCCCGGTAGAAGTGCCGAGCGTGTGCCCGGTCTGTGGTTCGCAGGTCGAGCGTACCCAGCTGGTCAAACGCAGCAAAGGCAAGGCAACCACCAGCGAAGGCGCGGTGTACCGCTGTGTGGGTCGCTTGGCCTGTGGCGCCCAGCTCAAACAGGCGATCATTCACTACGTGTCCCGCCGTGCCATGGACATCGACGGCCTGGGCGAGAAGAGCGTCGAGCAATTGGTGGATGAAGGCCTGATCGGCTCGCCAGCTGACCTGTACAAACTGGAGTTCGAGCAGGTTGTCGGGCTTGAAGGCTTTGCCGAGGTCTCCAGCAAGAAGTTGCTCGATGCCATCGAAGCCAGCAAGCGCCCGAGCCTGGCGCGCTTCATCTATGCCCTGGGCATTCCCGACGTGGGCGAAGAAACCGCCAAGGTACTGGCCCGCTCGCTGGGCAGCCTGGCCCGTGTGCAGCAGGCGTTGCCACAAGTGCTGACCTACCTGCCGGATATCGGCCTGGAGGTGGCCTACGAAATCCACAACTTCTTCGAAGACGAGCACAACCAGAAAGTCATTGAACAGCTTCTGGCCAGCGGCATGAAAATACAGGACGAGGGCGAACTGGCTGCCGAATTTGCTGCCAGCACCACCTTGGCCGGGATGATCGCCAAGCTCGACATCCCCTCCGTTGGCCCGACCGGTGCCGAGAAGCTGGTGGCCAGGCTCGACAGCCTGGACAAGATCATCGCCGCCGACGGCATCGACCTGCGCCAAGCCCTGGCGGCCAAGCAGGCTGACGCAGTGCGTGAGTTCTTCAAGGATGAAGCGAATCAGAAGCTGGCGCGGGACATCGAAGCCCAGTTGCTGGCGTTCGGCATGCATTGGAGCAGCGAGAAGAAGGTAGCTGAAGGCTTGCCGCTGGCCGGGCAGACCTGGGTGCTGACCGGTACGCTGGAGCGCATGAGCCGCGACATCGCCAAAGACAAGCTGGAAAGCCTGGGGGCCAAGGTGGCCGGCTCGGTGTCTGGCAAGACCCACTGCGTGGTGGCAGGGCCGGGGGCAGGGTCCAAGCTGGCCAAGGCCGCTGAGCTGGGCGTTAAGGTGCTGGACGAAGATGCCTTTGTCACATTCCTGGCCGAACAGGGCATCGCTATCTGAAGCCCTGCGCTATCCCCGACCCCAACATTCTGGCTCGATACCCAGATTCAGAAGCTTGTACGGTCCCTGTAGGAGCTGGCTTGCCGGCGATCACCGGCAAAGCCGGTGCCATCCACTGCGGCGCCTTCTTCGCGGGCGCGCCCGCTCCCACAGGTTTGCGCGCCAGTTCAGCGCCCATGCGCCTGACAAGTCATTGAGAAATGATGACTTTTTCTACCTCAGAGGTTGTATCTGCCCTCAAGACCGGTACAATGGCGCCACTCGCTGCTCAGCGAGGCATGTAGTGGTGGCCCCATCGGTCCCCCCGCATTGATTACCCGTTAACCTGGTCAGGCCCGGAAGGGAGCAGCCATAGCGGGAACATCGAGTGCCGGGGTGTGGCTGGTGGGGCCGCCTCCATTCTATAAGTCCTTGATTCTACAAGGATTTATCGCTCAAAAATCTCGAAGTGTGACAGCGTTTAGGTACACCTGGGTGGTGTACTGTGGTGTCATGTTATCGTGCCTTATCCAGCTACACCATCCGTACCCGACTGCCTTTGGATGATTACCTTAGGGGCCCGCCGTTGGCCGTCATAGCTTAGATAGAGCGGAAGCCGGTGTTGGCGAGCCTAGGCTCGGCGAACGCGAATCAAAAAAAAATTAACTGACTTTGGTGATGGCGGTATAGTGGCCAGATTCGCCCGATGCTGACCACACCTTTGTATTCCATCGCGGCACGCACATTAAGCGATAGTCAACGGATGGAAGGTAATGATAGTCGGAGTGTTTTTAAGAAACTACAAGGCATATAGTAACTTAAACTTTGTGCCTATGGTCAGGTCTCAAAAAAATAACTTGTCTGTTTTTATTGGCCCGAATGGATCCGGTAAGTCATCGGTTCTTGAGGCGCTAGATAGTGTATTTAATAGTCGCGAATGGAACGTTTCACTAAACCAGAAAAAACAAGACTCATCAGTCTGTCCTGTGTTCTTGATTGCCAAGGCTGATTTGCAAAATAGCAAAGCTGAGTTGATAAGTAACTATTTCTGGAACTTGGAGCTTCCGAGCAACAATGCATCTCAAGCTGTGACCGACTTTTTGAATCTTCGTGATGAGTTGAAGTTGGAAGTTGATACAGATAATATGCTGTTAATCCCAGCCGGGGTTACATATGAAAGGAAGACGATCTTTACTTCCACATTTGACAATCAGCTTTTTCATCATGTGAGGCCGAAGGGGTGTGCTCGTACCGATCTAGAAAAGTTAAGGTTGCAGATATTTTCACTATACAGCTATATTTATATTCCAATAGATCTTTCGCCTAGTGAGGTGTTATCTCTCCAAGCGCGTGAGATGCAAGGGTTCATGGATAAAAGTGTTGTAGATGAAATTCGAAATTTGTTTGAGGGGAAAGAGGGAGCCGGTGCGGGGCGTAAGGTATCGAAGAGTATTGTTGTAACGATTAATGAAAGGCTTTCAGAGTATATCAATTCTATAAATAACGCGATGGGTGATGGCTACGAGTTTGGCTTGAAGAGTACTACTAAGAAGACAGTTAAGGCAAATGATTTTGTTGGTATCGTTCTGAACGAGTTCTTTATTAAGCGTCCTTTAACCAAGGAAGGTAAGGAGATAAAAAAGCTTAGTTCGGGAGAACAGCGGCTTGCCCTCACGGATCTCGCATATTCATTTTTAAGCAGAAGCACCCAGAAAAGCAAGAAAATATTTCTCGCTATTGATGAGCCTGAAGCGTCCTTGCAGAACTCTTTGTGTTTCGAACAGTTTAACAAGCTTTTTGAAATAGGAAGCAAATTTGGCCATCAGGTGGCCATTACGACTCACTGGTGAATCGCCCCTGGTTTTCTAGACACTCTCCAAGCTCAGGAAATAGCGTTTCTCATACTCTACTGGAGACAGCTGCA